>JAUIFY010000241.1 GCA_030430245.1 bacterium | reverse complement strand
TCGTGAAGTAGTCGGGCAGCAGGATGATGGCGAAGAGGTAGACGTCCAGGTACGCCCGGACGAATCCCTTCTTGAATCCGACGTAGAGGGCCACCAGGGCCGGGATCAGGGCGACGACGTGCATCTCGAGCGCGCAGGGGCAGTGGTCCGCCCCGGAGGGTTAACGGCACCGGTATCCCCCGGCTTTACGGGTCCCGGAGCGCGCACTTCGGGCTGATCTCCGGCCGCGCGGGCCGGACCGGCGCTCCTAAGGTGCAAAACGGGGTTCGCCGATATCCCCGAGAGAGCGTGCGGCTGGCCCGGCTCGGAGCCCGGTGTCCGCGAGCCGAGGCGCGAGCCATGTCGAGCGAAGCCGAGAGCGGGGAGAAGGCCCGGGCGAAGGACGTCGTATCGAGGAACGTCGTTTCCTCACTCGGGTCCAAGGGCATCTACCTCGTCAGCCGGATCTTTCTCCCTCCGCTGATCCTCTCGAAGCTGAGTCTCGAGGAGTACGGTGTCTGGGCGACCTGCTTCATCCTGATCGGCTACCTCGGGATGGGCGCCTTCGGTGTGTCGAGCGTCTACGTCCGATACACGGCGTCGTACGCGGCGAAGGGCGAGTACGACGCGATCAGTCGCCTGGTCTCGACCGGGCTCGTCGTGGTCACGGCGGTCAATCTCGCTCTGCTCGCCGGGGTCTGGTTTCTGCTCCCGGCGGTCGTGGAAATGTTCCACGTGGAGCCGGCGTTTCGCGAGACGGCCCAGACGCTCCTCTTCGTGACCACGGCCGTGTTTCTGCTCGACCTGTCGTTTGGCGTGTTCGGCGACGTTCTGACCGGCCTGCAGTACATCCACAGGACGAACGTGATCTGGGTGGCGACGTTTCTCGTCGAAGCCGTCTTGATCGTCGCGCTGCTCTTCGCCGGGTTGGGCATCTGGGCCCTGCTGTGGGCGTTCGTGATCCGCTATCTCCTGCAGGTCGTGTCCAGCCTCGTCGTGTGCCGGCAGGCGCTCCCCGAGCTCTCGGTCCATCCGCGGAACTTCGACCGATCGATGCTGAAGCTGTTCTATCGCTATGGGGGCATCGTGCAGATCTCCGGCCTGCTCAGCATGTTCATGCGTTCCATCGAGAAGGTGCTCGCCGGGGCGTTCCTCGGCGTGCGCGCGACGGGCCTCTTCGACGTGGGAGAGAAGCTTCCGATGATGGGCGCCTGGCTGCCGACGAGCTTCGCGGCCGCGCTGATGCCGGCGAGCTCGGACCTCCACACGAAGGACAAGAGCGAGGAGATCCGAAAGCTCTATCTGAAGGGCTGCCGCTACAACAGCATCCTCTCGGGTCTGATGATGGGCGCGATGGCGGCCTTCGCCGGACCGTTGCTCGTCCTCTGGCTCGGTCCGGACGAGAAGTTCCACGACGCCGCGCTGATCATGGCGTGGTTCGCACTGCCCTACCAACTGCACGTGCTCACTGGTCCCGGCACGTCGCTGTTCAAGGGGATGGACGAGCCGCAGAAGGAGCTGGTGTATCCGGTCACGCAGCTCATCCTGGTCGCGTCGGCGGTGGGCGTCGGCCTTCTGACGGTCGGCAAGACGCTGATGATGATCGTCGTCACCGTCTCGTCGTCGATGTGTCTGAGCGCGTTCGTCTTCTATGGCTACGCCAACAAGCAGCTGGGTGTTTCGAACTCGGAGTACTGCCTCCGGGTCCTGATCCCAGGGTTGACGCCCTATGTGATCGGGTTCGCACTCGCTTCCGTGACGGGTGGCTGGGTCGACCTCGAGCCGGCCGATCGCCTCGAGGCGTTCTACGCGCTGGCGGTCAACGGCGCGCTGTACGTGGGGATCGCACCCCTCGTGATCTACCGGCTCCTGTGTGATTGGGGCGAGAGGGAGTTCCTTCGCCAACAAACGATCCACTCGGTGCAGAGCCTGCTTCCGCGCCGGTGGCGCCCGGTTTGAGGCGTGCTCCTCCATGCGCTTCCCCGAGCTTCCCCGGATCCTTCGATCCCCTCGCCGGCCCGCAAGCCCCGGGCGTGTGGCGCTCCTCGCTTTCGGCCTCGCCGCGTGCGTGGTGGCTCGCGAGCCGGCGCTGGCCGAGCCGGCCCCGGCGTGGGTCGGCGCTCGCCCGGCGCGGGTGGGGATGAATCTGGCCCCGGTCGTCGACTACGGGACGAATCTCCCGTTCGTCGACGTCTTCAAGTCGTCTCGCAAGTGGAGTGCGCAGGGAGACCCCGTTCGGCTCGGACCGACCGGCGACCCGCTTCCGCGTCCCGGGCAGTCGGTGCAGACGCTGATGGTCCGGGAGATCGACGGGCACTATCCTCCGGGCGAATACGTCGTCTCGTACGATGGGACCGGAGAGGTCGCGATGAACCGGTTCGACGTGATCGACGTCGGCGAGGAGAAGCCGGGACGTCTCTCCGCCTTCGTCGCGCCCGGAAACGGAGGGTTGCTCCTCGAGGTGCGATCGAGCGAGCCGGCCGACCCCGTTCGGAACATCCACGTGTGGATGCCGGGCTTCGACGGCGGGGAGGCGACCTTCCATCCCCGGTTCCTCGAGCGCCTCCGTCCGTTCCCGGTCCTTCGCTTCATGGAGTGGCAGCGTACGAACGCCAGCCCCATCGTGGAGTGGGCGGATCGGCCGCGGCCCGAGGACGCCCGGTACAGCACCGAGAAAGGGGTGCCGCTCGAGGTGATGATCGAGCTCGCGAACGTGCTGGGCGCCGATCCATGGTTCACGATTCCACACGGCGCCTCGGATGCCTACGTGACGAAGTTCGCCGAAACGGTGCGCCGGCGGCTGCGGCCATCGCGCAAGGTGTACGTCGAGTACACCAACGAGCCGTGGAACTCGATGTTCAAGCAGGCGGGCTACCTGAAGGAACGCGGCATCGCCGCGAGCCTCAGCGACGACCCGTTCCTCGCCCAGCTTCGGTACTACTCGCAGCGGAGCGTCGAGGTCATGAAGATCTTCGAGCGTGTCTTCGGCGGGACGGCGCGGCTCGTGCGCGTCGCCGGCTCGCAAGCCGCGACGCCGTGGGTCAGCGAGAAGATCCTCGAGTGGAACGACGCGAGCGAGCACTTCGACGCGCTCGGCATCGCTCCCTACTTCGGCGGATCGTACGGTAAACCCGAGACCGCGTCCGAGATCTCGGAGTGGCCGACGGCGAAGCTCCTCGACGCGCTCGAGAAGGAGATCGACGGCGAGAACAGGGAGCAGATCGGTCGGCAGGCCGAGGTGGCCCGGCGGTTCGGCGTCGGTCTCGTCGCCTACGAGGGGGGCCAGCACCTCGTCGGATACGGCGGGGCCGAGAACGACATGCTCCTCACCGACCTCTTCGTCAACGCGAATCGAAGCCCGCGCATGTACGACCTGTACGCGCGACACCTGCGTCACTGGGCGGCGCAGGGGGGAGGGCTCTTCGTCGCGTTCAACGACGTTGGAGCACCGAGCAAGTGGGGCAGCTGGGGGGCGCGCGAGTACCTCGACCAACCGGCGGGTGAGGCACCGAAAGAGCGGGCTCTGATCGAGGCGGGACGAGATCTCCGGCGGCCGGCGGCGGTCCCGAAGGGGTCGGCCGATGCGCCAGAGCTGGAATGAGCTCGACGTACTGCGCGGTTTCGCCGCGCTGCTGATGATCTTCAATCACGCCGGTGTCGACTGGTACGGAGACGAGCCGTCCCGGAAGACGATCGAGGGGTTCCTCACGTACCTCGGGAGCTTCGCGCCGGTCGTGTTCTTTCTCCTGACGGGGCTCGGTCATGGCATCGCTCCCCTCGCCGACCGCGAGGCGACCCACCGGTACGGGCTCGCCAACAAGGTCGCGATTCTCGTCTGCGCGGACGTGCTCCTGGCCTGGCAGAACGGCCATTGGCTGGGGCTCGATTTCCTCGGCTTCATCGGGGTCTCGACCTTGGCCCTCGAGAAGGTCCGCGGCACCCGCCACCCCATCGCGCTCGCGACCGTCCTGGCCGTCGCCGTACTCGGTGTGCGGTTCGTGGTCGGACCTCTGGCCATGGCGCGGCTCGGGGCCCACGCCGGAGCCATCGCCGGATGGGTCACGGGCACGAAGGGGATCGAAGGAATCGCGTACAATCCGTTCCCATGGCTGTTCTATCCGCTCGCGGGGTACGTGATGGGACGGGCCGCGGAGCGCTGGAGCGATCGAATCCGCTCCGGCGATCTCGCGACGTATGCCCTGCTCGTCGTCGGCATCGTCGGCTCGGTGGTCGTGGCGAAGGCGCTCGCGGCGGCCGGCCGGCCGGCGCTTCGATGGGGAGTCGTCACGACCACGTTCTTCGCGCAGAGTCTGACCGTGGTCTGCGCGAGCCTCCTGGCGGTTCTGCTCGCTCACCGCAGCACGTGGCTCGCGGCGTCGTTGCAGCCGCTTCACCTGCGGGGCGTTTCGTCTCTCGCGGTCGTTCCGCTGCACTACCTGGTCTTGTTCGTGTTCGGGCTCGCGGTCGCGCATCCTCCAGCCGTCGTCGCGTTCGTCGGGTTCGCGGCCGCGGCGTGTGTCGTGTCCCTCGCGTTGGCCCGGTGGTTCGCCTCCGGGACGTCGCAGCTCTCCAGGGTGGAGAGCCGGGGGGCGGTCTGGACCGGCCTCGTCCTCGCCACCGCGGCGAGTGGGCTCGCCCTCCTGGCGCAGGACGGCGGGGGAGGCGCGATCGGCGTTTCGACGCTGGCCGTCGGGCAGCTCGCCCTCTGTGCCCTCCTGGTGGTGCGGAAGCCCGCGCCCGTGCAGGCATTGCGCCCGGCGCCGCGCACCTGAACCCGGATCCCGGATTCGCTACAAGGAGGGCATGGAGCTTTCCTCCCTCACGGCGATCTCGCCCGTGGACGGTCGCTATGCCGGGAAGGCCGCGGCCTTGCGGCCGATCGCGAGTGAGTACGGCCTCATCCGCCAGCGGGTCCTGGTCGAGGTTCGCTGGCTGCAATGCCTGGCCGCGATTCCCGGGGTGAGCGAGGTTCCGCCGCTCTCGGAGTCGGCCCGGGCGCTTCTCGACGGCATCGTGCGGGATTTCGCGGAGGAGGACGCGCGCCGTGTGAAGGAGATCGAGTCCGAGACGAACCACGACGTCAAGGCGGTCGAGTACTTCCTGAAGGAACGGATCGAGGGCTGCGGGGAGCTGCAGGCGGTGTCGGAGTTTCTCCACTTCGCCTGTACGTCGGAGGACATCAACAACCTGGCGTATGGTCTCATCCTGCTCGAGGCGCGGCGCGATTGCGTGCTTCCCGCCGCGGACGAGCTGATCGAGGCCATCCAGGCGTTGGCCACCGAGCATGCCGAGCGTCCGATGCTCTCGCGGACGCATGGCCAACCCGCGTCGCCGACCACGCTGGGGAAGGAGATGGCCAACGTGGCGGCGAGGCTTCTGCGACAGCGCCGCGGCCTGGCACGGGTCGAGATCCTCGGAAAGATGAACGGGGCGGTGGGCAACTACAACGCCCATCGATCCGCGTACCCGGACGTCGATTGGGAGGTCGTCGCGCGAGAGTTCGTCGAGTCGCTCGGCCTCGATTGGAACCCGCACACCACGCAGATCGAGCCGCACGACTGCATCGCGGAGCTGTTCGACGCGCTCCGTCGCTTCAATACGGTCCTGCTCGACTTCGACCGCGACATGTGGGGCTACATCTCCCTCGGCTACTTCCGTCAGAAGGTCGTGGCGGGCGAAGTCGGGTCGTCGACGATGCCCCACAAGGTCAACCCGATCGACTTCGAGAACTCGGAGGGGAACCTCGGGGTCGCGAACGCCCTGCTCGGTCATCTCGCCGAGAAGCTGCCCATCTCTCGTTGGCAGCGTGATCTGACGGACTCCACGGTCCTCCGGAACGTGGGCGTCGCGCTCGCGCACTCGCTCATCGCCTTCGAGTCGACGAAGAGGGGGATCGGGCGCCTCGCACTGGACGGAGATCGCATCGCGGCGGACGTCGACGGTGCCTGGGAGGTGCTCGCCGAGCCCATCCAGACCGTGATGCGCCGCTTCGGCGTCGACCGGCCGTACGAGCGGCTGAAGGAGCTCACGCGAGGGAAGCGCATCGACGGCGCGTCCCTGACCGCGTTCATCGAGAGCCTGCCGCTTCCCGAGGAAGCGAAGTCGGCGCTGCTGGCGCTGCGTCCGGAGACCTACGTCGGCAACGCGGCAGACCAGGCTCGTCGCGTCGGCGAGCTCGAGCCCGGCGACGACTGAAGCGCGGCGATCTTGGCCTATCTCTCGCCTCTGAGCGACGACCAACGGACGACGTTCCTGGTCGTCTCCCTTCCGAAGAAGAGCCTCCGGCGCCTGGTCGGCGCTCTCGGAACCGCGCCCAAGGGGACGCGGATCGAGAAGCTCTCGCCCTGGGAGCTCGCGTGGACGCTCGTCGATTTCTACGAGTCCGACGCGGAGGTCGCGGGGGAAGTCGACCGGGTCCTACTGCGCGAGGTGGGGGCGTCGCCGCTCGCGTCGGCTGTCGCGACCGACGATGCGGGAGCCGCTTTGACCGAGCTCGTCCTGCGCTCCCAGGATCCGCCGCGCGATCTCGCGTGGGCGATCCTGTCGTCGGGGCCCGAAAGTGCCGGCGATCTCGCGACGGAGCTCGTCCAGGCGATCATCGAGGAGTTCGACGCTGCCGAGGCCCGCGCGAAGGAAGAGGAGCAGGCACGCGCCGAGGCCGAGCCCACTGCGGCGCCGGCGCCGGAGGACGTGGCGGAGCGGATCGAGAAGGAGACGAAGAGCGCGAAGCGGAGCCGGGCCCGAGCGCTGAAGCGTGCCGGCGACATGAAGAGCCGGGTCGCGGAGCTCGAGGCCGCTCTCGCCGAGGCGCATCGTTCGCTGAAGGCCGAGAGGCAGGGTCGCGCCGATGCCGAGACGGAGAGCGTTCGCGCGATCCGGGAGCGCGACGAGATCCGGGCGCGCCTGGGCGAGGGGACCGCCGGCGAGGTCGTCCGGCTGCAGGGGGAGCTCGACCGGGCGGAGCGACGGCTCGAGGGGCTCGAGGACAAGCTCGGCGCCGCGAACGACGAGAACGAGAGGCTCTCGGGCGAGCTCCGGGAGGCGCAGCAGCGGCGTCCGGTCGGGGGGCAGGCCGACGCACCGGGAGAGGAGCGGGCCGACCCGAGCGCGTGGAGCCTTCCGGTGTTCACGGCCGAGTTCTACGACTCGATCAAGGCCTGGGACCGAAAGATCCTTCGCATCGCGTTCGAGAAGATCGTGCGGCTCGCCGAGGACTGGCGCCACCCGAGCCTGCGCGCCATTCCGCTCGAGGGGCTCGCCGGGCACTACCGGATCCGGATCGCTTCGGACGTCCGTCTGATCTATCGACTCGGCGACGCGGGGCGGATCGAGATCCTCTCGCTGATCGACCGGGAGGATCTCACGCGCTACATCCGGATCGCGAAGAGGTAGACCCGGGGCATGGCCGACCAGATCGTCGTGCGCGGCGCGCGCGAGCACAACCTCGACGACATCGACGTCACGATTCCTCGCAACGAGCTCGTCGTCGTCACGGGGCTTTCGGGCTCCGGCAAGTCGTCTCTCGCCTTCGACACCATCTACGCCGAGGGGCAGCGGCGGTACGTGGAGTCGCTGTCGGCGTACGCGCGGCAGTTCCTGGAGCAGATGCAGAAGCCGGACGTCGATTCGATCGACGGCTTGTCGCCCTCGATCTCCATCGAGCAGAAGACCACGTCGCGGAACCCGCGCTCCACCGTCGGGACCGTGACCGAGATCTACGACTACCTCCGGCTTCTGTACGCCCGTGTCGGGACGCCTCATTGCCACCGGTGCGGCAAGGAGATCACGTCGCAGACGGTGCAGCAGATCGTCGACCGCGTGGCGGGGTGGGACGAAGGCGTCCGCATCCACGTCCTGGCGCCGCTCGTTCGGGATCGCAAGGGCGAGTACAAGAAAGAGCTTCTCGACCTTCGTCGGGCAGGCTTCGCGCGGGTGCGCGTCGACGGCGAGATGCGGGATCTGGGAGAGGACATCGTCCTCAAGAAGACTCTGAAGCACACGATCGACGTCGTGGTGGACCGGTTGATCGTGAAGCGCGGAATCGAGAAGCGGCTCGCCGATTCGCTCGAGACCGCCTTTCGCTACGGAGGGGATCTCGTGCGCGTCGAGCGCCAGGCCGATCGCGATGCGCCGATCGAAGAGCACCTCTTCTCCCAGAAGCTGGCGTGTCCGGACTGCGGAGTATCGTACTCCGAGATCGAGCCCCGGCTGTTCTCGTTCAACAGCCCGCACGGGGCGTGCGAGGTGTGCAGCGGCCTCGGTGCGCGTCGGGTGTTCGATCCCGAGAAGATCGTGCCGGACGATTCCGTCTCGATCGTGGACGGGGCGATCGCGCCGTGGGGACGGCGGCTGGATGCGTACCGTCCGATGCTGGCGTCGCTCGGTGCCCACTTCGGGTTCGAGATCGACACGGCGTGGCGCGACATCCCCGAGGGGGCGCGCCATCGGCTGCTCCACGGAACGGGCAAGACCAAGGTTGAGATCGCGGTGGGTCGCGGGCGGAAGGTGTCCCGGCCGTTCGCCGGGATCGTGACCCTGCTGGAGAAGCGGTACCGCGAGACCGAGTCCGCGACGCGGCGGGAGGACCTCGAGTCGTACCAGAGCGTGCTGCCGTGCGAGGGGTGCGGCGGGCGCCGCCTGCGCCCTCTGGCGGAGTACGTCCGCCTGGGGGGGCGCTCGATCACCGAGCTCACGGCGCTCTCGATCGACGACGCGTACGCGTTCTTCGCGGCCCTCGAGCTCGCACCGCAGAAGCTCGTGGTCGCGCGGCTGATCCTGAAGGAGATCGTCGAGCGCCTCGGATTCCTCCGCGACGTCGGCCTCACCTATCTCACCCTGGACCGGAGTGCCGGTACCTTGTCCGGGGGCGAAGGGCAGCGCATCCGCCTCGCGACGCAGATCGGCTCGTCGCTCGTGGGAGTCGTGTACGTTCTCGACGAGCCGTCCATCGGTCTACATCAGCGTGACAACGACCGCCTGCTGCGGACGCTCGAGCGTCTACGGGATCTCGGCAACTCGGTCCTGGTCGTCGAGCACGATCGCGACACGATGCTCGCGGCGGATCACGTGATCGATCTCGGGCCGGGTGCCGGCCGACTCGGGGGACGGATCGTCGCGCAGGGCACGCCGGACGAGGTCGAAGCCGTCTCGGAGTCCCTGACGGGGAGCTATCTCGCCGGCCGGCTCGAGATCCCGGTCCCGGAGCACCGCGCGGGCGGGAACGGTTGGAAGCTCGAGATTCGCGGCGCGCGTCTCAACAATCTGAAGCACCTCGACGTCGACATCCCGCTCGGAACGATGACGTGCGTGACGGGCGTCTCGGGTTCGGGCAAGTCGTCGCTCATCGTCGACACCTTGTGGAAGAGTCTGGCGCGTCGGCTCTACCGGGCGAAGGACATCCCGGGCCCCTGCGACGGAATCGAGGGGTGGCAGCTTCTGGACAAGGTCGTCGACATCGATCAGGCCCCGATCGGTCGGACGCCTCGGTCGAACCCGGCCACGTACACGGGTCTGTTCGCGCCGATTCGCGATCTGTTCGCGCAGCTTCCCGAGTCTCGCGTGCGTGGTTACGAGCCGGGCCGCTTCTCGTTCAACGTGAAGGGCGGTCGGTGTGAGGCGTGCACGGGCGATGGACTGCTGAAGATCGAGATGCACTTCCTCCCGGACGTCTACGTGACGTGCGAGGTGTGTGGCGGCCGTCGGTACAACCGCGAGACGCTGGAGGTCCTGTACAAGGGAAAGTCGATCGCCGACGTTCTCGAGATGACGGTGGCCGAGGCGCTCGACTTCCTATCCGCGGTGCCGGCGTGTCGGAATCGGCTCGAGACGCTTCGCGACGTCGGGCTCGACTACGTACACCTGGGCCAATCGGCGACGACGCTCTCCGGGGGCGAGGCGCAGCGGATCAAGCTCGCGAAGGAGCTCTCGCGTCGCGCGACGGGGAAGACGCTCTACATTCTCGACGAGCCTACGACGGGAATGCACTTCGAAGACGTCCGGCGCCTTCTCGAAGTGCTCCGTCGGCTCGTGGACGGAGGCAATACCGTGCTCGTGATCGAGCACAATCTCGACGTCATCAAGGTCTCCGACCACGTGATCGACCTGGGGCCGGAGGGCGGCGAGGCCGGCGGCGAGATCGTCGTCCAGGGGACGCCCGAGGTCGTGGCGGGTTGCGACCGCTCCCACACGGGTCGGTTCCTGCGCGAGGTCCTCTCCGGGCGCGGCCGCGGCGCCGGGGCGTGATTTCCTTCCCCTCGGCGGACCTGTTAGTCACAACGGAGTGAATCGGGGGAGTGGCAGGGTCTGGGTCGGCCGCATCGTCGTCCTGGCGATG
>JAUIFY010000240.1 GCA_030430245.1 bacterium | reverse complement strand
GTCACGGCCCAGCTGACGGGCGAGGGCGCGCCGTTCGAGATCGTCACCGTGGACGTGGGCGGCCTTCCTCTGCGCGCGTACAAGAACGCGCCGGCCGACATGCGGCAGGTGTGGCAGGGGACGGCGGGCCACGGGGACGCGGTCTACCTCGTGTACGAAGACGAGCGCATCACCTACGCCGAAGCGCACGCTCTCGTGGCCGCGGCGGCCCGCTCGCTGGTCGACCGGTTCGGCGTGAAGCCCGGTGACCGCGTCGCGATCTCGATGCGGAACTATCCCGAGTGGGTTCTCGCGTACTGGGCGACGATCTCCGTCGGGGCGAGCGTCGTCGGCATGAACGCGTGGTGGACGGGACCGGAGATGGCGTACGCGCTGAACGATGCGAAGCCGAAGATCCTGATCGCCGACCGTGAGCGTGTCGAGCGTCTCGATTCGGTCCGCGACCAGGTCGGCGACCTGCAGCTCGTCACGGTGCGCATGGACGACGCGCCCGCCGGATCCGTTCCGTGGTCGGAGCTCGTCGCCGGCGGCGGCGCGCCGCCCGACGTCGAGATCGATCCGGATTCCGATGCGTGCATCTTCTACACGTCTGGTACGACGGGACGACCCAAGGGAGCGCAGCTCACGCACCGCGGGTGCACGAACAACATCATGAGCATGGCGTTCTGGAACTCGGCTTCGCCCGCCGCTCTCGCCGCCGCGGGGCGCAAGGTCGACAAGGATCCGGCCGCCGCTCCGTCCCATCCGCCGTGCTTCCTCGTCGTCACGCCGCTGTTCCACGTGACGGCCTGCAACTGCGTCATGCACGGTGCGTCCCTCACGGGAGCGAAGCTCGTGCTCATGTACAAATGGGACGCGGGGGCGGCCCTGGAGCTCATCGAGCGCGAGCGGGTGACGACCCTCTCGGGCGTTCCCGTCATGTCGCGCGAGCTCATCGCGCACGAGAACTTCGCGAAGACGGACACGTCTTCGCTCAAGTCGCTCGGTGGCGGTGGTGCGGCCATCCAGCCGGATCTCGTCGAGAAGATCGAGGCCAAGGTCTCGAGCGCGCGCCCGGGCACCGGCTACGGGATGACCGAGGCCTGCGGCGTCATCACGATGAACTCGGCCGACTACTTCCTCGACAAGCCCGAGACGGCGGGCCCGATCCTGCCCTCGTTCGAGGTGATGATCAAAGGCCCCGACGGCAAGCCCGTGCAAGACGGTGGCGTCGGTGAGCTCTGCGTCCGCGGCGCCCAGGTGATCCGCGGCTACCTGAATCGACCGGAGGCGACCTCCGAGACGATCCAGGATGGCTGGTTGCACACCGGAGACATCGCGCGGATCGACGACGACGGGTTCATCGCGATCGTGGACCGGGCGAAGGACATGCTGCTGCGCGGCGGTGAAAACGTCTACTGCGCGGAAGTCGAGTCCGCGATCTTCGAGCACGAGGCGGTCGCGGAGTGTGCGGTGATCGGCGTCCCCGACGATCGCCTCGGCGAAGAGGTCGGGGCTGCGGTCGTGCTCGCCGACGGCGCGACGGTCGACCCCGCGGCGCTGCGCGCGTTCGTGAAGGAGCGCATCGCGGCCTTCAAGGTGCCCCGGTACATCTGGCTCCTGGACGAACCGCTCCCGCGAAACGCGAGCGGGAAGTTCATGAAGCCGGATCTGCGAGGCAAGCTGAAGATCGAAGACGCCGTCTGAGGCTCGCCCCGAACTCTCGTAGCGCGGCGAGAGCGAAACGGGTGCCGTGGGGGGGACGTCGAGACGGCCCTCGGTTGGGACGCTATCGTCGTCGCCGTTCACGAGACGGGCGGAAGAGAAGGCAAGGCATGGGTGAGAATCAGCCGCATCGACCCACGACAAAGTCGCTGCACATGGCAAGCAACGGTGCCAGGATCGCTCGACGAGCGATGAGAGACATGAACGGAATCGGCCTCTGGGGCATCGCGACGATCGTTGCGATTACGATCTCGCCGGTTGGAGTGCTGGCGGCCGAGTACCCTTGCCCAGCGGATCCGGGGTTCTGCTATCGCGACGTGGCGGACGACGGGTGTTTCGATGCGGGTCCAGACGTCGGGCCGATCAACGCGGATATCGAGTCCTCGTCGAGTTTCCCGGCGGTTCCTCCTCCAGGGTCGCTCGTGTGCCCGCCTAGCGTGAAGCGGCTGACTGCGACGGCCACCGATATTCGCTTGGCGACCGCGGCCGGAAGCAGCGTTCTCTTCTACGCAGCCAAGATCGACGGCGTGGATGACTTCGCAATCGTCTCCGGCGGGGACATCCTGCTTGGGGAGACCGTAAGAGGGAGACGCGACGCCGTTCTCGAGGCCAGTGGGGACGTCGTCGTGGAGAAGGGGGTCGATCTGAAGCAAGCGATCGTCGATGGAATCGTCTCCATGAGCGCGACCGGGGGGAACGTGACGATCGGTCCGAAAGCGCGTTTCCGAGCTGCCGGCATTTTCGCTGAAGCGATTTCCGGCAACGTGGAGCTTCTGGAGAAAGTCAAGATCACAGCGAGGTTCTTGCCTACGACACCTGCAGACGTCTTCCTCGAGGCGTCTGGTGATGTCACCATGAACAACGCGACCTTTGTGATCACCGGGAGCAGCGTGCGGTTCAAGGCCGAGGGCGCGAACGTCTTCGTGGTAGGCAAGTCGAAGATAAAGATGAAGGGGGAGTTCTCTCCGACGAGCGCAGACATCACCGCTACCCGCGGCGACGTGGTCGTCGATAGCCTGATCATGAGAACCGACGCCCCGATCGCCGTGTCCGGGGCGAACGTCACCATTGGCGTCGAGGACGACGGGAAAACGCGGAAGTCGAAGATCACGCAAGTGCGCGAGATTGGCGGGAGTGTCGATATCCTCGCGACCGGAGCCATTGATCTCACCAACGTGGCGTTGGTGAGCGCCGCCGAGGTTTTGATCGACACTTCCGGCACGACAGTGAATGTTCGTGATAGTGTCTTGAAGGGGAAGAAGGCTTCGCCAACGTTCACGGTTTCGGCTGGCGCTGGCTCCACCTGCGACCTGACCGGCGCAACGGTTCAGAGCGCCACGCTGGCGACGAACTGCGATACCGTGGTTCCGTAGAGGCGCGGGCAGTCTCGACGAAGATCTCGGACCATCGGCTGCGGGTCCAAGCGGTGACTTGAAACCCGCGCGGCGGCTCTTCTCGGCGAGGAGGCGTCCGGCCCTGTCAGCCACGGGTATGACCCGGCTGACGGCGCCGTGGCAGCAAGACTGGGACGGGGGCTGTGTCGAAGCGGGAGGGCGGCCAGGCCGCCTGAGTCCGGGGCGACTGGCTGGTGAATCAGTGCATCGCACTCTTGTCCGGTTCGTATCGGGGGGGAGACGATACGCCCATGAGGGTGCTGACCGCCGCTATCTTTCTAGCCTTGACGGCCGTTCCGGCCTCGGCCTTCGACTACCCGTGTCCGTCCGATCCAGGCTTCTGCTATTTCGACGTGGCTGACGACGGCTGTTTCGACCCCGGAACGGATGATGGGCCAATAGACGACCTCCTCGGTTCCGGCGGAACCTACCCTGGACCCGTGCCACCGCACGGCTCGATCGTCTGCCCGCCCAGCGTCAAGAAGATCCCGAGCCTTCGCCCACCCGGCACCGTCGATGTCTCCTGGAAGACCGCGCCCGGCAGCGACATCCTGATCCACGCAGCGAATCTCTCGCAGAAGAGCGGAAATGTCCGCGTCGTTTCGGGGAACCGCTTGCTTCTGGGTGGCAAGGTCTCGGTTGGGGATTGGTCTTTCCAAGCCGAGGTTGCCGGAGATTTCGAGTTGGAGGGGTCGATTCGAGGAGTCACGAAGCAGTTCGGCGGCTCCATCATCATCGACGTCGAAGGCAATGCCGTTCTTCATGAGAAGAGCAAGCTCATCGCCGACGGAGTCATCCTCGATGTCGCCGGAGACGTGACCGCACACGACCGCTTTCGAGGATCGGGGCTCGTGGTCACCGCTGGTGGCCGCCTGGAGATGACCAACCCGAAGCTATCCGGGAACGTTGTCCAGCTTACTGCCAACGACGTTCTCGTGCACGGACGCGGCGATCTGAAGGCGAGCAAGGGCGCGGCACGAATCGAGATCACCGCCACGGGGGACATCACCGCAGACGCCCTCAAGCTGAGCGGCGAAGAGATCAGCGTTGCCGCGAACGCTCTCACCGTCGGTCAGCCCGACGGCAGCGGAACGATCGCGGCGTCGAAGATCAAGGGCATCCGGCTGTCGCAGGCGGATCGTACGATCGAGATCACGACGCCCAATGGTCTGACGCTGCGCAAGGCCACGCTGCTCGCACAGCAGATTGACCTTGTCGCGAGCAATGCGACGAACGTCGTGATCACGTCGAGCAGACTCCGAGGCGTGAGCCCGCTCGATCAGGTGAATCTCTCAACTGGCCCGGGGTCGATTTGAGACCTCAGTGGAACCAAGATCGTCAATACGACGCTCGTGCACGACTGCGATTCCGTTGCAGGGCCGTAGGGTAAGCCGCAGCACAATCGGCGACCGCGGCCGAGAACCCGGGCCACGGCCCTTCTGGAACACTATCTCGGGGAGCCAGTCCGTCAGAGCGCCGATCCGCAACTCTCGAAACGGATTCCGCCGAGTGCTCACACGGCTCTCGACTAGACGACGCGCGCGACGACGTACGCGAGGTAGGCGAAGAGGAGGACTCCCCCCTCCCACCGTACGAGCCGGTTGCCGTGTGTCGCCGCGAGGAAGAGGAGGGCGGCCGAGAAGAGCGCCATCGCGCTCAGGTCGACGACGCCCCCCGCCGGAATCGCCACCGGTCGGATCGTCGACGTGACGCCCAGCACGAACAGCAGGTTGAAGATGTTCGAGCCGACGACGTTGCCGACCGCCAGGTCGACCTGACCGCGGCGGGCGGCGACCACGCTCGTCACGAGCTCGGGAAGGCTCGTCCCGACCGCGACGAGCGTCAGGCCGACGATCGCGCGCGGGACGCCGAGGGTCTCGGCGAGGGACACGGCTCCCCGCACGGTGCCTTCGGCGCCGAGCGCGAGCCCGAGCAGTCCGGCGACCGCCAGCAGCACGCTGAAGCCGGTCGTGCCCGGGGGGGGCGTCGCGCTCTTCGACTCGTGGACGAGGGGATCGGTGCGGCGGCCGCGAAGCACCTCGGCGATCGTGTAGTAGAGGAAGATCGAGAAGAAGAGGAGCAGGGCCATCCCGTCTCCCCGGTCGTAGACCTCGGCTCGCCCGGAGGCCCGGTCGAGTCCGAGGACGAGCGCGGCCGCCGACGCGACCAGCATCATCGGCATTTCACGCACGATGACCGCGCTCTGGACCTCCAGTGGCCGAACGAGCGCCGCGCATCCGAGGATGAGCCCGACGTTCGCGATGTTGGATCCGACGACGTTGCCGAAGGACACGCCCGTGTCGCCGCGAATCGCGGCGAGGACGTTCACGGCCAGCTCCGGCGCGCTCGTGCCGAAGGCGACGACGGTCAGGCCGATCGCGAGCGGTGAGACGCCGAGCTGCCGGGCCAGGCCGGAGGCGCCCCGGACGAGCCCCTCGCCGCCGCCGATGAGGAGCGCGATCCCGGCGGCGAGCATCACCAGGTCGAGGAGCGCGCTCACGACGGCGCCGCCAGGGCGATGAGGACGGCCGTGAGGACCCCGACGGCGAGAAGGCGCAGGCCCGCGACGATCCGACCGCCGCGACCGACGTGCCCCAGGAGTGCACCGAAGAGAAAGAGCACGACCAGGGCCATCGCGATGCTCACCTCGAACGTCGGCAGCGCCAGGGGGATGGCCAATCGATGGAGCCAGAGCGGCGCGGCGATGAGCTGCGCCACGACGAAGGGGGAGAGTCCGCTCACGGCCGCGACGAGGATCGGAACGTACTGCGTCGCGCGTCGATGCGCGCTCTCGTCCAGGTCGTCGAGCATCGCGCGGGTCAGATCGTGGAGGTCGCGCTGCATCTCCGCGGATTCGCTCGCGTAGGTGCTCACGAAGCCGCTGACGGCCAGGGCCACCGACGTCCCGAAGCACGCCGCGAGGGCGATCTCGGGACTCGACTTCTCCGTCGCACGAAAGCCGACGACGAGGCCGAGCATGGTCAGCGAAGCGTCGAACCCGTTCGTGACGAGGTAGCGGCGGGCGATCTGCTCCGAGCGGGTGATCTCGATCAGGCGACGGAGCTCGCGGAAGTCGGGCATGACGGTGGAGAAGGGTCCCGGGCTCAGGGGGTCGGCTCGTCGTCGCCCCAAACCTCGACGTGATCGACGCTGTGGACGGCGCCGCCCATTCGCTTGACGACCTCTTCGATGCGCGCCAGATCGAGGGCGCTCCCTTCGATGGTGATCGCCGTCGTGATCGTCTTCTCGTCGATCTCCTGAACGTCGAGGATCACGCGGTGGTCGGGCCCGAGGGCGGCGATGGCCGTCGCAAACTCGGGTGCGCTCGGCCGCCGCGGCTTGAGGACGTCGAGAACGAGCTTTCGGATCTTCGGCATGGATGCGTGTGGACCTCGGGGCTTGGGTGGACGGGGCCGGCTCAGCGAATCACGACGTCTTCGAGGAGCTGTGCGTTCGGAACGCTCCACGACTCGTCTCCGTTTCGCAGCAGCGTGTCGGTCGGGCCGACGCGTTCGACGACGCCGCGCTTGCCGCGTACCTCGACGGAAGTCTGTCGCGGGAGCGACTGCTTCAGGAAGTGGCCGGCGAGAATGTGCGTGATGACGGGACGCGCGCCGAGTGCGAACGCGAGACCCGCGCTCAGGACGCCCGCCGCGAGTACGACGGTCAACGGACCGAGAAGGACGGCGGTGGGCACTCCGAGCTGCTCGAGGGTCACGACGACGACCAGGACGACGACGGACCCGTGAGCCGCGAACCCGATCCGCCGCGCCGTGAGGTATCCGGCCGCACCCGCCGCCGAGGCCACCAGGTTTCCGGTGAAGCGAGCGGCGAGCATCCCGGCCAGGAAGATCAGCACGGCGCCGGCGACGTGCGGAAGGTACGCGATCAGCCTGTCGAGCGCGGCGGTCGCCACCGGCAGGTCGAGTGCGCGAATCGCGGAGAGCAGGAACGTCAGGAGGATCAGCCAGAACGACAGCCGACCTACGAGCCGGGCCGCGCTCCCGCCGACGCCGGCACGCTCCAGAGCGGGAACGAACTGGAGCCGTGCGGCCGCTCGATCGACGCCGATCTTCCGGAGGGCTCGCGTGCCCAGACGGTCGACCAGGAACGCCAGAAGCCAACCGAAGAGGACGAGCAGGGTCGCGTTGATCAGGCTGGGAAGGAGCTCCGCGATCCGCGTCGTCAAGTCCGCCAGAGAGCCTTCGAGGAGCTCTCGGAGCGTGGTCAGGTCAACGGCGTCTTTCATCGTCTCTCCCTCGACACGACGGCATTCGGGCCGTGAGCCGTGGCATAGCACGCTCCGGTCGGTGTAAGAAGGATTCATGGGTGCTCGACAGCTGCAAGCCCGTCTGGCTCGAGAGCTCGTTCAGCAATACCCGGAGCGCGCGGCCGACGTCCTCGAGCGCGTCGCGGTTCAGGAGGGCGCGCGGCTGCTCCGGCAGTTTCCCGTCGGTGAGGCCGCGGCCGCGGTGCGCGCGATGGCGCCGAACGCCGCCGCGGCGAGCCTCGCTGCCGTCGATCCGGAGCGTGCGGCCGCGATCACGGCGAAGCTCGAGCCGGACGTCGCGTCCGCTCTGCTGCGCCGGATCGACGAGGCGGCGCGGGGGGCCATCCTCGACAGGCTGACCGGGGCACACGCGCAACGACTGCGTGCGGTCCTGCGGTTCCCTCCCGACACGGCCGGTGCGCTCATGGACCCGGCGGTGCTCGCGATCCCCGAGGATCTGACCGCCCGCGAGGCCGTCTCCCGGGTGAGGGAGCGGCCGAAGGACGCACACTACAACGTCTACGTCGTCGATCGGACCGGATGTCTGGTCGGAGTCTTGAACCTGCGCGAGCTGTTCCTCGCGAGGCCGCGCAGCCTTCTCTCCGAGGTGATGAAGCGCGCCCCGAGACGCCTGGAGGCCGAGGCCCCCTCGGTGGCGATCGTCGAGCATCCGGGTTGGAAGGAGGTCCACGCGCTCCCGGTCGTGGATGCCGACGGACGCTACCTCGGAGCGGTCCGCTACGCGACGCTGCGTCGGCTCGAAGCCGAGCTGCACGGTCGGCCCGTCGCCGAGAAGGACACGGGCGAGGCGCTCGGCGAGCTGTTCTCGGCCGGGATCTCTGCGGTGCTCGACGTCCTGGCGGGAACGGCCGGCCGGGGAGGAAGATGACGATGACCACCTCTCGATCGAAGACGGCGGAGCTCGACATGGCGCGCGCGCTCATTCGCGAGTTTCCCGCGGCCGCGGCGCGGGTGATCGAAGCGGCGGGAGACGCCGACGCCGCAGAGCTCCTGAGCCAGGAGCCCCCGCAGCGCGTCTCGGCGATTCTCCGGCATCTCGCGGCGGATCGGGCCTGCAGCCTTCTCGTCTCTCTGCCCGCGGAGATCGTTCGCGAGGTCCTCGCCCGCGAGGTGCCGAATCGGGCGGCGGCATGGGTGGCGCGTCTGGACGCGGAGGATCGGGAGCGTTGTCTTCAGACGTTGGACGCGGCGCTCGCCGACGAGCTACGAGAGCTCGCCGATTACCCGCCGGACACGGCGGGGCGTCTCATGGACCCCCGGGTCACGACGTTCACTCCCGATGCGACCGTCACGGCGGTCGTTCGGCGCCTGCGTCGGTTTCGCGACCGCCGCATCGGCGAGATCTTTCTCGTCGACCCGGAAGGACGTCTTTCGGGTGTCGTGACTCTGCAGGAGGTGGTGCTCGCGGAGCCGGGGACGCCGCTGGCCGACCTGGTGCAGAGCATGCCGCCCTCCGTGTCGGCTCTCGCGAGCCGCGACGAGGTCTGCCAGACCTTCGAAGACCAGCAGCTCAGCCGGCTCCCGGTCGTCGACTTCGACGGACGACTCCTGGGGGTGGTCCACGCGCGCGAGATCGTTCAGGCCGTCCAGGAGGAGTCGCTCGCGAGCACGTTGACCATGGTCGGCGCGAGCGGGGAAGAGCGTGCGTTGTCCCCCGCGACCTTCGCGATCCGCAAGCGACAGCCGTGGCTTCAGATCAACCTGCTGACGGCGTTTCTCGCCGCGGCGGTCGTCGGCGCGTTCGAGGGACTGATCGCCGCGATCCCGGCCCTGGCGGTCCTCCTGCCGGTCGTCGCCGGGCAATCGGGAAACACGGGAGCGCAAGCGCTCGCGGTGACCGTGCGGGGTCTCGCGCTGCGCGAGGTGCGCGTTCGGCATTGGCGGCGGGTGGTCGGAAAGGAGGCGCTGGCCGGCTTCGGGAACGGTGTCGCGGTCGCGTTGACCACCTCCATCGCGGTGTTCGTGTGGTCGGGCTCGTTGGGCCTCGCGTCGATCATCGGGTCGTCGATGGTGATCTCCATGACGCTGGCCGGTCTGGCCGGTGCCACGGTTCCGATGGTCTTGACGGCGCTCCGTCAGGACCCGGCGCAGTCGTCGTCGATCATCCTGACGACGGTGACCGACGTCGTCGGCTTCGCGAGCTTCCTCGGAATCGCCACGCTTCTCGCCAAGTTGATCTGAGCGCGGTCCTCGGTCAGCGTTCGATCAGCGCGGCGCGGTAGTCGAGATAGATGGTTCGAACGAGATCGTACTCGAACGGACCCAGCTGGCCGTAGCGGATGGGCGCGCGAGAGCGTGTGTCGACGGTCTCGAGGGGGAACGCGCCGGTGAGCACGAGCTGGAAGTCCCCCAGGACGACCGTCTGCGCGCCCCAGAGAAGCGTGCGGTCTGCCGCCAGGCCGATCCCGTCTCGCAGTGACGACGGTCCGAAGAGGGGGAGGACGAGGTACGGGCCGGGAGGCATTCCCCAGAAGCCCAACGTCTGGCCGAAGTCCTCGCTCTGCGCCGGCAGGTCGAGCCTCGACGCGACGTCGAAGATGCCGAGCAGTCCGAGCGTGGAGTTCACCACGAACCGGGTCAGCGTGATCGCGGCGGCGTCGACGTCTCCCTGGAGCACCGTGTTGGCGAAGGTCGGGACTTCGTCGATGTTGTCGAAGAAGCCGGACACGCCGCTTCGGACCGGTCGCGGGATGGCGAAGACGTAGGCACGGGCCACGGGGAGCAGGACCCAGCGGTCCAGCTCCGCATTGAAGCGGTAGGTGTAGCGGTTCATGGGTTCCCACGGATCCCATTGATCGAACGGCGCCGGCGGCTCGGACGACGGCGCGGCACGCGCGGACGTCGCGGTGAGCGGCAGGAGCAGGCAGAGTAGGGCGAGCCCGGCGGCGACGTGTCTCCGCATCACGAGCCTCGGTCCCTCGCCGGCGTCCGGAGGAACGTCACCAGACCCTCGATCACCGCGCGCGACTCGAGGTTGCCGCCGTGACCACCGTTCGGGTGAACGGTGGCACGTTCGCCGAAGGCTCGTTCGAGGAAG
>JAUIFY010000239.1 GCA_030430245.1 bacterium | reverse complement strand
CAGCCGATCGGCGGCGGCGCGCCGGCGCGCCTCGGCCTTCTCGACCTCGCCCGCGAGGCGCTCGGCCTTCGCGCCGATCTCGTCCGGCACGGCCTCAGCGCTCTTCAGCGCAACGGCCGTCTCGTCCGCGCGCCACGATGGGGTGGGGGGGGCCCGGAGGCGGGCGGGCTCTCTTCGCGGTACGGACGTCGACGGCGGGTTCGTCGTGGATGCCGGCGGGAGGTTCGTCGCGACGACGGATGCGCTGGATCTCTTCGACTACTTCTTCGTCGCGCACGGGGAAGAGCCCGATGCCGACATCGTCGCCAGGATCGAGGCAGAGATCGGTCACCGCCTCGGCCCGGCGACGCGCCCCGCGGCCCTGCGCTTCCTGGCGCAGTATCTCGACTACCGCCGACGAGGGGCGGCCCTCGCGGAGGATGCGGCAGTGAGGTCTCCGGCCGAGACGCACGAAGCGGTCGTCGCGATGCGGCGAGAGGTGTTCGGTTCCGACGCGGAGCGGCTGTTCGCCGAAGAGGAAGCGAGGACGCGCGTCGCGCTCGCGCAGCGCGAGATCGCGACCGATCCCGGCCTCACCGAAGACGAGCGTCGCGAATTGATCGAAGCGCTCTACCTCGAGCTTCCGGAGGAGGAGAGGGTCGCGCGGGAGCGTGCGACGGCGCCCGCGCGGTGGCTGCGTGCCGAGGCGGCTCTACGGGATGCGGGCGCGACGGCGGCCGAGATCCGGGCCGAGCGGGAGCAGCGGTTCGAACCGGCGGTGGTGGAACGGTTGGCGGATCTCGATCGTCGGAGGGAGGCGTGGAACGCGCGCGTGGCCGAGTGGCGTCGCGAGCGAGACGAGATCGCCGCCGACCCCGACCTCACCGAGGGCGAAAGGGCGCGCGCGATCGAGTCGTCGCTCATCCGACGGTTCGACGGTCCCGAGCGTCGGCGCGTCGAGGCGCTCGAGCGCATCGCGGCCGATGGCGGCCCGACGTGACGGGGTGTCACGCGGCGTCGAGATCGCCGGTGCGTTCTCACGACGGGACGTCTGCCACGCTCGTGGTGCCGACGTTCGCGTTTGCCGGAACCGCCGGTTCTTCGAATCGACGGCCGCGCATGCGTGCACGGAACCCATCGCCGAGCACGTCGCGGCAACGGAGCGGACCAACGTCTGTGAGTATTTCCACGTGGCTGACTCCCGCGATTCCCGGGGGTCCCTAGCGAACACCAGTGCCACTCGCGCGGCTCTCGACGGGCTGTTCCGGAAGACCTAAGGCGTATGCGACACCATACGGGCGCTCGTTCGAACTTTTCGCCGAACTTTCTGTTGTGACGCTCGCGAGCGAGTCGCTATAGCTCGTGTTGCTGCCACTCCAGCCCCGGGGCCGCCCGATGAAGCCCGCCGTCAAGATAGTCGCTCGGAACCAACACCCGCGCCGCGTTCGTCGCCGTGTGAAGGTCGAGCATCACGCGGAGCCGATGGACCTGCGGACCAAGCTGCTCATCGGTGGGGCGGCCATCGGTAGCGTCGTCATGGTTTCGTTCGTCGTCTTCGGGATCCGGGATGCGCGTGTGTTGAGCACGGGCCTGTTCCTGACGGTGATCGGTCCGGTATGCTTGACGATCGCACGCGTCAAGACGTACATGCCGCGCGCCCACTCGGTGTGGCGACGGGAGCTGTGGAACGCCCTGCTGGGCGTTCCTCTCGCGATCGCCGTGTTCCATCTCTGGGGGTTCTTCCCGGCGATGTATGCGGCGCTCGAGGAGGTCGTCTGGCGTCCGTCCGAAGTCGCCGGCGGTGCCTATCTCGAGGGGATGCAGGTCGCGCTGGATACGGCCGGCGGCTACATGCTGGGACTCATTCTCGGCGCGATGGTCGTCGCGCTCCAGGCAGGTATCTGGATCGTCCCCGCGTACCTGGGCGCCAAATGGGTCATGAAGCCGGTCGAGGATCAGGTCGAGCGGTTCTACCGCCAGAAGATCCGCCAGAGCACACGGCAAGTCGTCGGGCGCTCCCGGAGGCTGACGAAGTTCAGGGTCGGCGGAGAGCTCGCCGAGACGCGGGTCCAGCTCCGGATGTGCGGGATGATGCTCTCGCTCTCGAGTGGGCTCGTCACGATCCTGCTGCTCGCCTGGACTCTTCCCCTGCTCTGATCCCTCGCGTGCGGTCCCGGCGGGCGATGGGTAGGCTCAGGGCCACCCTCCACTCGCCGTGAACGTTGCCGAAGAAACCCACGGGTCGGCTCCCGCCCTCCCGCGAGGGTGGCGCGGCGACCTGCTCCGACGACTCGAAGAGCGGGGCACCTACCCGACCTGGGTGCTGTTCGCCGCGCTCGGTGGAACGTTCGCGGCGACGTTCCCGGTCACGATCCTGACCATCTCGCTCGGCCCGATCGCGGCCGAGTTCGGCGCGAGAGAGACCACGGTGGCGTGGGTGATCTCGGCTCCGATGTTGATGTCGGCCGTCGCCCTCCCGCTCTTGGGGAAGATGGGAGACCTGCATGGACACCGTCGCGTGTTCCTGCTCGGCTTCGGGATCGCGACCGTTGCCGCCATCGCGACGGCGTTCGCGTGGGACGTCGGCTCGTTGATCGCGCTTCGCACGGTGGCCGCCGTGGTGGGAGGTGCGACGCAGCCGACCGCGATGGCGCTCATCTTGAGCGTGCACGCGCCCGAAGATCGCGTGCGTGCGATGGGTTGGTGGTCGATGACCGGCGCGGCCGCTCCCGCGTTCGGTCTCGTCGCGGGAGGGCCTCTCGTCGACCTCCTGGGGTGGCGCATGGTCTTCGTCGTTCAGGCGGCTCTGTCCGGGATCGCGCTGGTCCTGGCCGCGCTGGTGTTGCGGGAGACGTCGCGCAAGCGTGTTCGCTTCGACATCGCCGGAACCGCGGCGCTCGGGTTCGGCGTCGCGGGGCTGATGTTCGCGCTGGGGCGGATGCGGGACGTCGCGTGGAACGATCCGACGATGTGGCTGGCCGTCGTGGTCGGCCTTGTCGGCGTGCTCTCGTTCGTCTGGATCGAGGATCGCGCCGTTGCGCCGCTTCTCCCGCTGGAGTTCTTTCGCAATCCGAACTTCAGTGCATCGATCGCCTCCAACGCGTTCAATGGCTCCGCCTACATGGGTGCCTTCGCGGTCGCGCCGCTCTTGTTCCTCTCGGTGTTCGAGTACTCGATCACCGCGACCGCCGGGATCATGCTGATCCGCACGTTCAGCCTCACCCTCGGTTCACCGATCGGTGGGCGACTGGGAACGCGGCTGGGCGAGCGCACGGCGGCGCTGATCGGATGTGCCGTCATGGTCCTGGGGCTCGTGCACGTGGCGGTCGGGGCGTTGCTCGTGTCGCTTCCGGTGATCGCCGTCGGCCTGGTCCTGCAGGGACTGGGGCATGGATTCGCCCAGCCCCCCCTCACCGCGGCCGCCGTCGGCGCGGTGCCCGACGGCGACCTGGGCATCGCCGCCGCGACGAATCGCCTCACGTCGCAGGTCGGGGTGGCCTTCGGCATCACGGCGCTCACGATGGTCTACGGAGGCGTCAACGAGCCTGCCGCGTTCGCGGGTGCGTTCTCGCTCGGCGTCGGCCTGGCGATCGCTTCGTTCCTCCTGGCGTTGGGGATGCGCGACCCCGGGGGCGTTCCCGTTCGGTGAACGCTCAGGTGGACGGGGGCTCCGGCGCTCGACGAAGCTTCCACGCGCGCCAGATCCGTGCGGCGGTGCGCCGGACCCAACCGATCTCGGTCGAGTCGACGAGCCGACCGTCGCGGTAGACGTCCACCCGGGTGCCTCGCACCTGCTGCTCGTACCCGTCGGGCAAGAGGATCCGGAACGGATGCTCGGGATCGGTGGCGCGATCCGCGTCGCTGACGCGCACCAGGGCAGAGGCGCGGTACTCCTGGGCGATCTCGCGAAGGCGATCGGACCGGTCGAAGGCGCCCGGAGTCGCCTCGTGGATCTCGAGCCAGAGCCGATCGCCCCGGAACTCGAGGTCGAGGACCGCGCCGAGTTGGTCGGGGCGGTCCTCGTCCCCGAACGAGCCGAGGAGCCAGGCGCATTTGTAGTCGCGGCAGATCCTGGGCCGTCTGGCATAGATGGAGCAGCCCGGCCCGTCGTCGCGGAGCTCGGCGCACGCAATGCGGGCCGGCTTGTTCAGCTCGTCCACGCGTAGGACCGTGCAGCAGAGTGCGCAGTCGCCGCAGGTGCGTCCCGTGTCGGGCATCAGTCCTCCGGCTCGTCGGAGAACGCGTCGACGTGCTCGCGCCGCAAGACGGTCTTCTGGACCTTCCCCATCGCGTTTCGGGGTAGGGCGTCGACGAAGAATACCCGCTTGGGGTGCTTGAAGCGCGCGAGCTTGTCGGCCAGCGCCCCCTCGATCTCGGTCTCGCTGGTCGCGCGGTCACTCCGCACGACGAAGGCCGAGACCGCCTCGCCGAAGTCGGGGTGGGGAAGCCCGACGACCGCGGACTCGACCACCCCGTGGATCTCGTCCAAACAGAGCTCGATCTCCTTCGGGTACACGTTGTAGCCGCCGCTGATGATCATGTCGCTGGACCGCCCGACCAACGTCACTCGCCCCTCCGCGTCTCGGTGGCCCAGGTCGCCCGTGCGGAAGAAGCCGTCGTCTCGGAGCTCCTCCTTCGTCTTTGCCGGGTTGCGCCAGTAGCCGCGAAAGAGGCCCGGGCCCCGCACTTCGATGCTCCCCGTCCGACCCGACTCGAGAGGCCGGCGATCGTCGTCGACGACCCGCAGCTCCACCCCCGGCAGGGGGTAGCCCACGGTGCCGGCGACGCGGTCGCCCACGAGAGGATTGGACGTGAGGATGCCCGTTTCCGTCATCCCATAGCGCTCGAGCACGGCATGCCCCGTCCTTCGTTCGAAGGCCCGAAAGACGCGCTCCGGAAGGGGGGCCGATCCCGAGATGAAGAGGCGCATGTGTGCGCACTCCTCGCGTCCGAAGCCGGACTCCGCGAGGAGCCGGGTGTAGAACGTGGGGACCCCCATGAACACCGTTGCGCGCGGCAGCGCCTCCCGCACCGCGCCGGGCGTGAAGCGCGGGAGGAACTCGATCCGCGATCCCGCGAGCATCGCACAATGCAGTGCGACGAACAGGCCGTGCACGTGGAACACCGGCAGTGCGTGGAGGAGGACGTCGTCGTCGCGCCACCCCCACGTGTCGAAGAGAGCGCGCGCGTTCGTCGCGAGGTTGTCGTGCGTGATCATCGCGCCCTTGGGTTTGCCCGTCGTCCCGGACGTGTAGAGCATCGCCGCAAGATCGGACGCTCCCAGGGGCGCGACTTCGTCGAAGGGAGCCGTCGCGGCGGCGGCGGACGGCAGGGAGCCATCGCCCGTCTGGCCGAGGGTGAACGTCGCAGCGACGTCGTGGCGCCGTGCGAGCGCCTGGAGCTCCGGCTCACGCCGTGGAAGGCCGACCATGGCTCGGGGCGCCGCGTCGTCGAGGTAGTACGCGAGCTCTTCCTGGGTATAGGCGACGTTGAGTGGGACGTAGACCGCGCCCATTCGCAGACACGCGAGCCAGGTGGCGATGGCGTCGGCGGACTTCTCGACCTGGACCAGGACGCGATCGCCGACGTCGACGCGGACGGCCCGCAGGGCGCCCGCGAAGGCCGCGCTGCGCTGCACGACCTCGCCGTACGAGAGGGGAGCCGCGTCGGGGGCGGCGAGGAACGGCCTCTCCATCCGGCCCGCGAAGCCCGCGTGGAGCGTCTCGAAGAGATTGTCGCTCATCGGTGATGGATGAAGTCGCACGCCGTGGGGCGATTCGCTACCGTCGCGCCATGAGCGACACCGAGGCCCCGAAGGTCAAACGATCGAGCCGCGACCCCGAGGAGCTGCGGGCGCGCATGGAGGCCTGGCTGGCGCGCCGGCTTCCCCCGGGCGCCGACCCCGAGGTGCCCGCGGTCTCGAATCCGTCCACGAACGGGATGTCGAGCGAGACGCTCCTGTTCGACGCTCGATGGACGGAGGACGGTGCGAAGCGGGAGGGGCGGTTCGTGGCGCGGGTCGAGCCGGATCCGAGCGATGTGCCGGTCTTCCGGCAGTATGATCTAGGGCTGCAGTTTCGTCTCATGCAGCTGGTGCGCGAGCACACGACGGTGCCCGTACCGAACGCGAGATGGCTCGAGCTCGACGAACGGGAGCTCGGCGCGCGGTTTTTCGTGATGGACCGAGTCGAGGGGCGAGTGCCCCCCGACGTCATGCCCTACAACATGGGAAGCTGGCTTCTCGACGCGACCGACGCCGAACGGGAGCAGCTCGAGGACGAGACGATCGACGTTCTCGCCAAGCTGCACGCATTGGACGTGTCGAAGGTCGACGTCTCGTTCCTCGAGCTGGACGTGCCCGGCGACACTCCTCTCCGGCGCCACGTTCGCGATTGGCGGGACTACTACGACTGGACCCGCGGCGACCGGCGTCATCCGACCATCGATCGTGCGTTCGCGTGGCTCGAGGAGCACTGGCCCGAGGACGAGGGTGAGACGGTCGTCAACTGGGGCGATTCGCGCATCGGAAACATCCTCTATGACGGGTTTACGCCGAACGCGGTGCTCGACTGGGAGATGGGTGGGATCGGCCCGCGCGAGCTCGACGTCTCGTGGCTGATCTTTCTGCACGCGTTCTTCGAGCATCTCGCGCACGGGGCGGGGCTGCCGGGGATGCCGGATTTCCTCCGGCGCGATCGAGTCGCCGCGAAGTACGAGGCGAGGAGCGGCAAGCCCGTCCGCAACCTCGAGTTCTACGAGATGTACGCGGCGTTGCGCCACGCCATCATCATGGCGCGCATCTTCGCCCGCCAGGTGCACTTCGGCGAGGCGGAGTGGGGGGACGACGTCGATCAGCCGATCCTCCACCGAGAGCTCATCGATCGGATGCTCGACGGCAGCTACTGGTCTTGAGCAGGTAGGGACGGAGTCGCGCTCTCCCCACGAGCCGACCCCGCAGCGTGGACGTCGTGGCGAGGCCCCGGCCGCTCCCGTGCGGGTGCTCGCTGCCACTCGGGTCGGTCCGGGCGCACGCCTGCCTTCCGACACGACCGTACGCGCGAAATCCCGGCCGATTCCGTCAAACCTGGTTTCTCGCCCGGAGGGTGACTGATAGCGTTCGCGCCCAACCCGGAGGTGCACCGATGAAGAAGCGATTCCCCTGGATCTCGATGCGCAAGAAGACGGACCCGGAGCTTCCGCTCGAGCCTCCGATCTTCCTCGGCAACAAGTCGAATGGCGAGTTCTTCGTCGACGAGACTCCTCGGGATCGGAGGATTCGCGAGCAGATCTTGCGCATCGCGTCGGAGCAGGCACCTCGCCATGGCATGGAGCGCCGGGAGTTTCTGGCGAGCACCATGGGGATGGCCGCATCTCTCTACGTCATCAACCTCGCGTCCGGATGTGGGGACGGCGCGACCGGGGGGGACGGTGGCTTCGAGGTTCCCGAGCCGCCGCGGATGGACTGCGACGAGGCGACCGAGATTCTGTCGGGGAACGAGTTCATTCTCGACCTTCAGACGCATCACATCGAGGACGAGGAGACCTGGCGGGAACGCCATCCCGGCGAGAGCTACACCGGGGAGGGGTTCGCGAGCTTCATCACGTTCTGGAACTGCGACTTCGCGAAGCGCTCGGAGTGCATCGGCCCCGACGTCTATATGGAGAAGATCTTCCTCGACAGCGACACGACCGTCGCGGTGCTGTCCGGCTTTCCCTCGCCGATGTGTGACGACGGCACGATGTGCACCAACCTGAACAGCAACGATGCGATGGCGTACTGGCGCGATCTGATCAACGGTCTGGCGGGAAGTCAGCGTATGGTGCAGCACTGCCAGGTGTCGCCCAACGATCGCTGGGAGCTGCAGTCGGCGATGATGGAGCGCATCCGAGCCGAGCACGGCAATCACGGGTGGAAGGTGTACCCACCGTGGGGACCGGACGGGGTGGGCTGGTGGCTGGACGACCCGGCCGTCGGCGATCCGTTCATCGAGAAGTGCAAGGAGTTGGGCGAGCCGCTCATCTGCGCCCACAAGGGCTTCCCGCTGCCGGGCTTCGATCGCGTGCACACCGACCCGAAGGACGTCGGACCGGCGGCCGTGAAGCACCCCGACGTGAGCTTCGTGGTGTACCACTCGGCCTACGAGTCCTCGAACGTCGAAGGACCGTACGACCCGAACGGCCTCGGGGTCGACCGCCTGGTGAAGACCGTCCTCGAGAACGATCTCGAGGGCAAGAACGTCTATGCCGAGATGGGGAGTGCGTGGTTCCTGGCGAGTCTCAACTCGGTCGGGGCGCAGCATTACGTGGGCAAGCTCCTGAAGTACCTGGGGGAGGGCAACCTCCTCTGGGGTTCGGAGTGCGTCTGGTTCGGCTCTCCCCAGCGGCAGATCGAAGCGTTCCGCGCTCTGCAGATCTCCGAGGAATTCCAGGAGCAGTACGGGTATCCGGCGCTGACGCCCGAGATCAAGGAGAAGATCCTCGGGCTGAACGCGGCACGCATCTACCGCATCGATCCCGACGAGGTTCGTTGCACCCTCGACACGAACCAGCTGCAGCTCGCGAAGAACGAGCTCGACGGCACGTTCGGGGCGCGCCGTTGGGCGTTCGAGCAGCCGGGCGGCCCGCGGTCTCGCCGAGAGTTCCTGGCCCTTCAGCGCTGGCGCGATTTCCTGGGCGTTCCGGCCTGACGAAATACGACGCGGTCGCGCAGCGTGGCGATCGGCTCCGGACTCCCCTCCTGGAGGAGGCGGAGCTCGATCGTCCATTCGCCCGGCTGGCCGTGGGGAGGCGTGACCATGACGGCGCCGTCGGCCTCCGAGTGCGGCTCCACGTCGGCGAGGAGCCGAAACAGGGGGACGGGGATGAGGAACGCTTCGTCGTGGCCTTCGGGAGGGATCCAACGGTAGTCCACGCCGACGACGTTGCGTCCGACGACTCCGGTCGCCGGCCACACGCAGTCGCTGTCGTTGCGGATCCGAACGCGCGCGAACCGGGGGAGCGGGATCGGGCCGATCTCCGACGGCAGGTCGGCGTCCACGATCGCGCCCCGTCGACACTCCTCGGGGAGGGGGCGGAGCGGGGATCCTTCCAGGGTCGCGGTCGATTCGCCGCCCAGGTGCGCGAGGATCGAGTCTCGCCAGTCGCGCGAACGGGTGAGCTTGGGCGTGAAGATCTCCGTATCGCCGAAGCGAGCGACTCGCTCGAGGTCGGGTGGCCGCGTCGGCCAACGCGCGGCCTCGGCGTCGGTCAGTGCGTCCCGATGGAGCAGGATCCATCGGAGGTCGGTCGTGTCCACGAGGAGCTGCAGGGCCTCCTGCGACGGGAGCTCGCGAATGGCGGCTGCGAAGAAGCCCGCGGAGGACGGGGGATACGCGGTGTATCCGTTCAAGAGCGGCCGCCAGTGGAGGGAGCTCGCCACCATGTAGCGGCTGCTGCGGAGATTCTCGATCGCGTCCATCTCGCTCGTCTGGGCCGGGATCTCGAGGACGGCGCCGGGCCCCGGCTGATCTGCGAGCCAGTGGTAGGGCGCCGCGGGTGGACCGTGGAGGTTTGCCGCCATGACCGGTCGTGGCTCGGGAGTCGTTCCGAACAGGGTGAGCACGAAGAGCGTCCCGGCGGCGAGCGGCGCATACGCTGCCCGCGAGGAGAGGCGATCGAAGGTGAAGCCGCCGAGCGCCGCGAGTCCGGCGGCGACGATGATGACGAAGCGGGAGGGTACGCGGATCGACGAGAACCCGGGTACGATCTCGTACAGCGCGACGTACGGCATCGGGATCTGCAGGCCTCCCGGCAGGAGGAGGTACGGACCGACGGCGAGGATGGCGGCGCAGGCCATCATCGCCCAGAGCGCGACGGTCGGTGCTCCGCGGCGAGGTGCCGAATCGGCTTCGACGGCCCAGCGTCGCCAGGCGCGAGCGGCGAGATCGACCGCGAAGAGGAGGACCGCCACGATGCCGGCGCGCCAGACGAATTCGCTCGAGAAGTAGCGCCACGGCGCCCACCCCGCGATCTGGACGTAGGCCAGGTCGTAGTCGGGGATGCTGCCCTCGCTCCGACCTCCCAGGTAGGGAAGCGCCGCGGGGATGAGCACGATCGCGGAGGCGACCATCGTAGCCGCGAGAGTCGTCGTGGGCGCCACCCACCCCCGTGACGAGGTCGAGAGCTGGATCGCACGGACGAGAACGTAGACCGGGGTCAGTGCGAAGATGAAGAATCCGACGTAGACGCAGGAGAGCGCCTGCAGCACGAGGGACGCGCCGAAGGAGACGAGCCAGCGCCGACGCCGATCCTCGAGATAGAGATCCACCGAGAGGAGGGCGAGCGGAACGAACGCGAGACCGAGGTACTGCGGCTGCGGGACGGTCTCGGCTCGGAACGGCGTGAAGGTGAATGCGGCACCGGCGACGAAGGCGGCCCACGCGTTCTTCGTGTGGTGCCGCACATAGAGGAACATTCCGAGGCCGCTCAGCGCGAACGTCTCGACGAGGTACGCCTTGAGCATCGTGAGCACGTTTCCC
>JAUIFY010000238.1 GCA_030430245.1 bacterium | reverse complement strand
CGCTACCCCTTCGTCTACGGACCTCGCCAGCCGCTGCCGCGCGAGTGGCTGATCGTGAAGCGGATTCTCGATGGGAGACCGCACATCGTCCTGCCGGACGGGGGACTGACGCTCCACCACTTCGGCTACTCCGAGAATCTGGCGCACGCGATTCTCTCTGCGATCGATCGGCCCGAGAGAACGCTCGGCCAGGTCTACAACGCGGCCGACTCCGAGGTGCTGACGCTCCGGACGGTCGTCGAGCTGATCGCCGCGGGACTCGGTCACGAATGGGAGATCGTGAACATGCCCTGGGAGCTGGCCGTGCCGGCCCGACCGCTCGTCACCCAACCCCTTCCGACCCACCGCGTCCTCGACACGACGAAGATGCAACGGGACTTCGGCTACCGCGACCTGGTCCCGCCACGAGAGGCGGTCGTCCGGGCGGCGAAGTGGCTCGTCGAGAACCCGGTGCCCGACGACCAGGCCGCCCTCCTCCAGGATCCGTTCGACTATGCGGCCGAAGACGCTCTCGTCGATGCGTGGAAGGCCGCCCTGTCCTCGATGCCCGCGATCGAGTGGTCGACACCACCCGGCTACGGGGCGGCCTACAGCGGCCCGGGCGGACGCGAGCGAACGAAGGCGACCTTCGAGAGCTGAGAGGATCGGGCCGGCTCAACGCGACAGGATCGTCACGCCGCTGATCCCGGGCGACCCATACACGTGCGTGTAGGCGACCTTGGGATCCCCACCGACCTGACGCACCCCCGCGTCGCCGCGCAGCTGCAGCACGTTCTCGTAGACCTGGCGCAAGCCCGACGCGCCGATGGGTTCGCCGTTCGCGATGCAGCCCCCGTCCGTGTTGACGGGAAAGCGGCCGCCGATCTCCGTCTCTCCGGCCTCGAGCATCGCCTCTTGCTCCCCGTCGTGACAGAAGCCGTTCTCCGCCATGTGCATGATCTCCGCCCCGGACTCCGTATCCTGGAGCTGCGCCAGGGCGACGTCCTCGGGCCCGATCCCCGCCTGCTCGAACGCCGCCCGAGACGCGTCGACGGTCGGACCGACGCCGTCTTCGATCGCGAGAGACGGCGCCAGCACCTCGAAGCTACCGAACCGTCGCGAGCGGATGACGGCGGCATCGAGGAAGATCGGCCGGCGCGCGTGGCGTCCCGCCCGGTCCGCCCGACAGAGCACGAGAGCGACCGCGCCCTCTCCCGGCGAGCAGAACATGTACTGGGTCAGCGGGTACGACAGCATCGGCGCCTCGAGGATCTCGTCCTCGGACATCTCTCGTCGCCGCCACGCCATCGGGTTCTTCGCGCCGTTGCGAAACGCCTTGGCCGCGACGCGCGCCAACGCGCGCCGCGAGATCCCGTGCTGCTGCATGTAGCGATTGATCTTCATTGCGAAGAACTGCGTCGTCAGGGCGAGGCCACTTCCTCCGTACCAGTCCCGCCCGCCGGACGGCGGCGTCGATGGGACGAACGCACCGCGACCGTGCTTGTCGAAACCGATCACGATCCCGAGATCTCCGGCGCCGGCCTTGATCGTGTTGTAGGCGGAGATCAGCGCAGACCCGCCCGTCGCACAGCCGTTGATCACGTTCTGGAACGGAAGACCGGTCAGACCCAGCATCGGAACCATCTTGTCCGGCTGACCGGCGTCGCGACTGCCGCCGATCGCGAACTCGACGTCGTCCCACGCGACGCCGGCATCCGCGCACGCGCGGCGCACCGCGATGGCCCCCTGCTCCATCCCCGAGAGATCGTCGTGACGACCGAACGAGTGCATCCCGATGCCGACGATCGCGACGTCGCTCATGTCGCACCTCCCGACGGAGCGAAGGCGAACGTGACGATCTCATTGCCGTCGTCGTCCGTCGCCAGGGGGACCAGAGCCAGCTCCATCTCCATGCCGTTCTTCAGGTGCTCGGGCCGCGCCTCGGTGAGACGCGCCTCGACACGAACTTCCGGCAGCTGAACGTACCCGACGCCGTAGGGCTCGAAGGTGGAGCGATCGGTGTCCCCGAGATACGGCGGCGCTTTCGGGGGAAACGCCTGGACCGTCCAGGCCCAGAGCTCCCCGCGCGTCCCGAGACGTACCGTCTCCATGTCGTCACCGGAGCAGCGAACGCAGCCCGACTGGACCGGGAAGGTATGCGTCCCACACGCGCGACACCGGGAGCCCAGGAGCCTCGGCTCCCCGCCCGAGATGTCGAGCACCGCGTCGTCGATCGAGATCCGAGCCATCGCCTGTCCGAATGAGGTAGCGGAGAGTCGAGAGCCGATCGACATCCGCGGGGCCCCCAGAAGCGCCGTCGCTCTCACGCCGCCGCGCGACGGCGAGCCCCCAGGCGCCGGACGGCCATCACGAGACCGGCCACGACGCCCACGAACGCGAGCACGGGCACGAAGAGCGCGACGAGGACGATCAGGACCGCGGTCCCGGACTCGAGCAGGCCCACGATCGGGTTCGCGAGCCCCCCCGTGGCGGCCGTCGAGCCGAGCCGGGCGAGCGCGGTCGCCCCCTGAAACACGCCCGCGATCCCGCCACCCGCGATCAGGGCCAGGCCCCACCGGAGGCTCGGATCCATGCCCGAGATCGCGGACGCGCTGAGCAAGATGCCGGCGATCACCGCGGCGGGCGAAGCCACCGCATCCAGGACGTTGTCGACCCACGGCACCTGGTACGCGATCAGCTCGAGCCCGGTCGCGACCGCGAAGGCGACGAGGGCCGGATTCGAGGTGATCCAGTGGAAGTCCGGGGCGAGCGAGACGACGCCCGCGCGCGCGGCGAGACTCACGGCGAGGAACGGAACGAAGACCCGGAAGCCGCAGGCCGCCGCCAGACCGATGCCGAGGCAGACGCTTGCGAGCTGCTCCGCCGCCATCAGGCTCCGTGTCGGCGAGCTCGCTGGATGCGCTCGAGCGCGAAGCGCGGGTTCCAGATCACGCCGATGTTGCTCTTTCCGTCGAGCGGCGGCCGATCGGCGACCGCCGCGTAGTCGCGCTCCCAGTCGTCGGGCAAGGTGCCGAAGACCCGATCCCAGAACCGCGTCGTCACACCGCAATAGACCTTCGGATTGCGGAAATGGTGCGCCAGATGATGGCTACGCAGGAGACGCTCGCGGTCGCTGCGAGGCGTTCGGAAGTGCATTCGCCAGTGCACGTACTCGTAGCGGGCGAACCCCGACAGGAGGCCGAGAACGGCCGCGGCGGCCGGAAGGGTTCCGATGGCGAGCGAGAGACCGACGTACGCGATCAGCGCACCCGGCACCCACGCCAGAGGCGCCGTGAACACGGCATGCGGCTCTCGGTGGTGCCGCCAATGCAACGGCGAGACGAACGTGCGGAACCGGTGGGACAGCAGCCCATGAATCGCGTACTCGACGAACCCCCAGCTCGCGAACCCGGCGGCGAAGAGAAGCACCAGCGCGATCGTGTCTTCGAACGTCATCGCAGGATCCAGCTTCTCCGCCGAGACGCTCCCCGTCAACTCACCGGTCGCGCGGAAGGCCCGCCACGGGCAGGACGTCCGAGAGCCGGTCGACCGTGTGCCGTGGCTGGGGACCGTCGAGCGGAGCCTCCGGGAGGCCGTCGGCGCGCAGGTAGACCGTGGTCATCCCGAGTGGATTCGCTCCCGCCACGTCTGCCTCGAGGGCGTCGCCGACGAAGAGAGCCTGCTCGGGCCGGCAGCCCGCCTTCTCGAGCGCGGCGTGGAAGATCTTCTCGTGCGGCTTGCACGAGCGGGCCTCCTCCGAGCTGGTCCACGCATCGAGGTGCTCGTGCAGCCGCGCCCGCTCGATCATGGGCACGAGGTAGTCGTCGTCGATGTTGGAGACGATCGCCACGTGGAGCCCCGCCTCACGAAGCGCGCGCAGCGTCGAAAGGCAATCCTCGCGAAGCTCGAAGTTCGCGATGACCCGCTCGCACTGGCTGACGTGACACCAGCGCAAGAGGTCGGCGCTCGGCTCCTCTCCCGTGATCGCGACCGCGAAGCGCCGATACGTATCCTCGAAGAGATCCCGGTGGAGATAGTAGTCGTGCTCCAGGTGCGCCGCGTACGCATCCTGGCTCGCCGCACGAAAGGCGTCACGCACCCGATCGGGCTCGGCCTGGGCGCCCAGCTTCCCGAGCAGGGCGCCCAGAACCTCGCGCAGGCCGAGGCCCTTGTTCCGGTAGCTGTAGAGCGTCCCGCCAAAATCGAAGAGGGCGGCCTCGAACGGGGTTGCCATGCGCGAAACGATACCAGAGAGAGCCCCCGTGGCCGTCCCCTTCCCCAGAAGAGAACGCGGGCGGGAATTCGCGCACGCGCTGCGCTAGGGAAAAGGCATGAGCGAGACGACGTACGAGGCCTTCGACGCGGACAACCACTACTACGAGGCTCTCGACGCGTTCACGCGCCACCTGCCACCCGGGATGGGCCCACGGACCGTCCAGTGGGCGGAGATCGACGGACGCCGGTACCACGTGGTCGGCGGACGGGTGAGCCACGCGGTCGCCAATCCGACGTTCGATCCGATCGCGAAGGCCGGTGCGCTGCACGACTACTTCCGGGGCAATCCCGATCAGAAGAACCCGATCGAGTTCCTGAAGGATCGCGAGCCCATCCCGGGGGAGTACCGCGACCGCGACGCGCGAATCCGGGTGATGGACGAGCAGCAGCTCGAGGCGATCTGGCTCTTCCCGACCCTCGGCGTGCTGTACGAGGAGCTCCTGAAGGAAGACCCTGAGGGGGTGCAGATCGCGTTCCGAGCGTTCAACCGGTGGCTCGAGGAAGACTGGGGCCTTGCGTACCGGGACCGGATCTTCTCCGCGCCGTACATCGCGCTGGGGCGCGTCGACGACGGTGTCGCGGAGCTCGAGTGGGCCCTCGAGCGGGGTGCTCGCGTCGTCTGCATGCGCCCCGCCGCGATCTGGACCGAAACCGGCCCCAAGCCACCGACCGACCCGATCTTCGATCCGTTCTGGGCTCGGGTGAACGAGGCGGGCATCACCGTCGTCGTTCACGCCGGCGACAGCGGCTACACGTCCAACGGCTACGCGAACGACCGATTCGGCGCGAAGTTCGCCGGAGGCTGGCAGCCTTCCATCAAGGCCTTCCACATCGAGCGAGCGGCGTACGACTTTCTGATCACGCTCGCCTTCGGCAAGCTCTTCGAGCGGTTCCCGAACCTGCGGATCGCATCCGTCGAGAACGGATCCGAGTTCCTACGCGACTTGTTCAACAAGCTCCGCTCGAGCCAACGCCGCACTCCCGGCTACTACGGGGTCGACCCCGTCGAGAGCTTCAAGGAGCACGTCTGGATCAATCCCTTCTGGGAGGACGACGTCGAGGAGGTGGTCGGGCTCATGGGCGCGAACCGCGTGATCTTCGGATCCGACTGGCCGCACATCGAGGGGATGCCCCATCCGCTCGACTACCGGTCGGAGCTCGCGCCGTTCGACGCCGCGACGCGCGAGAGGATTCTCCGGACCAACACCCGCGAGCTGACCGACCGAGCCTAGAGTCCCGCCCCCCCGGCTCCGCGACGCTCAGCGCCGCTCGGGCTCCACCTCGATCTGCACCATCGCACCCTCGACCCCCAGATGCGCGACCTGATCGTCGGTGAGTCCGGTCCGCGGATCGTAGTCGATCGAGAACTGTCGACTCAGCCATGGCATTCGCCGAAAGGTGCGCTCGACGTTCTTGCGAAACTCGAACGACTCGGGCTGGACGACCCAGCCCATTCCCGCGAGCTCTCTCCCGGCGACGAGAAGCTCCACCGGAGCGGGATCGTGGTAGTTCCGCCACCAGTTCTTTCGTCGGGCCTTCGAGACCAGGATCACGAACCGATCGCCGTCCATCTGATAGCCGACGGGAATGGTGTAGCGGCGCCCGGTGCGGCGTCCCGTCACCGTCAGGAGGAGCAATCCGCGACTCGCCAGCCGGTGGAGCGGGGACCGGAGGAGCGCGACGACCAGCGGGTTCATCCGCGACATCACTCGGTCGAAGTCCACGGCGTCTCCCTACGACTCGACCGGCGGCGAGACAACCGCGCGCCGGGGCGCCGGCGCACACCTGTGTCGCGAGCGCCCGGCCCGGCGTGTCGCGGCTGGCCCGCCCTCGCCGGGAGACATGCGCCGTCGCGTGGCGCTTGCGCCAGGCCATGCCTCCGCACGCGCCGGGGCGCCACCGTACGGCCCGTCGGCGCTGGCCGATTCGCCGCGCACCGCGCGCACCGCGACGTCGGCATCCTGGTTGCTCGGTGGAGCGACCCGGAAGGAGAGATGCTCCATGAGACCCGCTCGACCCATCGAAACCATGGCGACGCTGCTGGTCGCCGTCGCGGCCTGGACGTCGGCCATCGGCTCGGCGCAGGAGCTCCTGGCGGCACGCGGCCTCTTCCTCGCCCTCGTCGGGTAGAGCCCGCGCCCACGTCGCGCGGGGCTCTGCCCTGGCCCACGCGCCGGGCTCGTGAGACAAGTCCGCATGGATCTGGGACTCACGGGCAGGACGGCGCTGGTCACGGGGAGCCATCGCGGCACCGGAGCCGCCATCGCGAGAACGCTCGCCTCCGAAGGAGCGTCCGTCGTCGTCCACGGGCTGGAGCCGGAGCAGGCGGACCCGATCGCCGCCGCGATACGCCGCGACGGCGGCGCGGCCACGGCGATCTTCGGGGATCCGCGCACCGAATCCGGCGCGGACGAGATCGCCACGCAGCTCGAGTCGAGCGGACACGGCATCGACGTCCTGGTGAACAACTACGGAGCCGCGGCCGGCGGCGGCTGGCTCGACGGGCCCATCGAGGACTGGACGGAGATGTACGAGACGAACGTTCTCTCCGGAGTGCGTTTGGTTCGGCGCCTCGCAGGTCCGATGCGCGACCGGGGTTGGGGACGCGTCATCTTCCTCGGCACGGTCGGAAGTGCCCGTCCCCGGAAGCAGACGCCCGGCTACTACGCAGCGAAGGCGTCCCTCCCGGCCATGACCGTGAGCCTCTCGAAGGAGCTCGCGGGAACGGGCGTGACGGTGAACCTGGTGAGCCCCGGACTGATCGCCACGGACGAGGTCCGCACCATGCTCGAGCGACGGGCGGAGAAGAAGGGCTGGGGCTCGAGCTGGAGCGAGATCGAGCGCCGCGCCACGGGCGACTTCATGCCGACGCCGAGCGGACGCATCGCGCGCCCGGAGGAGGTCGGGGCCCTCGTCGCGTTTCTCGCGGGGTCGTGGTCCGGATCCATCAACGGGGCCGACTTCCGGATCGACGGCGGAGCCGCCGACTGCGTGTGACGCGCGGGCGCGAAGTCGGCTCCGCAGACCCCGAAAGGCCCTCAGGTCGACGTCTCGGCCGACACACTCCGCTCGTACAGCTCGACCGCGTCGCGGTTGCCGATGATCAGCGGGACGCGCTGGTGAAGCCCATCGGGCTGCATCGCCAGGATGTCCTCGTACCCGGTCGACGCGTAGCCACCTGCTTGCTTGGCCACGAACGCGAGCGGTGCCGCCTCGTAGAGAAGCCGAAGCTTCCCCTTCCCCGTGGCCGCATCGGCCGGGTAGAGGAAGATCCCGCCCTTCATCAGGTTGCGGTGGAAGTCGGCGACGAGCGAGCCGATGTAGCGCGCCTTCATCCCGCCGAGCGGGCTCGCGTCGGGCGACTTCACGTGCTCGACGAACTTCTGGGTCGCCGGCGTCCACGTGCTGGTGTTGCCCTCGTTCACCGAGTAGGTGCCGCACTTCTCGGGGATCCGGATGTTCTCGTGCGAGAGCAGGAACTCGCCGACGGACGGGTCCAGTGTGAACCCGTGAACGCCGTGCCCCGTCGTGTACACCAACATCGTCGACGAGCCGTAGATGATGTAGCCCGCCGCGGCGAGCTCGGCGCCCGGTCGAAGGAGATCCTCGGGCGCCCCCGGCGTCCCGACCGGACCCCGGCGACGATGGATCGAGAAGATCGTGCCGATGCTGACGTTCACGTCGATGTTCGACGAGCCGTCGAGGGGGTCGAACGCGATCGCGTACTTCCCCGGAAAATGCGGCTCGGGAACGTCGATCGGATCGTCGACCTCCTCCGAAGCCATGATCCCGACGTGCCCCGAACGGCGGAGGATCTCGACGAACGTGTGGTTCGCGAAGACGTCGAGCTTCATGACCTGCTCGCCCTGGACGTTCGTCCGGCCGGCGACGCCGAGAATGTCGGCCAAGCCGGCCATGTTCACCTCGGCGGAGATGATCTTTCCCGCCACGGCGATCTGGTTCAGCAGCTCGCTGAAATCGCCGGAGGGCTGCTCGCCGGTCCGCTGCGCGTGTGCCCGCTGGTTGATGAGGACGTGGTGGGTCAGCGTCGTACCGATCTGAGACTTTTCCATGAACCAGGTAGGCTATCGATCGAGCCGAGCTCGAGCCACCACGCGTCGCGGGCGCCGGCAGCGCGCCCCGAGAGCGCCCGACCGACCCGGAACGACCGGGCCCGGCCCGCACGGCGGGACCTGCAGCGGCAGCCCGGTCGCGAAATCGGTCGACGTAGCCGTGCGGTCCCGGTAAGGACAACGGATGACTCCGGTCCGCCCGGTGACCCTGCTCTCCGTCCTCGCATGGGCCGTGACGATGGGCGGAGACGCGCACGCAGCGGACCCGAGAGCGGCACCGACCGCCCAGGCGGCCGCCGTCGAGCGACTGGGGCGCGATGCCGGACCGGGGGCCCGCGTCCGCACCCGCCGCGGAACGGACGTCGCGGGCTTCGTGCGAGCGGGTCCGCAGCGAGACCTCCTTCCGCGGAGCCGCGCCCGGACGCGCCGGGGCAAGGCGGACGAGTTCCTGCGGGCCCACGGCGACCTGTTCGGCCTCGATCGAGCGGACGAGCAGCTCGAAGCCGTCGGAGAAGCCACCGACCACCTGGGCCGCAGCCGCGTACGCTACCGCCAGACACTGGGAGGGGTCGAGGTCTTCGGCGCGGAGCTGCGCGCGCACTTCGGGCCCCACGAGAGACTCGAGTCGGTGGGTGGAACCGTCGTCCCCGTGAAGGGTCCCCTCTCGACGATGCCGCGCGTGCCCGGCCCGGAGGCCGATGTGCTTGCGGCGGGCGAGCCCGGAGTCGAGGCCATCGCTCGGCGCCTCGTGATCTTCGACACCGGCCTCCTGCGCGGCGTCGCCGGAACGACCCACCTCGCATGGGAGGTCGAGATCGCCGACGCCGACCTCGGAGTCCACGAGTACGTCTTCGTCGACGCGGCGTCGGGCGAGATCCTCGACCGTATCTCCGCGATCAAGGACGCGATGCACCGGCGCGTCGCCGAGGCCGCGCTCTCGAACACCGTCTGGGACGAGGGGCTCGGAGACCCCGACCCCATCCCTCCGGGTTGGGCGGGCGGCGGCGCGGCGCAGGTCGCCGCGTGGAACGACGAGATCGATGGCGCGCGGGAGACGTACAACCTCTTCGGCAGCATGACGAATGGGGCGTATCTCTCCTTCGACGGCGCCGACGCGGTGATGCGTACCGTCAACAACGACCCGGGGATCTCGTGCCCGAACGCGAACTGGAACGGGATCTCGACGAACTACTGCAACGGCGTGACGGGCGACGACACCGTGGCCCACGAGTGGATGCACGCCTACACCGATTTCACCCATGGTCTGATCTACGCGTGGCAGGCGGGTGCGCTGAACGAGGCGTACTCCGACATCTTCGGTGAGGTCGTGGACTTCCTCAATGGCCGGGGAACCGATTCTCCGCTCGGCCTTCGCGCATCGGACGGGTCGGCCTGCTCGAGCTTCGGCTCGGGAACACCCGCCACCGACCACAGCTACCGCTGGCTCTCCGGCGAGGACGACTTCTCGTTCGGCGGCGCCATTCGCGACATGTGGCAACCGCTCTGCTTCGGGGATCCGGACAAGGTCAGCTCCGGAAGCTACTTCTGCAGCTCGGCCGACAGCGGCGGCGTGCACTCGAATTCGGGCATTCCCAACCACGCCTTCGCGCTGCTCGTCGACGGCGGCGTCTACAACGGGCAGACGATCACGGCGATCGGCCTCGAGAAGGCGGCGCACCTCTACTGGCGCGCCGCGACCGTGTACCAGGTGCCCGCCAGCGACTTCCAAGACCACGCCGACGCCCTCGAAGCGAGCTGCGCCGACCTCATCGGCGCCCCGCTCCACATCCCCGTCACGACGGGGCCCGGAACGTGGGGAGGGCTCCTCGGCTCGACGATCAGCGCAGCCGACTGCGCCGAGGTCGCGGACGCGATCGCCGCGGTCGAGCTCCGCGCCGAGCCCTCCCAGTGCAGCTTCTCGCCGATGCTCGATCCCGACGCCCCCCCGCTCTGTGCGGGAGGTGCGATCTCGACGATCCACCATCAGGATTGGGAGGCGGGCCTCGGCTCGTGGACGGTGGGGACCCACTCCGTCGTGAAGCCCAGCACGTTCGACACACCCGACTGGGCCGTCGTCGGAAGCCTCCCGGCCGGGAGGTCGGGATCGGCCGCCTTCGTCGCCGACGACGCCGCACTCGGGAACTGCGCCACCGACATCGAGGCCGGGGTCCTCTACCTCCAGAGCCCATCGATTCCG
>JAUIFY010000237.1 GCA_030430245.1 bacterium | reverse complement strand
CTGCGCAAAGGCGCGCGGGCCCTCCCGGTTGTCCGGGTGGCGCCAGAAGTCGGCGACCGCGCGGGCGCCGGCGTCGAGCGCGGCGGTGAGGCCCGTTTCCATCGAGGCCCAGAGGACCCGCTTCGAGTCCATCATCGCCGACGGGGAGTTCCGTGCGATGGTGCTCGCGAGTGTTCGGACTCGATCCTCGAGTTCGGCGGCGGGCACGGCATCGGCGATCAGTCCGCGCTGGCGGGCCTCGGTGGCCGGCAGTCGGAACGAGCGGCCACCGAACAGAAGCTGCGAGACGACGTCGAGGGGCCAACCGCGCCGCAGGAGCCCGATGGGCTCCCATGCGGCGACCTGGCCGACCGAGACGTGCGGGTCGGTGAACTCGGCGGTGTCGGCGGCGATGACGATGTCGCTGTCGGCGACGAAATGGAGGCCGCCTCCGGCGCAGAGCCCATTCACCGCGCAGAGGACGGGCTTCCATACGTCGCAGTGCAGCGACGTGAGGCCGAGGCGGTTCCCGCGGACGCGTTCGGCGTAGTCCTTCATCGCGTCTCCGGCGGCCGCGAGCTCGTTGACGTCGACGCCGGTGCAAAAGGCGCGACCGGTGCCGGTCACGATGATCACGCGAACCTCGTCGTCGGCCCCCAGGCGCCTCCAGGCCTCTTCGAGCTCGAGCATCATCGCGATCCCCAACGCGTTCAGCGCCTGGGGGCGATTCAGTCGGATGGTGCCGACGTGACCGTCGACGGAAACCACGATCTGCTCGGACATGGTGTCTTCCCTGGCTCCGGGCCGGGGCCGGACGGTGGCTCGGCGCCCCGCCCGGACGGACCTCCCGGCTCGCTCGAGCCTGCAAGGCTTTGATTCGTAGGCTGTATTCTGTATACAGCATATGTGGCCATCACAGACAAGGGCGTCGAGCAGCTCCGCGCGCGGATCGGCATCGTGCAGCCGCATCCGCAGCCGCCTCACTACCGTCTTCCGAACGAGGACGCGTTTCGGCAGGTCGCGCAGGCCTACGGCGACGACAATCCGCTCTGGTGCGATCCGTCCTACGCGGCCCGGTCGCGCTGGAACGGCTCGATCGCTCCGCCCCATCTGAACGGCGGGGACACGCTGATCGGTGAGAACGAGGTCACGACGCTGGACGACGAGACCAGGGCACTCCTGAAAGGAGACCCCCTGCGCGGCGTGCACGCGTACTACGCGGGGAGCTTCCGCGAGTGGTGGTCTCCGCTGCGGCCGAACATGCGAGTGTCGCGTCGGAACGCTCTCGTGGGCATTCACGACAAGCAGAGTGAGTTCGCCGAGCGTGCGATCCACGAGTGGTCCGGCGAGGTGTTCGCCACGACCGAGGATGCGGGTCGCGGTACGGGCGAGGGGCCGGTGCTCTCCGCGCAGTATCGACTCATGATCCGCACGGACCGCACGAAGGCAGAGAAGAAGGACAAGTACGGCGGCGTTCGCATCGAGCCGTACTCGGACGAGCAGATCGAGGAGATCGACGCCGCCTACGCGGCCGAGGTCGAACGCCGGCGCGGTCCGGCCGAGCGTTGGTGGGAAGACGTATCGGAGGGGGACGAGATCGGTTCGCTCGTGAAGGGCCCGATGCGGGTCACCGACATCGTCTGCTGGCACGTCGGCATGGGAATGGGTCTCTACGGCGTGAAGGCCCTCCGCCTCGGCTACGAGCAGCGCAGGCGGGTCCCGCGCTTCTTCCGCCCCGACGACCTCAACGTTCCGGACGTTCAGCAGCGCGTGCATTGGGACCCGTCGTGGGCCGCGAAGGCGGGAAGTCCCGCGATCTACGACTATGGCCGCATGCGCGAGACGTGGCTCATTCATCTCTGCACCGACTGGATGGGCGACGACGCGTGGCTCTGGAAGCTGGACTGCGAGTTTCGTCGCTTCAACTATGTCGGCGACACGCACTGGATGCGGGGTCGGGTGACGCGCAAGTACGTCGCGGGCGACGTCGGGCCGGCGGTCGACCTCGAGATCTGGGGCGAGAATCAGCGCGGTGAGGTGACCACCCCCGGCCACGCATCGGTCCTCCTGCCCAGCCGCGAGCATGGCCCGGTGCGCCTGCCGGCCCCGCCGCGCGGGGCGCGCACGACGCAGGCGACGCTCGATGCACTCGTCGAGCGGTTCGCCGCGATGGAGCGGGGGGAAGTGGAATGAAGGAGTATCCGGGGGTCGTCGACGGCCTGATGGTCGAGCGCGAGGGTGGCGTCCTGAACCTGACCCTCGATCGCCCCGAGCGACGCAACGCCATCACCGACGACATCGTGCTCGCGTTGATCGACGCGATCGACGCGGCCGGCTCCGATGCCGACGTGCGTGTGATCCACCTGACCGGATCGGGCGACCACTTCTGCTCGGGGTTCGATCTGGGCCTGCGGGGGAAGCGGGAGGAGAGACCCCGAACCGGAGCGACGCAGCGTCAGATGCGCTGGCACGTGAACCGCCTCATTCCGGTGCTTCTGGAGACCCAGACCCCGATCGTGACGTCGGGACGTGGGTGGTGCATCGGCCTCGGTCTGAATCTGCTTCTCGCATCGGATTTCGCCGTCGTCGCCGAGGACGCGCGGCTCTGGGCGCCGTTCGTCGAGTCGGGGTTCACTCCGGACAGTGGCGGATCCTGGCTCGTGACGCGCATGGCGGGCGTCGCCCGCGCGAAGGAGCTGCTGATGCTCGGCCGGAAGGTGTCCGGAGCCGACGCCGCCGCCTGGGGCATGATCCACCGGGCGGTGCCGGCGGCGCAGGTCGGCGACGAAGCGCGCTCTCTCTGCGACGAGCTCGCCGGGGCCGCCACGGTGGCCGTCGGTCTCACGAAGGCGCTCATCCAGCGCGCGCCGACGACGACCCTCGAGCAGCAGCTGGCGGAGGAAGCCCTCTCGCTCGAGCTCTCGAGCCGCTCGCAGGATTTCAAGGAGAACAGCCGCGCCCGTCGCGAGAAGCGCAAGCCCGCGTTCTCGGGCCGCTGACGTGGCCCGCGCGAAGGATCGAACGGAATGGATCTCGGATTCAGCGAAGAGCACGAAGCGTTCCGCGAGGAGGTGAGGCGGTTCCTGGCGGACGGCTGGCCCCTGAAGGGCGAGGAAGCGAACCTGAAGCGTCGCGCGCAGGCGGCGCTGTTTCGCAAGCGGGCCATCGAGCGGGGCTATCTGGCTCGCGCGATCCCGAAGGCGTACGGCGGCTCCGAACGCCCCAGCGATCCCCTGCGTGCGACGATCATCGCGTCCGAGTTCGCCCGCGTGCACGCGCCGCGCGACCCCGGGGCGCCGATCTCGCAGCTGATCGCGACTCTGGCGTCACACGGGACCGAGCAGCAGAAGAAGAAGTTCCTGCCCCCGACGATCACGGGCGAGATGGTGTGGTGCCAGGGATACAGCGAGCCCGGCGCTGGCAGCGATCTCGCCTCTCTTCGCACGAAAGCCGAGCTCGTGGGCGACGAGTGGGTGATCAACGGCCAGAAGATCTGGACGACCGCTGCGGGCGTCGCGCACATGATCTATCTCCTGTGTCGCACGGATCCCGACGCCCCGAAGCACAAGGGCATGTCGTATCTGTTGGTCGACCTGAACCAGCCGGGCATCGAGGTGCGGCCCCTCAAGGAGATGAACGGCGACGCCCACTTCAACGAGGTCTTCTTCGATGATGCTCGCACGCCTGCCGACTACATCGTCGGCAGGCCGGGGGAGGGGTGGATCGTCTCGCGCTCGACGCTGGCGCACGAGCGGAATGCGGTCGGGGCCTCGGTCGCGGTGCGTGTCCAGTTCGAGCGTCTCGTCGAGCTCGCCAGGACGTCCGAGCGCAACGGGCGCCCGGCGATCGAGGACCCGATCATCCGTGACCGGCTCGCCGAGCTCGATGGCTACGTCACCTCCCACGAGTACTCGGGTTACCGGCAGCTCACGATGGACGTCCGGGGCGAGAAACGCGGCGCGATCGGCATGATGAACAAGCTGGTCTCGACGGAGATCGGGCACCGGGTCGCGAAGCTCGCGTTCGATCTCGCCGGCGAGGCGGGGCTGCGTGCTCCACTCGGCGACCGCAAACCGAAGGGCGACCCCGACTGGATGACGCAGTACATGATGTCGCTCGGTCTCTCGATCGCGGGAGGTACGTCCGACATTCAGAGAAACATCATCGGCGAGCGCGGGCTGGGTCTGCCGCGCGATTTCGTCGCGCAGAAGGGGGCGCGCTGACGTGGACTTCGGACTCTCCGAGGAGCAGCTCCTCCTGCAGCAGACGATCGACCGATTCCTCGAAGCGGAGTGTCCCTCGACGCGCCTCCACGAGATCTTCGACGGGGACGAAGCGGTCGACGGATCTCTCTGGCGCGGGATGATCGAGCTCGGTCTCGGCGGGCTGACGATTCCCGAGCCCTACGGTGGCGCCGGCCTCGGGCTGATCGACCTCGCGCTCGCCTCCGAGACGCTGGGACGCCGGGCGGCGCCCGGGCCGTTCCTGGGGCATGCCCTCGCTGGTGTGGCGATCGCTCTCGGCGGCAACGAGGAGCAGAGGGAGCGGTGGCTCCCCTCGCTCGCCACCGGCCGGTGCCTCGCCACGGTCGCGCTCGCCGAGGCAGGCGGTCGTTGGGATCCCGCGCGCTGGCAGGCGCGGGTCCAGGGCGGTCGCGTCACGGGTGGGAAGGCGTGGGTGCCATGCGCCCACGCGGCGGATCTCCTGGTGGTCGGAGTCGAGGGCGGAGGGCTCGCTCTGGTCGAGCGAACGGCCGCCGGTGTCGAGATCGCCGCCGTCGACGGAGTCGATCGGACGCGGCGTCTGGACGACGTGACGCTCGAGAACGCGCCGTGCGATGTGTTGGAGCGAAGCCGCGACGTCGGGGGGCGCGTTCGCGATGCGGGACTCTGTCTCGTCGCCGCCGATGCGTTCGGGGGCGCCACCCGTTGCATCGAGATGGCCGTCGATCACGCAAACACACGGGAGCAGTTCGGAGTCACGATCGGTCACTTCCAGGCGATCAAGCATCGTCTCGCGACGATGTCGGTCGAGGTCGAGCCGTCGCGTGCTCTCTTCTGGTACGCCGCCCACGCGTGGGACGCGGTGCCGGAGGACCGTCAGCGCGCGGCGTCGCTCGCCAAGGCCCACATCACGGATCGCTTCATGCAGACGGCGCGCGACGCCGTCGAGATCCACGGCGGGATGGGCTTCACCTGGGAAGGCGACATGCAGATCTGGCTGAAGCGGGCGATGTTCGACCGCATGTTCCTCGGGAGTCCGGCCGCCCATCGGGAGCGTGTCGCGCGGGTGAGCGGTTGGTAGGCCGACCGGCCGAGGCGAGAGAAGCGATGCGATCTGCAGGCGATCGATCGGGAACGACCGAGCTGGGCGCGAGCCTGACACCGATTCATCGGCCGACGATCGGAGAGCAGGTCGCCGACTCGATTCGTCGCCTGGCGTGGGAGGGCTCGCTCCCCGCCGGGAGTCGGCTCAATCAGGAGGATCTCGCCGCCAAGCTCGGGGTGAGCCGCATCCCGGTGCGCGATGCCCTCCTGGCGCTCGAGCGGGAGGGTCTGGTTCGGATGAAGCCGAACCGGGGGGCCTACCTCAACCCGATCGGCGAGGAGGACACGCGCGACCACTACGGCTTGTTCGGCGTCCTCTACGCCTTCGCTCTCGAACGCGCGGCGTCGCGCGCCGACGAGGAAGGGCTCGCTCGGCTGGTGTCCTGCGCTGCCGCCGCAGGCCGCGCGAAGGACACCGACGCCCTGCAGGACGCAACCGCAGAGTTCTGGCGGCTCGCCGTCCTCGAAGGGGGTTCGCCTCGGCTGCGTGCGGTGAGCCGCAGCCTCACGAGCCTGGTCCCCGGGAACTTCTTCGACGAGATCCCGGGCGCGGCCGGCGTGCAGCGACCCGCGATGAAGAAGCTCGCCACCGCCCTGAGGGCACGCGACGGCGCGACCGCGGGCGACGTGTGTCGGACCCTTCTCGAGGAGCTCGGGGAGCTCGTCGTCAGGGTGATGCGAGAGCGAGGCCTCTATGAATGACAAGATCTACATCCACGAGTTCATCGACATCCGCGGCCACCACCGCTCGTCCTACATGCACCACATGGCCGCCAACTGGAGCCCTGGCGCTCAGGAGCGTCGCAACCAGCTCTGCTTCGGCGTTTGGGCGGTCCTCGGCTCGACGGGCGCCTGGCCTCAGGTGGTGAACCTCTGGGAAGAGCCGGGGTGGGACGGCCTCGCCGAGTCGTTCGGTGGAGAGGCGGTCGGGGCCGGTGCGCAGGACCCGATTCTGGCCAAGTGGTGGGCGAAAGCGTCGGAGTTCCGACGCGGTGGCTTCGATCGGATCGTCGAGCCGGCCCCGTGGTCGAAGCCGATCATGGAGCTCATCGCCGACGGCACCCGAGGCGCCTGCTACGCCCACGAACTCGTGCGGGTTCGGCCCGGGGCCAGCCGGGATCACCTGGAGCTCGTCCGCGAGCGGGGCGCGGAGGCCTATGGATCCTATGGGTGGCAGCTCATCGGCGCGTTCACGACGGCGATGGGGAACGACGACGAGGCCATCCTTCTCTGGGCCATCCCGACCTGGGAGGCGTGGGCGCGGGCGGAGAAGAACGCGCGGGTCGACGAGTCGATCCTCGAGTGGAAGCGTCTGTGTTCCGACCACGTCGAGCGTCGGCATCGGATCCTCCTCGTCGACTCGCCCCTGTCTCCGTTGAAGATCGGACGTCAGCCCGCCCGGTCCGATCAGGTCGACTGGAACGAAGAGTGAAACGGAAGGAAGTCCTCTCATGAGCTACGAGCACCTCATCGTCGAGCGCCACGGGCCGGTCGGTTGGCTGATCAACGACCGGCCCGATCAGCTGAACGCCATGAACAGCGCCATGCGCGACGAGTTCGCGGATGCATGGATCGAGCTCGACAGGGATCCCGAAGTTCGGGTGATCGTGCACACCGGTAACGGTCGAGCATTCCAGACGGGTGTGGACGTCGCCGAGATCGCGAGCGACGGAGTCGGCTTCGAGCGCTACCGCGAGTCGATGGAGAATTTCGACCTCCACTTCACGTCGTGGCATCAGGGGGTCTGGAAGCCGGTGATCACCGCGGTGAACGGCATTTGCTGCGGGGGTGGCTTTCACTGGGTCGCCGACGCCGACATCGTGATCGCGGCCAGCGACGCGAAGTTCTTCGATCCCCACGTGTCCGTGGGGCAGGTCGTGTCGGTCGAAGCGATCGCACTGATGAAGAAGATGCCGGTCGAGGCCGTGCTTCGCATGGCCTTCATGGGCAAGTACGAGCGAATCGATGCGACCCGGGCGAAGGAGCTCGGGATGATCAGCGAGATCGTCGATCCACCCGAGCGCTTGCGGGAGCGCGCGCAAGAGATGGGAGAGACGATCTCCAAGAACTCGCCCGCGGCGATGGCGGCGACGAAGAAGGCGTTGTCGTACGCGCTCGAGTCCGGCCTCACCGCGGCCTGTCGTCGAGGCGCGAAGGAGCTCGTGAAGCTCTGGGGCCACCCCGATCAGGAGGAGGGTCCGCTCGCGTTTTCCGAGAAGCGCGAGGCGAACTGGGCGCCGCTGAAGCGCGAGCCATGAGTCTGGCCGAGCTGCTCCTGGAGCACCCGTTCCCGGATCATCAGCCGCTGCTGCACACGATCCATCAGAGCGTGACGGCGGGCGACGCGCGCGAGCGAGCGCGCGAGCTGGCCGAGCGCATCTGCTCGCTCGGGGTCCGGCCCGGGCAGGCGGTGGCGGTGCAGCTGCCCAATGGCCCGTCCGTCGTGGTGGCGATGACGGCGATCTGGCTTGCGCGCGCGGTCTTCGTCCCGGTGAACCCCCGCCATCCGTCCGCGGAGGTCGACAAGGTTCTTCGCTCCGTCGCGCCGGCCGCGATCATCGACGGGGCCGGCGCGCGCTCGCTGGGAGGCGGGCGTACGTATGCGGACGACGTGGCGTTCGTCTTGTGGACGTCCGGGACGACGGGGCAGCCGAAACCGGTGCTGCACACCCACACCGCGTACCTCGAGCTCATCGATCGCGTGCTCGAACCCCTGCGGGCCAGCCCGCCTCGGGCGGGGCACGAGCCGAGCCCGAATCTCATTCCCGTTTCGCTCGCGTTGAATGCGGGCATCTACAACGCGCTGTTCGGGCTTCGGGCCGGTGCACCGCTCGTCATCATGGATCGGTTCGAAACGGCGACGTTCGCGACCCTGGTGCGGCGCTTCGGGATCCGCTCGACCGTCGCGCCGCCCGCCGCCATCACGATGCTGAACGACGATGCCGCGGTGACGGATCTCGCTCCACTCAAGTACGTGCGCAGCATCACCGCACCGCTCTCGCCGCTTCAGGCCAGGCGGTTCACCGAGAAGTTCGGCGCCTTCGTGCTGAACAGCTACGGCCAGGCCGAGATCGGCGAGGTGATCGGCTGGACCGCCAAGGATGCGAAAGAGCACCCGGAGAAGCTGGGGGCGATTGGTCGACCGCACGCCGGCGTCGACCTGCGACTCTCGCCCGAAGGAGAGCTGCTGGTGCGGCCACCGAACATGGCGGCAGGCTACGCGGGCGGGGGCGAGCTGAGCGACCGGTTGAGCGAGGACGGCTTCGTGCGGACCGGGGACATCGCACGCATCGACAGCGACGGCTTCGTCTGGATCGAAGGCCGCGTGAGCGACCTCATCAATCGCGGGGGCAACAAGGTCTTCCCCGACGAGGTCGAAGAGGTGCTCCGGTTGTCGCCTTCGGTCCGCGAGGCCGCGGTGGTCGGCGTGGCCGACGACCGTCTGGGAGAGGTCCCGGTGGCGTTCGTGGTCACGAGCTCGACGCTCGACGCCGAGGCTCTCGCGGCCCACTGTCGCGAGCACCTCGTCGCGTACAAGGTGCCGGTCGCCTTCCGCCGGATCGACGCGTTGCCGCGCACCGAGGTCGGCAAGGTGCTGCGACGCGACCTCGCGGCGACCTGGCAACGCGGTGGATGACTCCCCCGCGCCTCAGCTTCGAGCGCCCGCATCCCCACGCGGAAGCCGTCGGCGTTCGAAATGCCACGTCGCCCCCTTCGTGATCTTGGCCAGCGCGACTTCGGGGGGCGGCTTCCAGGCGGGGCCGTTCGCGTCGATCGTGATCTCCCACGCGTAGCGCGCGCCCTCGTGCGCCGGCACGCTCCGGCACCGCGCGTAAGGGTGGATCGCGCCGCTGATGGCCGACAGCGCGGGATGGGGTTCTTCGCCGAGGCTCGAGAACCACGAATGGTGGTCCGACTCGGCGAGGGCCGGGCAATCCCCGATCGAGACGCGAAGTCGCTCGGGCGAGGCGAGCTCGACTCGGAGGTCGACGTAGGCGCGGGGGCGGAAGCAGGGGTGGATCTGAAAGACCTTCGCGATGGATTCGAGATCGTCCCCGATGCCCAAGGCGTCCCGCAGCCGTTCCGCGGTCAGGGCAGCGATGCCGATCCACTGTCCCAGCGCGATCGCCCTCGCGTCCTTCTCCGTCCAGCGCCGAGTGACCGAGAGGCTCAGCGCGCGCGCGAGGAGGTGACTCTGCAGGGCGACCTCCTCGAGAGCGACGACGAGCATCGAGTGGGAGAAGTCTTCGAGCTGGCAATGGGGATCGAAGTCCCCGGAGTAGTCGGTCCACCCGCCGGGCTCGGCGTCGTTCGAGGGGCGCTCGATGGTGACGCGCGCCGCCTCCGAGCCGCGGTTGACGGCGAGGATCTCGTGCTGCTCGAACGGGGCGGCTTCCTCGTCGATGAAGACCTTCCATCGGCAATGTGGCATCCGGTGCGCGGGAACTCTCGGCGGACGGTGGATCGGGCGGATCCGCATCCGTGGATTCGCGGCCGCCGCCGTGGCGTCGAACGTCGGGTCCTCGACCGTATGGCACATCGAGAAGACGCGTTCCTCGCCGAACGGCTCGACGTCCATCAGCGCACCGCAGTAGGCGAGCCAGAACTCTCCGTAGTCGGGTCGGTCCAGACGGTAGGCGAAGTCCATGAATTGATGCGGAGCGCCGATGTCGAGCTGGATGTTCTTGAAGACGGTCTCGACGGTGTCGCCGACGAATCCCATCGCCTTCTGGATACGCTCCGAGTAGATGGGGCTCGCAGCCATCCACTCCTCGATCGAGACCTCGGTCATCGCCTCGTCGCCGAAACGGCCCATGACCAGGGGAAGCCCGACCCGGTCCTGCAGGTGCCCGGCCAGGAGGAACTCTCGCCCGAGGTCGGCGAGGGCCTGACGGGAGAATCCCTCGAGGGTGAGGCCGGGATCGAAGGGGCCGGTGTAGTCGTCGCGTAGTGCCATGGGGATCGTCTCTCCGATTCGCTCTGGCGGCGGCCTTCGTCGCGCCTAGGGCCTCACTTCGTAGTACAGGTTCGCCGGGTCGTCGAAGTCGTGGAGTCGGAACCGGGTGAACCCGGCATCGCGCGTCATCCGCTTCGCCACCTCGGGGTTGAATCCCAGCGTGCCCAGGCCGGCGCCGCCCGGCTCCGAAAGGGCCGACGACATGCACGCGCTCACGGAGAATCCGTACATCATCGCCAGAAGTGGATTCGAGCGGTTGGCTTCGAAGCCGGGCTGGCTGCGGATGTCCTTGATCAGCCAGGTGCCGTCGTCCTGGATCGCCCGGCGGATCGATTCGAGCAC
>JAUIFY010000236.1 GCA_030430245.1 bacterium | reverse complement strand
TCCCGAACGTCTCTTCGCGTCGGTCCCGGGGTTGGGAGCCGAGCCCGCGCATCGCATCCACGCCGAGCTCGGTGTGGAGACGCTACCCGAGCTCGAGGCGGCGGCGTACGACGGGCGACTCGCCCGGATCCGTGGCCTCGGGATCGTTCGGCTTCGTCGGGTGAGGAACGCACTCCATGAGTTCCTGCATCCCCGCCACGGCGTGCGGACCATCGGATCCGACGGGCTCCTTCACCTCGAGCCGGAGCCCCCCGTGGCCGAGATCCTCGACGTCGACCGCGAGTACCGCGAGAAGGCCGCCGCGCACGAGCTGCCCAAGATCGCGCCCCGGAACCTCAATCCGGACCATCAGGCCTGGCTTCCGATTCTGCACACCCAGCGCGGTGATCGCCACTACACGGCGCTCTACTCCAACACGGAGCGGGCGCATCGTCTGGGGAAGACGAGGGACTGGGTCGTCGTCTACCGTGACGACGACGACGGGCACGGTCAGTGGACCGTCGTGACCGAGTCTCGTGGCAAACGCTCTGGCAAGCGCGTGGTGCGCGGACGGGAGACCGAGCGGGCTTCCTGACGGAGCTGGCTGGTCGAGGGAGAGGCGTCGCGCTACGGTGCGCGCCATGCTCGTGCGCGCGCAGCCCGGCGGTCGCCCTTCCGAGTCGAGGGTTCGGCCTCGGTGAGCTTCGGAGTGCGCATCGCGGTGGCTGCCTTGGCGACCGGTCTGGTGCTGGTCCTGGTGCCGGCCGCCGACGCAGAGCGGGTCGGTGTGAAGATCCGGTTCGGTCTGACCGACACGGTCCCGGCCGAGTGGGATGGTGTCGCCGAGGTCGAGCCGGGGCGGATCGCCGAGCTTCGCGGGTGGCGGTTCACCGAGACGGATCAGGTGGTCGCAAGCCGTGGCTGGAAGGCATCGACTCGTGGCGAGCCGACCAAGCGCAGGACGAATCGTCCGGGAAAGGAGCGCGCGATCCGGAGCCCTCCGACGGACAACGGCGTCACCCTGACGCTGGAAGACGTCGTCGACGACTCGGTCCTCGCGGTTCGAACCCCCCGTGGCGCGTTCTCGGTTCGGTTGGGCGACCTTCCGTACGGCACGGTTCTTCGGGAGCTCGACGGGGCGGTCGAGCTCGAGCGCGTCGCAGCGGTGTGGACCATGACGTCGTCGGACGCAGACGACGATTTCCCTGCGGCCGTCGTCGACGCTCGGGGCAGGATCCACGTGGCGTGGGTGCGCTTCGGGTCCAGGCGCGGTGCGCGAAATCGCGTCCAGCAGATCTCGGTGGCTCCGAAGAGCTTCGAATCGTTCGCGGTGCCCGCGAGTGGCGACCAGGTGCTGCTCGCAGAGGCGGAGGCGCGCGACGCGGTAGATCCGATCGAGATCACTCCCCCGGGGCGCGACGTCTACGGATGTGCGATCGCGATGGACGCCCACGATCGCCCCTGGGTGTTCTGGTCCGAGCGTCGTGACGGACGCTTCGACGTTTGGGGGCGACGGGTCGTTGAGGGGAGGCCGGAGGAGCCGGTGCGTCTCTCGATGGGCCCCGGCAACGCGCTCTCCCCGGTCGCGACGGCCGACGCGGCGGGGCGTATCTGGGTCGCGTGGCAGCAGATGCACGAGGGAGAGCTACAGATCCGGATGCGTCGCCAAGCAGACGGGCCGACCTTCGAGCCGGCGCGCGTCGTGAGCGAGAGCGGCGGGAACAGCTGGGCACCGGCGATCGCCGCAACCCGGAAGGGAGAGGGCGATCCGAGGGTCGCGATCGTCTGGGACACGTACCGCAAGGGCGACTACGACGTGTGGGTCCGAGAGTACTCGGGGGAGGGTACCGCACACGACGCGACCGCGGTTGCCGACTCCCCGCATTTCGAAGCGAGACCCACGGCCACGTACGACGCTTCGGGCAATCTGTGGGTGGCATGGGAGCATGCCGGAGCCTCGTGGGGGAAGGACTGGGGTCTTCTCGTCCGGGAGGGGACGCGTCTCTTGGCCAGCCGTACGATCGGCCTGATCGTGAGATCGCCCGATGGTACGTGGCGTGAGCCGAAGTCGAAGATCCGGAAGGTGATGCCGAGGCCGGCGAAGCCGGGGAAGGCGCCGGCTTCGAGCCAGTTGAACGAGGCCGCCCGAGCCGCACGTCCACGTCTGCGGCAACCGTTCTTCAACGTTTCGCGCATCGTCGCAGATCGCGACGGGCGGATCTGGGTCACGTTCCGGACGCGCGCGCTCGAGTTCACGAGCTCGCTGGGAACGGTTTGGGTCGAGTACGCGGCGTACTACGACGATGGCGCGTGGACCGGGCCGATCCTCGTCCCCGGAGCGGACAACCTCTACTACTCGGCGCCCGCCGCGGTCGCGGTGAGCGACGGGATCGCAGTCGTCGCGGCCAGCGACCATCGTCAGCAAAGGCGCGCGAAGGTCGCTACCGCAGAGGGCCCGCTCGGCGAGACGCGGGTGGCGACGGATCCCTGGAGCAACGACTTGAACGTCGCGGTTCTCGAGGCCCACGGCTCTCCCGAGGCGCTCGAGCTCGTCCCCGCGGGAAGGCCGCCCGACGCTGCGGCACGTGCGACCGAGCGCACGGAGCAGGAGCGGGCCGACGTGGCGCGGGCGCGCAAAGCCCGGATTCGCGTGCGCGGCGAGGACCTGGGGCTCTTGCGCGGCGAGTTTCACCGTCACACCGAGTTCTCGTCGGACGGCGGAGTCGATGGCCAACTCGAGGACATGTGGCGCTACGCGCTCGACGTCGCGGCGCTCGACTGGGTCGGGAATGGCGATCACGACAATGGCTCGGGCCGTGAGTATCCGTGGTGGTTGATTCAGAAGAGCACGGACGCCTTCCACGCGCCCGGGCGCTTCGTGACGATGTTCACCTACGAGCGGAGTCGCCCGTACCCCGAGGGGCACCGCAACGTCGTGTTCGCCCAACGCGGTATTCGGTCCCTTCCCCGCTTGCCGCTCTCGAAGGAAGCGGCGAAGGGGCCGGCGCCCGACACCGAGATGCTGTACCGCTATCTCCGAGAGTTTGATGGGATCAGCGCGCCGCATACGAGTGCGACGACCATGGGGACGGATTGGCGGAATCGCGACGACGAGGTCGAGCCGATCGTCGAGATCTACCAGGGCTCGCGGAACAGCTACGAGATGCCCGGGGCTCCCCGAACGGCGAAGCAGAAACGCATGAAGAAGGGAGAGCGTCCGGCGGGCTTCGTCTCCAACGCGCTCGCGAAGGGACACCGCCTCGGATTCGTTTCCAGCAGCGACCACCACTCGACCCACATCAGCTACGCGATGCTCTGGGTCGACGAGCCGACCCGCCCCGCGATCCTCGAGGCTCTGAAGAAGCGTCGGGTCTACGCGGCCACGGACGACATCGTCGCAGACGTTCGGATGGGCGAGGGCGACTCGGAGCGCTTCATGGGCGAAGAGCTCGTGCTCGAGGGGGACGAGGTTCCGCCGCTGTTCGTCCGGCTCACGGGGACGTCTCCCTTCGCTCGCGTGGTGGTCGTGCGCGACGGGGAGGAGGTCGAGGTCTTCGAGCCGAACGAATCGCTCGTCGAGCTCGAATGGACCGACCCCGAGGCGCCCTCGGGCGGCACGAGTCACTACTACGTCCGTGGTGAGCAGGACGACGGAGAGCTCGTCTGGACCTCCCCGATCTGGGTGACCCGCGACTGATCGTCAGGCGGAGACGGTGTTCCCGGCGAGCTCGTCTGCGAACTGCTGCGCGATCGCCGCGAAGGCCGAGGCGAGTGGTCCGCCGCTCGTGGCGAGGGTCTTGTGCGCTTCCATGATGTGCCGCGCGAGCGAGCGTTCGTCGAGGGAGGTGATGGGCACGTCCATCCAGTCGCCATCTCCTTGCGGTGCGACGGCGCGGAAGCGGAGGTATCGATCGATCTGGCTGGCGCCGAACAGACGTTGGCGCACGTCCTCGGGGGCGAAGAGTACGAGGCGCGGCAGATCGCCCCTCGCGTAGCGCTTGTAGAGGGAGGCGAGGCAGCCCAGGAAGGTGCTGTCGAGCATCTCGCAGTCCGACAGGTCCACGACCAGACGCGAATCCGGGCCTTGCTCCAGAAGCCGAGCGACCATGCGCTCGAAGGCCGGGCTCTCCCCGACCCGCCCCGGGCCTTCGACCCGACAGATCCACCCGTCTTCGCCTCGCCCCACCTTCAGGACCGATGTCGACATTCCCTCTCCCCAATCCCCGCGCCCGCGCCTCGCAGGATCGTCGCCGGGTTCCGCGCGGCTTGCTCGGTGCCTCGAGTCGTCGGAGCCGTGAGCGACGGCTCCGGCCCCGCGCAGACTCCCGACACGAGAGGATCATCGGTCTCTCCAGGGCGCCGCTTGAAGCCGAATCGAGAGGCCATGGCGCCTGCGATGTCGGCTGCGCGCGGTCGTGCGGCCGCGGAGGCGGCCGTCGCGTCTCCGCGATCGGTACACTCAAGGGTCGTCGAGACCCGCCCGATAGGCACCAGAGGGCGTCGTGTCGGGCCGCCCGACCGCTTCGAGGGAGATCGGATGAATTCTGGAACGACCCACGCGTACGAGTCCGCTCATTCGCAAGCGCTCCGCTGGCGGAACCCGATCGAGCTGCCCGATCGGCGGGTTGCCCGACTCCTGGGGCTCGCGGCCAAGATCTTCGAGGCGTCGACCGCCCTCGTCCACGTGCCGAGCGGTGACGGAACGAACGTCGCCGGGCAGACCTTTCCCGAAGTGAAGGAGGGGGAGCAGGCTCGGATCCTCTCGTTCTGCGGACTCGCGCCGACCGAGCCGCGGTACCTGATCGTCGAGGATACCGAGGCCGACGAGTTGTTCCGGCACCACGAGGCCGCCACCGCCCATCGGTTCTATGCGGGCCATCGCCTGGAGACCTCGGAGGGCGAGTACGCGGGCACGTTCTGCCTTCTCGATGCGAAGCCGCGCGCACTCACGGCGGTCGAGCGCGACATCCTCGCGGACCTGGCCGAGACGGTACAGACCGAGCTCCAACGGCTCACGCTCGATACGGTCGACGAGGTCACCGCGCTGCCGAACCGGCGCGGCTTCCTGTTCACCGCGGGACGCACGCTCGCCTTGCGCGATCGGGGGGGAGAGCCGGTCTCGCTCGTGACCCTGGAGCTGCGGACCGCGAACGGCTCGCATGGTCCCGCCGGGCGCGATTCCGTTCGGCGCGAGTTCGCACGAATCCTCACCGACTGTTTCCGTGACTCGGACGTGATCGCGCGCCTCGACGAGGACGAGTTCTGCGTGCTGCTCAGTCCAAGCGCGCAGGACGACGTCGACGTTCCCCTCGGGCGTCTCGAGCAAGCGGTCGAGCGATGGAACCGGTCCGACAACGGCCAGCACCGCATCGGGTATCGGCATCACGTGCTCGAGTTCGACTCCGAGGAGGATGGAGACCTCCAGGGGCTGCTCGCGGCCGCGGCCGAAGATCGAGCCTGTGCGGAGCCCGTTCCGGCGATCGGTGGAGCGGGGCCGGTCTCCGAGCTGGCCCGACTGCTCAGGCGGACCGAAGACCTCTTCTGAGCCTCCGATCGTCGAGGCGTGCGAGACGGCCGACGTCGCCCGGAGTGGGGTCGGTACGGCGAAGGTGTCGCGGTCGGATCAGGGCTGGCCTTCGGCCGAGTCCGAGGGCTCCAGAACGACGACGGGCACGCGGCGCTTCGTTCTCGCTTGGTAGTCCACGACGAGTGGCACCTCGTCGACGGCCCGCTGCCACAGCGCTCTCCGCTCGGCCCCCTCGGCTTCACGGGCGAGTGCGGCGCAGACCTCCGCGCCGATCTGCACCCGGACCCGCGGTTGCGCGCGCAGATTCAGGAACCAGGCGGGGTGGTCGGGGGTTCCGCCACTTCCGCCGCACACGACGAGGCGCGAGCCGTCGCGAAAGAACGCGAGAGGCGTCGTGCGCGCGCGGCCCGTTCGGCGGCCGCGCGTGGTGAGCAGGAGTACCGGGGCTCCTTGCGCCGTGGTCGCCGCGAGGCGTCCTCGGGAGACGCGATACAGCCTCGTGTGGAAGCGCGAGAACGCGCGCATCAGGGATGGTGACATGTCGCTCGTGTCCCGTTTCGGAAGCTCGCCGGCCTCGTTCGGCGAGGGGTGAGGATCCGACGTTTCACCGGCGATTGCGAGCGACGGGTCCTCGAGCGAGTTGCCGGTGCGTCCGGGGCCGGGCCTTCGCCATCCGCCATCGGGTGTGCCGTTCCGGAAGGGGCCATCGTTCCGAAAGGGCGGGCCCGAGCCGTTCCGAAGCGGGACGATGCGCGCGTCTGGCGCCGTGATCTCGGGGCATTCTCGCGCTCGGGGTTGGCACGATCGTTGATATGCTCGTCGTCTCGATGATCTCCTGCGTGGGTTGCCTCCCCCTCCGTCTGCATCGGCTGGTCGCGTTCGCGGCAGCGTTCCTGCTCGTGGCTGGAGGCGCAGACCCGGCGGCAGCGACGTGTGGCAACGGCGTGGTCGAGCCGGGGGAGGAGTGCGACGGCACGGCGTGCTGCGGCGCGAGTTGCACCTTCGCGGTCGAGGGTACGCCGTGCAGTGATGGCAATGCCTGCAACGGCGAGGAGATCTGTGTCGTCGGAGGAGTGTGCCTCGGCGGCGGGCTGTTCACCTGCGACGATCGAAATCCCTGCACGCTCGATCGTTGCGATCCGGCGATCGGCTGCGTGAACGAGGGGACGCCGCGCGTAGGGTGCTTCGAGGGGTGGGAGAAGAAGCTCCTCGCGGTCGACGAGAGGAGCGGGGGAGACGAGAAGCTCACGCTGAAGCTCACGAAGGGACCCGGGCTCGCGAAGGACGACTTCGGGGAGCCGGCCGGTCGGGGCGCCACGTCGTATGCGGTGTGCATCTTTGATGACGATGCCGAGCTCGCGGGCACGCTCGTCGTCGATCGGGGCGGCGAGTCGTGTGGGCGCCGCGACTGTTGGCGTCGTCTCGGCGACGACGGGTTTCGCTACCGGGATCCCGCGCGCTCGGCCGATGGCGTTCACAAGGCGAAGCTCGTCGCCGGGCCCGCGGGGCGTTCGCGCATCGAGCTGCGCGCGCGGAACGTCGCGGCGAGAGGGGTTGGGCACCTGCCGACGGGGATCGCGGCCGCTCTCGCGGGAGCCGGAGGCGCCACGGTGCAGATCGTGGGCAGCGACACCCCGGCGTGCTTCTCGGCGACGTTCGACCGGATTGTGCGGAACGGCCCGGGTGGCTTTCGGGCGAAGTAGCCGCGACTTCGGACGTCGCGTGGGCAGGGATCCTCGGTCGCGCAGCCGACCCGCCGACGGAGCGCCTACGGAACGAAGATCTGGGTGACGTAGTACGAACCGTCCGCGGCGCGGGCGACTCCGACCCCGGTCACACCGTAGGCGCCGAGGATGTTCTTTCGGTGCTCGTCACTGCCGAGCCATCTCTCCAACGAGCGGGACGCGACTTCCTCCGCCGCACGGGGCTGGCGCGAGACGTTCTCGGCACCGGCCCGCGCTCCTCGATACGCCATCGCGGATCGTAGCCGCGCCGCGATGCCGGCGTGGCCGAAAGGGACGGTGCCCGCGGCCATCGCTTCGCTGTGCGTCCGTGCGAGGGCGGCGATCTCGTCGTTCCAGTCGAGGCGGACGCGATCGCCGTTCGCGCGGGCTTCGTTCACCGAGTCGAAGACTTCGATCTCGATTGCGGCCTGGGACGACGAGGTCCGTCCGGTAGGCGTGACTCCACTGCCATCCGACGCGGTTCCCGTGCAGCCGCCGAGCAGGGCCGGGATCAGCAGGCACGTCGCGCGGTGCGCGATTCGCAGTCGGCTCATGGGGAGGGTGCTACTTGAACGCGCGAAGCATGTCCTCGTCGAGGGTCGCCTCGATCTTCTGAAGGGTTTCCTCCCGGAGCAGCCGTCGGGTCCCGACGAACGCGCCGCGGGGAAGTTGCGCCAGTCGTCGCGCCTCCTCGAGTGCCACGCTCGGAAGCTCCTCGGGAGCGACGACGCGATCGAGGAAGCACGCATCGACCGCGGCCTCGGGGTCGTAGATCTCGGCGAGAGCCGTCGCGCGGTGCAGATGGCGTTTCGAGAGCCGCTCGCGCGCGAGCTCGAGAAGAAACACGGGAGTGATCATCCCGATGGCGACCTCGTTGAAGCCGATCTTGAACGCGCCCGCGGCGCCGATCCGGAGATCGGCCGCGGTGAGGAGGACCGCTCCCATGGCGAGCGCATGGCCCGTGCTGGCGATCACGACGGGCGTGGGGTGTCGTGCGATCTGCAAGGCGAGCCTGGCGCCGGACGTCACGAGCGCGCGTCCGGCATCGGCCCCCTTCTGGAGGACGCTCAGATCGAAGCCGGCAGAGAAGCGTCCCTCGCGCCCGATGATCAGGGTCGCCCCCGCTTCCTCTCCCGCCCGATTCAGGGCTTCGCTGAGGCCCGCGATGACGTCGGGCCCGAGCGCGTTCGCCTTGCCGTCGTCCATCCGCAAGATCGCGACGTCGCCATCTCGTTCGTACCGAGGAGAGTCAGCCATGCCGACGTGTCTACCAGACCGTTTCGCGGGTGCCTCCCCCGGGGGAAGATCGGGGGTCAAGGTGCCCCACGTCCCGCGATGAGGCGCTCCGCCGCGGCGAGCGCAACGTAGACGACGACGGACACCCACATGGCGCCGACCCCGTAGTCTCCGAAGGCCAGGGAGGCGACGGCGCTACCCGTCGCGAACGAGAACGCGGACGTGGCGAAGAAGCGGATCTTCCAGCCGGTCGATGGGTCGCCGCGGAGGAAATGCCCGATCTGGCTTCCGAGGTCGGTGAGGGTACCGGTGAGGTGCGTGGTGCGGACGACGGCACCGCTGTAGATCGTCGTCATCGAGTTCTGCATGCCGCACACCATCGCGACGAGGAACTCGCCGTGGTGGAGGGTCTCGTCGGGAACGTGGCCGATGTGGATGAGCGCGGTTCCGAGAAGTGCCGCCTGGGCGAGGAGGACGACGCCGTACCGGTTGTTGAACGAGAACTGCTCGCTGCCGATCAAGAGGCCGTTCACGACCGCGCCGGCGGCAAAGGCCACGATGAGGAGGACGACATCCAGGGCCTGCATCATGGAACCCTCGGCGACCTTCACCCCGACCTTCGCGACGTTGCCCGTCATGTGGCTCACGAACTTTCCGTTGAAGCCGAGGAAGGCGAGCGTGTTGATGAATCCGGCGTTGAACACCAGCGCGGCGCCCCCGAAGAAGAGCCAGGCGTTGTGTCGTGCCTGCGCGGTTTCCGACATGGCCGCTGCGGACGATCTCATGTCGAGCGAGCCGTTTCCACCGTGGCACCTCGCTCAAGTTCGGGCTCGATTCATCCGTTGAATAGGGCTGCGGTTATCGCGAGCTTCGATAGGAGGAAGGTCCGATGAAGATCCTACGACCCGATCCGGAGGAGGGCGCGGCCGGCCTGCGTGCGCTGGCCGACGTCGCCCGCAGCCGCGGCGAGATCGCGCAATCGACGCGCGCGCTCCTGGGCGCGGCCCAGAAGTTCGTGCTCGGCACGTCGCACGTGCTCGACGATCTTCCGCCGATCGAGCCTGCGGAGCTGGCACGAGCGATCGTTCGTCCGGAGCTTCGCGCCCAGATCGTCAACGGCATGGTGGTGGTGAGCCTCTCTGCCGGCGAGCCCCCGAAGAGTCAGGCGGACGTCGTTCGTCGATACGCGAACGCTCTCGGCATCGATGGTCCGCAGATCTCCGCGATCGAGAAGCTGGCGGACCACGACGTCACCCTCTTCAAGCTCTGTGTCCTTCGCAACGGCCACCTCCCAGACGCGCTCAAGGACGAGTACCACCACCGCGGCCTGCTCGGGCTCGCGAAGTCGGTCCTGTCGTTGCGCGGCATGCGGCCCGACCCAGAAGTGTCGGCGCGATTCCTCGCCTGGGAGAAGCTCCCCGAGGACACCCTGGGCGCGCACGTCTATCGGCACTATCGCGAGCACGGCTTCTCGTTCCCGGGCGAGGAGGGCGGCTTCCCCGAGGCCGGGGTCTACCACGACTTCAGCCACGTGCTCGGCGGCTACGACCCCACCCCGGAGGGAGAAACCCTCGTCGGAGGCTTCATCGCGGGCTACCGCGAGAGCCGACCCGACCACGGCCTCTTCACCGCACTCTTCGTGCTCAGCATCTTCAGCGCCGGCATCGACCTCACGCCGATCGGCGTGCCGACCGCAACCGGAACCGTCGGTGGGGTCGCGGAGCGCTTCTTCCACGCAGTCGAGCGCGGCTCACAAATGCCGATCGACCTGTCCGACGACTGGAACTTCTGGCCATACGTAGACCTCCCCCTCGAAGAGGCCCGGTCCCGCCTCGGCATCCCCCCGAAGACCCTGACAGGCCCCGGCGACTACCCCTAGGGGGGACGTTCGTTACCTTTCGCGAAACGTTACCTTTTGGCGACCCGAAGGTAACAACTGCAGAAAGGTAACGAACGTCCCCGCCTACGCCCCGGCGAGCGCCCACGCCGGCGAGACCGCCGCGCTCGCGGAGGGGAAGAGCCCCGGACCTCGGCCAAACATGAACTCTCTGTAAGGGAGCGAATGCGATGCGGTCTGGGTGCGTCTACGCCAGCAGGTACGCGCGGAGCGGCGCTTCGATGGGAGGCGGCCGTCGCAACACGGGCTTCTCGAGGTTCGGGAGGCCGCCGCGCGAAGGACACTCGACTTCCCCGTCGGGGCCGCGACCGTGCTG
>JAUIFY010000235.1 GCA_030430245.1 bacterium | reverse complement strand
TGGCCACGACACCTTCATAGTACGTCTCGATCTTCGTGCCATCCTGCAGCACGATCGGTTCGTCAGGGGTGATCGCGTAAAGGTCAAACAACCGCCCTTCGACCACAAAAACATGCCCGCGGTACTTCTCGATAGCCGGTTGGCTTTTGCCCCAGTACCAGCCCTTCTCTTCGATTCGCTCCTGACGGATCGATTCCGGGATGACCCAGGTCGGGTCCTTGGTCTTCTCGGTGATCCGGAACTCGCCCTGCGGCGTTCGCCACTGCGTCCGACCCAGTCCGACCGGGTGCGTGATCACCGTCCGGGGCTCGCCGTCCTTGCGGGGCGGGTAGTAGTACAGCCGCATCTCCGGAATGTTGATGACGAGCCCGTCGTACCGGCAGCACGGGAGGATCCACTGCGTGGGAAGGACGATGTCGGCCTCGCCCTGGGCGGGAATCCACTCGTCGACCTCCGGGTTCGCGGCGACCATCTCGTTGTGGCCGAGCCCGTAGTAGCGGCCGACGTCGTAGAAGGTGTCGCCCGTGGTCGGCGCGTGGCTGGAGATCTCCCCGATCACCGTACGGGCCTGCCCCGGGCCGACGTCGTCGGGGAGGGTGAACGTGTAGACGGGCACGGGAAGCTGTCCGAAGTCCTCTTCGACCCATTGCCGCGCGCCCGCTGGCATCGCGCACAGCGCCAGGAGGCCCAGCGTGCCCGCCGTTGTCCGCCACCACGTCACCCGGTGCCAGTTCTATCGACGCCGGATTCGACAGACAAGTTCGCGGCGGAGCCGACTTTCCACACCTCCCGATGTCGTATAAAAAGTAAGGTCGGGGGGAGAACGTTGTCGGGGGTGCGGAGAGAGGTGGGTCTGCTGACTCGCGTGGTCGGGGTGTCGCTTGCGGTGACCCTGGGGATGGTCGGTGCGGCGAGCGCGTCGGAGCCGAAGGTCACGGCGAAGTCCGCCGTCATCATGGACGCCCGCACCGGCGAGGTCTTCTGGTCCAAGAACCCGGACCAGCGGCGGGCGCCCGCGAGTACGACCAAGATCGTGACGACGATGCTGGCGCTCGAGAGCGGCCGCCTCGACGAGTCGTTCGCCGTGAGCAGTCGCGCGCAGAAGCAGGTCCCGTCGAAGCTCTATCTGCGCAAGGGCCAGAAGCTGACGCTACGGGACCTGACCTACTCGCTCATGTTGAAGTCCGCGAACGACGGTGCGGTGGTGGTCGCGGAGGGACTCGGGGGCAGCGTCGAGAGCTTCGCGAAGCAGATGACGGCGCGGGCGAAGAAGACGGGCGCGACCCGGACGACGTTCCGCAACCCTTCGGGCCTCACGCATTCCCAGCACCTCTCGACCGCGCGCGACCTGGGCATGATCATGCGCGCGGCCCTCGACGTCCCCGGCTTCCGGAAGGTCGCGGGAACGAAGGCGCGCAAGATCAGCGTGCGAAGCTCGAAGGTGCGCACGGTTTCTCTCAATAACAAGAATCGACTCGTGCACGGCTACTTCGCCTCGGTGATCGGAAAGACCGGCTACACGCGCGCGGCTGGGAAGTGCTTTGCCGGTGCCGCCACGTTCGAAGGCCGCGAGGTCATCGTCGTGATCATGGGCTCCCGGGACCTCTGGGGCGACACGAAGAAGATGATCGAGTGGGCGCACCGCGGTGATGGAAAAGCCGCCTGGCCACGCGTCCAGATGGCGAGCGCGAAGACCGTCGAGATCACGGAGCCCGAATCGAAGCCCGCGCCGAAGCCCAAGGTCGTGGCCAAGCCAGCGCCCGCGCCGAAGCCGAAGGTCGTGGCCAAGCCGAAGCCCGCACGGAAGCCCAAGGTCGTGGCCAAGCCGAAGCCGGCGCCGAAGGCGGCCCCCGTCGTCGTCGCCCGGGCGCGGACTACACCCCCGGCCTCCGCGGACGAGACGGTGGTGGCCCGGCCGCGCTCCGCCGCGCTCTCTCCGCCGCCCCCGCGGCCCCGGTCGGCCGCGTTGGCGGCCGCCTCGGTCACGCGGGCGCGCTCCGCGGCGTTGTCTCCATCGACGCCGCGCGTCCGCTCGGCGGCACTGACGCGTCCGGCTCCGCCGCAGCGTGTCGCCGCGCTCCACCGGGGCGAGGTCCCCGCCTACGTACGCAGCTTCCAGCCCAGCGGAAACGTTCGACGAGGCTGCACCGGCGCCGGGTGCGACCGGCGCGTGCGCTACTACCCGCGGTAGCTGCCCAGCAGCAGCGCGGCGAACGTCGTCAGCGACAGCGCCAGGCCGAGCGGCAGGCCCGGGGGCCGATAACGCATCCGGACCCGGTGCTGGCCGGCGTCGAGCCACACGCCCCGCACCAGTCCGTTCACCCGTTCGATGTTCGCCGGTTGGCCGTCGACCGACGCGCGCCACCCGTCGAGGTAGGTGTCGTTGAGGACGAACAGACCCGGTCCATCGAGGGAGACGTCGATCGCGAGCGCGTCGCTCTTCGACTCGACCCAGGCGACGCGGTGGTGCTCGGGCGGCTGGTACGCGAGGGTCGCGATGCCGAGTCCTTCCAGGACGGCCGTGCCGTGCGGGTCGTTTGCCCGCACGAATCGGGAGAGCGCCTGCTCGGCGTCGGGCGCGATCGACACTCGACGTGCGACGAAGGCGCGCTGCGCCGGCTGCTCGAGTGCATACAGGCGCGCCTCAGCGCCCTCGAGAGCGACGCGGTCGACGTCCGGGCCCCGCAGCTCGGAGAAGCTCGTCACCCACCGCGTGCCGAGCGCACCGAGGACGGCCAGAGCCTGGGGCTGGAGGACTCGCTCGAGGGAGCGGTGCAACCGCTCGTGCGAGACCAGGTTGAGCGAAGCCGGCGTGTTCACGTTGGCGAGCCCGAAGAGCTCGCCGGTTGCCGCCCACAGCAGCTCGCGATCGACGTGGATCGCCTCTGCGACCGTCTGCGTGCGCGGAATCCCGGTGCTGTTGGCGTAGTAGCGCGTCTCCGTGGGGCCCGACGTGCCCTGGCGCATGGCCGCGACCATCGGCGTGGGAGAGAACACCCGCTCGGGCGGAAGGCTGAACAGGGCACCGCGGTTGACCCGCGCCAGATCTGCGCCGGTGACGCTCACGGCCGCGATCGCGATCCATACGCCGAACCGGGGGAGCCGGAGCGTCAGCGCGCTGAGCCCCCAGGCGGCGCCCGCGGCGACCAGGGCGTGCACGCCGAGGAGCAGCTTCTCCGGGTAGCGGAGCACGTCGGCCCCGGGAACGTGCTCGTGGAGGAGAGGAAGCAGACCGGCATTCGATCCGAGAGCGAGGCCGACGAACGTGACCGCGAGCAGGAGAACGATCAGCCGGGTCAGCGCCGAAACGAGGCAAAGAGCCCCGAGGGCGAGAAGCAGGGGCACGAGTCCGACGTAGAGCGTCGGAAGGAACGCGTCCGCCGACTCGGCGCCGGGTACGACGAATCCCGCGAGGCGCGCGACGGGCGTCGAGAACGCCATGACCCCCTCCGGAGAGAGGCCGTGCACGCCGCGGTGGGTCGCACCGAGGTAGCTCCACACCGGCACCAGCTGCATGGCGGCCAGGAGCGCCGCGAGCGGGGGCACGAACAGAGCGCGGACGTCCCACGCCACCAGCACCAGAAGTCCCGCGACGAGAAGCGCCATCTCCGGGCTTCCGGTCAGCAGACACAGCGCGAGAAGGAGGCTCGACACGAGCACGCGCGAGCGGATGTCGTCGGTTCGAGCCCAGCCCCAGAGCACCCACGGGAGCCACGCGATCGCCATCAGATGATTCAGAAGATGGCCGAGCGAGACGAGGGGGCCGCCGAGGCTCCAGACGATCGCGCCGAGGAGTGCCGCCACCCGCGTCGTCCCCAGGGCTCTCGAGAGCAGGAACGCGCCGACCGCGGTCCACCCGTAGTGGAAGGCGAAGAAGAGATTGAATCCGCGGGAGAAGGGCTCCACCAGGAGGAGCAGGCTCGGTGGATAGAAGAGGCCGGTCTGCCACTCGGGCAGGAAGGGCTTGCCGAGGACGGGCGCGGGATTCCACATCGGCCACTCGCCCGCTCGGAGGGAGTGGGCGAGAAACGCACGAATGGGGAGGATCGACGAGAGGGCGTCGCGCTCGACGACGATCGCGCGATCGAGGACGAACGGAGCCTCGAACCACGCGACGACGGCGACCAGCAACGCGAGGCACGCGGCCGTCGTCGCCGCGCCCCACCCGTCCGCTCGCTCCGGATGCACGTGGAGTCATCGGCCGGGCGGGCGGAGTTCTGAATGCGGCTTCGGCCGGGGCTCGGTGGGCGCTGCCGGAGGGGGCTCGTCGAGCGGGGTGATCCATCGGCCGAGGAGCAGTCCGGCGAGCAGCCCCCCGGCGTGAGCCGCGTTGTCCCGTCCGGGACCGGCACCGACCAGAAGCGCGTAGACGGCGCCGAGTGCGCCGAGCACCTGCCACCGACGCAAGCGCCCGCGGAACTCCGGGCGGAGCGTCTGTCCCGCCAACGCGCCCAGCACTCCCGAGACCGCACCGGAGGCGCCCGCCTTCAGGCCGACCGTCGGTACGAGCACGTGGCTCACGACGTTGCCGGCGACCCCCGTCAGGAGGAACACCGCGAGGAACCTCCCCGCGCCCAGGTGATGTGCGAGCGGCGGGCCGATGAGGGCCAGCGTGAGGAGGTTCGTCAGGATGTGGGCGCCGTCGAAGTGGAGGAACACGGCGGCGAAGAGCCGCCACAGCTCACCGCTCTCGACCAGGCTCCACGAGATCGCGCCGTGCTCCAGCATCCGCGATCGCGTCGCCGGCTGTCCGGAGAGGTGCGTGCTCCAGAAGGCGAGGAGACAGGCGACCACGACCACGAGAAGCCCGCTCGCACCCCGGCCCGACCAGAGGACCGATGGGGTCCGGGACGCGTGGTCCGTCTCGTCGATGTCCGGGGACGGCTCGAAGTCCGCGAGCAGGCCTCGTGCGTCCTCCTCGTCGATTGGTGCCACCAGGATGGCCCCATCCTCGCGGCGGTGGCCCGCCTCGATCCCCTGCGATCCGAGGAGCGCCATGACCTCGCCGACGCTGCGCTCGGGCACGTCGAAGAGGACGGGAACCAGATCGTCGTCCGGCACGTCCGACATGGGATGTGGTTACCGCGAACTTCAGGCGACGGGAACGCAGACTCCGTCGCGGCAGCTCCCGGCGTCGTCCCGAACGACGCACGGCGTGTCGTCCGGGACCGGCTCGAACCGACAGCCGCTCTGCGTCGCGGTGTCCTCGGTGCACTGGTTCTGGTCGTCGCAGAGGAGCTGCTCGAGGAGGCACACGCCCGCGGCGCAGGTGCCGGAGAACGCGCCGAGCGTGCAGGCCGTTCCGTCGGCGATCCGATCGTTCACACACGCGCCGCCCGTGTCGCGTCCGTCGGTCGTGCAGGTGTTGCCGTCGTCGCAGCTCCCCTGCTCGGGGCAGCCTCGCGTTCCGGCGACGCAGAAGGCCGAGACGGGGCTCGGGAGAAGCGACGTCTGGAAGGCGATCGCTGCGGGGGAACCGCCGCGCGCACCGGTTCCCGCGCCTACGAAGACCCGTCCGTCGACGACGACCGCGGGCGACGAGGCCGGCCCGCCCACCGTCAGCCGATTGAGAATCTCCCCCGTGTCGGCGTCGTAGACGAAGACGGACCCCGCGATCGAGCCCATGAAGACGACGCCGGGAATCGCACTCGTCGGCGCGAAGCTCGGGACGGCGTCCTCGTTCCCCCAGAGGATTTCGCCGGTCGTCGCATCGAGGCTCCACGCGGCCGGCGTCTGCATCGCGGCCAGATCGGTGCCGATGGCGGTGCTCGCCCAGATCCGGCCATCCCCTACGGCGGCACTCGCGATGATGCCGCCGATGTCGCCTCCGGGAACCAGCCGCGTCTGCCAGTAGGGGTCGATGCGGCCGGTGATCTCGTTCACGCCGTCGCGGTCGAGGACGTAGTACAGCCCGTCTTTGCCTCCCACGCCCACGACGTCCCGGGTACGACCGTCGACGTCGATCTCGAACAGGTTCGGTACGCCGCCGAACGCCAGGTCGTCGTTGTCGATCTCGCGCGGACGCCAGACCCACGCGGGCTCTCCGGTGTCGAGATCCAGCGCGAAGATGGCTTCGTCGTATGGAGGCATGGGTGGGGGCGGCTCCCGGGTCTCCGGATCGTCGTCCGTATCGCAGTTGCTGGACGCGGTGAACACGAGCCTCCGCCGCGGGTCGATCGCGCCGGACGACCAGACACTGCCGCATCGATTGCCATGGCGCGCGTGGTCGCAGCCGGACCGGGTCGCGAAGAAGTCGTCGGGAAGTCCGAGCTCGTCGGCGTCGTGATACCCGTCGAAGCGGCGGATGTCGTCGCCCGGATCCGGGCGGCAGCTCGAACCCGTCGTGACGTCGAAGTACCAGACGAGCGTGCCCTCGCGCGCGTCGACGGCGTAGAAGCCGCCTTTTCCGTCGCCGAAGTCGTTCACGTCCATGCCGAAGTAGACGACCCCTTCGAAGACGCCGGGCGACGAGATGACCTCGTTGCGCTCGGTGAGGAAGTCGCACTCGGTGCATCCGGTACCCGCATCGAACTCCCACCGAGGGTCGCCCGTCACCGCGTCGAGACTGTAGAGGGTCATTCCACTGGCGATGAACACCGTCGCTCGTCCGTCGATCTCGTCCACCGACGCGGATCCCGCTTGCGGGTACGATCCTCCCGGGTGCGGCTTGAACTCGTACGACCAGACGAGGGAGCCGTCCGCGCCGCGCAGCGCGTAGAGGTGGCCGTCCCAGGAGGGAACGTAGACCACCTGGGTCGCTCCCTCACCGGGGAGGTCGACCTCGGCGACGATGGGAGACGCCGTGACGACGGCGCCCGTCGTGAAGCGCCAGAGCGGAACCAATCGGCTCGCGTTCTCGCGGGTGATCCCGGTATCGCCGGGCTGGAAGAACGCGCGGGCGAGGCTTCCGCCGTAGGTGCGCCACTCCGAGGTCGAGCCGGGACGCGGGGTTGCTTCGGTCGTGCCGTCGAGCGTCGCGTCGGAGCAGGCCGACACGACGCTCAACGCGAGCGTGGCGACGAGGGCGCGTGCGCGGAGCATCCCCCATCAGGTGATCGAATCTCGTCCGACAGGCAAGCGTGCTTCGCGCGGGTGCTGACCCGTTGATCAGGGACGTCCACCCGGCGGGGTCGCGAGACCGCTCGGTCCCCCGCCCCGTGGGCCGCCCCGAGGCCCGCCGCGACGGCCGGTCCCGCGGAGCTTCTTCGCCGTCGCCTGCTGCTCCGGCGTCAGCTGATTCTTAATCTTTACGAGGAGGAGAAGATGCTGCTTCTTCATCTCCTTCTCGAGATTCATCACCTCGTCGGCTTGCGCGAGGAGTGCGGTCTCGTCGACGGTGGGCTCGGCGAGGAGCGCGGTGAGCTTGCCCTGCTTCTCCTCGAGCTCCCACTGAAGCGGATCGAGCGCATTCCGCGTCTCGCGTGTCGCGGCGATGATGGCGTTCTTCTGCGCATCGGTCAGCTGAAGCTCGGATTGGCTCCGGATGATGAGCTCCGGCGGATAGAGCTCTCCCATGAAGCTGGGGCCGCCCCGGGGTCCTCCCCCGCCTCGGCCGATGCCGCCAGCTCTGCCACCGAACCCCTGCGCCTCCGCGACGAGGGGGAACACGACGATGGCGACGGCGATCGCCATCCAGGTCTTGGTCCTCATGTCCTCATCCTCCTTGCCTCCTGCTGCATGGTTCGACGATCGCTTCCTTCGAGGTCGAGCTGCAGGCAACCCAGATCCGACTCCTCGCAGTCGAAGGCGGGGACCCCGGCGAGGGGGTCGACACCGTCGAGCGAGAGCAGGACGTCGGTCGGTGTGGTGTAGACGCCGAGATCGGTCATCGCGATCTCGAACGAGTCCGTCGTCGCTGCGGCGGACGGCTCGACCGGAGCTGGTGGCGCCGGCTCCGGGGTTCGCGTGACGTAGAGCGCGAGGACCGCCGCCGCGGCCAACGGGACGACCGACGCCCACCGCCACCGGTGCGTCGTCGCTCGCTCCGGCGGCGCACGGTCGAGCACGCGGTCGGCGAGCTCGGGCCCGGGTGGCGGGACGTCGCCCGCGGCGTCGAGCAACGCGTCGAGTCGCGCGGCCGCATCGCGGAGGTCGCGCGCCCGGCCGGATTGCGCGAGGAGGGCCTCCAGTCCGGCTCTCTCGTCGGCCGGCCAGCGCTCGGGCTCGGCACCGTACGCCTCGAGAACTCGCTCCAGTCTCGTCAGGTCGCTCATGCCACACCTCCGTCCAAGAGCTCGCCGGCGACGGACGCGAGTCGCGCGCGCATTCCGCGCCGACCGCGGGCGAGCAGCGACTCGAGAGCCTCGACGCTCACGCCCAGGACCTCGGCCGCCTCCGCGTTCTTCATTCCCTGATAGTGACACATCGTGATCGCCGCGCGCTGGTTGGTCGGCAGCGTTCCGAGGGCGGCGTTGACGTGCCGCTCCATGTCGCGACGGCGCGCGACGGCGTCCGGGTCGTCCCCGGCATGCGCCGTCTCGGCGACGTGCTCGCTCGGGGTCTCGCGCTGCCGCTCCCTCTTGTTCAAACACAAATTCAGTGCGATCCGGTGGAGCCACGTCGAGAGCTTCGCCCCCGTCGGCTTCCAGCGGGCCGCGTGCTTCCAGAGTCGCAGGAACACCTCCTGCGCCACGTCCTCGCCCTCGGCGGCGTTGCCCAGAATGCGGGTCGCGAAGGCGTGAATGCGACCGAGGTGGCGTTCGACGAGCCGCTGACACGCCTCCCGGTCGCCCTGTCCCGCGCGGGCCATGAGCTCTTCGTCGCTCTCCCGCGTCCGGTCCACGCTGGCATTGTTGGAGGCGTCGGCGCGCTCACGCAAACGAGTCACGTGAGCGCGCCGACTTGCGGCGCGGGAGGGGGGATCCGGCGCCGGGGCATCCCGGACCACCACGGCCGGGCGCCCGAGTTCACCGAGGGCCGCGGTGAGGGCGACGATGCTCACCGCTCGCCAGCTCTTCGCTCGAGACGAGCCCGTCACCGTCGTGATCGAGGGTTTCGAACCGTCGTTCCAGTCGAGCGGCGTGTGCCAGCTCGGAGAAGGTCGTGAACTCGGTGACGCTGAGAGTTCCGTCACCGTCGTTGTCCGCCGCGGTGAAGAGCTCCGTCCGTTCGGCCGCGCGCTCCTCCTGCGAGAGATCGTCGGGCCGAGCGAGGGCCGGCGTCGCTGCGAGTACGGCCGAGAGAGCCAGAAGGCTGCATGTTCTCATGGGATTCCATCTCCTTTCGCCGTCCCTGCACCCGACGGTGCCGGGAACCCGTCGCATCCGGGTGCAGAAAATCCCCCGCCTGGCTAAAAGCCCCGCCATGAAGCCCACCCACACCGCGATCGCGGGGCTCGGTGTCACCGAGCAAGGCAAGGTCTACGGCAAGACCCCACTCGGCTTCGCGGTAGAGGCGATCCGGCTGGCCCTCGACGACGCGGGGCTCGAGAAGAACGACCTCGACGGGCTGCTCGTGAATCCGGGCATGAGCTGGGGACAGGCGGCCTCGATGGCTTCCTTCGCCGTGCAGCAGGCGATGGGAATCGAGGACGTGACGCTGAGCGCGTCGGTCGGTCTCGGCGGCGCGAGCGCCGGCGCGATGATCATGCAGGCGGCGCTCGCGATCGAGGCCGGCATGGCGACCACGGTCGCCTGCGTCTTCTCGGACGCGCCGTTGAGACCACCGAAGGCGTCCGCGGAGACGGGGAAGACAGGCGGAACGGCCGGCGCCTACGCGCATGCTGGTGGGCTCGAGGCCGCGTACGGGATGTTCGGGGTCAACGGCCGGTATGCGCTCGTCGCACGGCGACACATGCACGAGTACGGGACGACCCAGGATCAGCTCGGTGCGATCGCGGTGAGTCAGCGTGCCTTCGCGCAAGGCAATCCCGCGGCGCAGTTCCGCGGCCGACCGCTCACGATGGAGGACTACCGTGCGTCACGATGGGTCGCGGAACCCTTCCACCTCCTGGATTGCTGCCTCGTCTCGAACGGCGGCGTCGCCGTGATCGTGACGAGCGCCGAACGGGCGCACGATCTTCGGCGACCGCCGGTGCACCTTCGCGGCATGGCGCAGGGTCATCCCGGGGGCGACCCGCTGGAGACGCTCACGTCGGGCGCCGTCACGGCAGGCAAGGTGGCGTTGGAGATGGCCGGCCTCGGCTTGTCCGACGTTCAGTTCTGCGAGCTCTACGACTGCTACACGTTCACCGTTCTCGTCACGCTCGAGGACTACGGCTTCTGCAAGAAAGGCGAAGGCGGTCCGTTCGTCGAAACGGGGCACACGGGGCCGGGTGGCGATCTTCCGGTGAACACCGGCGGCGGGCAGCTCTCGTCGTTCTACATGTGGGGAATGACGCCGATCGCGGAAGGGGTGTTGCAGATCCGGGGGGACGGCGGGGAAAGACAGGTGGCGCGGCACGACATCGGTCTCGTGAGCGGCAACGGTGGGATCTTGTCGACGCACTCGACGTTGATTCTCGCACGGAGCGCATCGTGAGCGCCGAGAAGATCGTGCCCGCCGTGACCGACGCGCTGGCACCCTTCTTCGAGGCGGCGGAGAACGGGCGGCTCGTCGTCCAGCGCTGTGCGTCGTGCGGCACGCTTCGCTTTCCCGCCCGCAGCGTCTGCGCGGCGTGCCTCTCCGAAGAGAGTGATTGGACGCCGGTCTCGGGCAGAGGCGAGGTCTACAGCTTCTTCTGGATGCATCAAGTGTACCACCCGGCGTTCGCGAGCGAGGTTCCCTACCCGATCGTGGTCGTGCGTCTGGAGGAAGGACCCCACATGACGACGAACGTTCTCGACTGCTCGAGGGAGGAGCTTCGAGTCGGTCTGCCCGTCGAG
>JAUIFY010000234.1 GCA_030430245.1 bacterium | reverse complement strand
GACGACTTCGCGATCCGGACGATGTCCGAAATGTCGCGTGCGGCCGAGGGCTCCGCCGACGACATGTCCAACCTCTTGCTGGCGATCGCATCGATCTCCCTGGTGGTGGGCGGGATCGGGATCATGAACGTGCTCCTGGTCTCGGTGAGCGAGCGGACGCGCGAGATCGGCATCCGGATGGCGGTCGGGGCACGCAGCCATCACATCCTCTTGCAGTTCCTGTGCGAAGCCGTCGCTCTGGCCGGGCTCGGGGGCGTCTTGGGTGTCGTGCTCGGCGTCACGGTCGCGGTCGCGATCTCGCATCTGAGCGACTGGCCGACTCTGATCTCGCCCGCCGCGATCGTCGGCGGCTGCGTGTTCTCCGCGGCCGTGGGGGTGTTCTTCGGTTTCTACCCGGCGCGGAAGGCGTCACGTCTGGATCCGATCGAGGCGCTCCGCCACGAGTGAGAGGCTCGGGCGCGATCGCGGGCCGGGGCGCCATGCCCGATGGTCGCGTCCGCGCGGGAGATCGGGCTAGACTCCCGGACATGGCGAATGATGCGAAGGTCGAGCGGGTCCTCGTGGCGACCGATTTCTCCGAGAACGCGCAGGGCGCGATCGATTGGGCGGCCGAAGTCGCGCGGCGGCACGGCGCGCGACTCGAGCTCTTCCACGCGCTGCAGGCGCCTCCGCTGGTGGTCGCTCCGGAGATCGTGCCGGTCCCGGCGGAGTTCTACGAGCGGGACCGCGAGCACGCTCGGAGGCTCCTGGACGAGAAGGCTTCGGCCCTTCGGGCGACGGGGCTCTCGGTCGACGTGTCGCTTCGGTCGGGGGCGGCGTCGGACGCGATCGTCGCCGAGGCGGCGCGCGCGGACGTGGACCTCGTGGTGGTGGGAGCCCGTGGCACGACGGTTCTCGAGCGGCTCTTTCTCGGGAGCGTGGCGGCGCACGTGGTGCGCGACGCGACGTGCCCGGTGCTCGCCGTTCCTCCGGGGCAGGCCGGGGCGCCCCGGCCCATCCGGCGATTGCTCGTGCCCACGGATTTCTCGGACGACGCGAATCGGGCGGTCGAGGCCGCGGTGACGATTCTCGGTCCGGCGGCCGCGGACAAGAAGGTGGTGCTCCTTCACGTCTGGTCGGTGCCGAGAGGGGTCGGCCTCGGCTGGCCGGCGTCGGGGATCGAACCCGATCTGACGGGTTTCGTGGAAGGGGCGCGCCGGCAGCTCGAGGAAGCGGCCCGCCCGTTGCGTGAGGCGGGATTCGACGTCGAGACCAAGGAGCTGGAGGGGGAGCCGGCTCACACCATCGACGACGAGGCGCGCGCCGTCGACGCGGACCTGATCGCGATGGGGACGCACGGTCGCTCGGGCCTGAAGCGCCTCTTCTTCGGGAGCGTCGCGGAGCGCGTCCTCCCGTCGGCGCCCTGTGCGGTGTTGACCGTCCGGCGCTCCGACGAGAGCCGGGAGGAGGGCGCGCGATGACCGACACCCTGCGCCGCGGTGGGTGCGGCTGTGGTGCCGTGCGATACGAGATCGCGGGCGCCCCGGTCGCTCTCGCCGTCTGCCACTGTCGCGAGTGCCAGCGGCAATCGGGGAGTGCCTTCGGCATGAGTCTGATCGTGAAGAAGGAGTCGTTCCGCGTCTCGGGCGACACCAAGGTCTATCGACGGATCGCCGACAGCGGGAACCCGATCGATTGCCACTTCTGTCCGACGTGCGGTGTTCGGGTCTTCCACGATCCCCAGGCGTTGCCCGGGACCTACAACGTGAAGGCGGGAACGCTCGACGACACCGCCTGGCTCGCACCGGGCGTCCAGGTGTGGACGAAGAGCAAGCAGCCGTGGCTGACTCTGCCAGAGGGGCTCGTGTCGGTCGAGGGACAGCCCTGAGCCTCGGCGCGGTCCGGCCCATCCCACGTCGGAGCGGTTGCGGGACGCGCGCCCTTTTCCTGCTAGAGAACGGTGATGTCCGGCGGACCGCCCGATCCGGCCCAGGATCGGAGCTTTCGACCCGCATGGCTCGACCGCCTCCACTTCCTCGGGGAGCCCCCGCCGATGACGCGGCGGCAGTGGCGCGTCCTGGCGCTCGTGTCGGTCGCGTCGTTCTTCGATCAGTACGACGCGGGCTTGTTCTCCCTCGCGCTGAAGCAGATCCAGGAAGATCTCGCCATGCCCGACGCGCGGCTGGGGGTGTTCTCCTCGATCATCCTGGTCGGAGCCATGTTCGCGGTCCTGCTCACCTGGGCCGCTGATCGCTATGGGCGGCGACGACTCCTGATGCTCACCGTCGTCGCCTACACGATCCTCACGGGCGCGACGGCGTTCGCTCCGGATGCCGAGACGTTCGTCGCGCTGCAGTTCCTCGCTCGCGCTTTCATCACGGCCGAGTACGCGCTCGCGGTCGTCGTGATCGGTGAGGAGCTCGACGACGGCGCGCGCGGGTGGGGAATCGGAGCGCTCGCCGCGTTGTCCGCCTGTGGTCACGGTCTGGCCTATCTGCTCTTCGCCTTCGTCGACCTCCTGCCCTTCGGGTGGCGCTCGCTCTACCTGGTCGGTCTCGTGCCGCTCGCCCTGGTGGCCTGGATGCGACGGGACATGGAGGAGACCCCCTACTACGCGCGTCTCGCGAGAAGCACCAGCGGTGGCCCCTCCGGCCTTCGGGGCGCGCTCGTTCCGCTCCGCGGACTCGTGCGTCAGTACCCGGGGCGCTTCACCGCGATCGGATCGATCTTCCTCCTGCTCGGCCTCGCCGAGCGTTCGGCGTTCTTCTTTGCGCCCAAGTATCTCCAGGAGGTGCATGCGTTTCCACCGGCCGTCGTGGGCATGATGGGCTTCTTCGGGGGCGCGCTCGGCGTGTTCGCGAACACCCTCGCGGGTCGCTGGAGCGACCGCTTCGGGCGCCGGCGCACGACCATCGTCTTTCTCGTCGTGATGCCGCTCGCGGTGATCGCGTTCTACAACACGTGGTGGGCCCTGCTTCCCGTGCTTTGGGTGGTGCTCCTGTTCTTCGGGATGGGGAGCGGCGTCCTGCTCGCGATGTACGGGGTCGAGCTCTTCCCGACGAGCTATCGCTCCACGGCGGCGGGAGCGCGGACGACGCTCTCGACCCTCGGTGCGATCCTGGGCCTCTCGCTCGAGTCCGGGCTCTACGCCGCCTTCGGTTCGCACTGGACGGCGATCACCGTGCTCGCGACGCTGGCCCTCCTCGCGCCCGTGATCGTGTGGCTCGCGTTCCCCGAGACGACGGGGCGAAGTCTCGACGACATCGCGCCGGAGCGTTGAGGAGCCTCAGGCGCCGACCCAGTGCGAGTGGAAGCCGTAGGGCACCCGGCGGGGCGTGCGGACGCGCGCGACGGGTCCGTCCGTGAACTTCTGCGCGTCGATCACCCAACACTCCGTGTGGTCGTCCGATTCGTCGTGGACGAAGCCGACGACGTAACCGTCGTCCTCTGCGCGGCTCCCGACCCGTGGGGCGAAGACGACCTCCTGGTTGAACTGGGTGTCGCCCATCTCGACCGCCTCGATCCGGTCGCCGCGGCGGTCGTGCTTGAGGATCGCGTCGAACAGAAGTCCGCGGGTCGGATGGAAGCGCGATGCGTAGCCGTAGCGGGTCTCCTCGCCGATCCTCGTCTCGTTGACGCGCGAGAACTCGAGCGGCGTGTCGGCCACCCGACTCTCTTCGACCGTGCCGCTCGTCAGGTTGAAGCGGTAGCGATGGAGGCGGGCCTGTTGATCGTCGGTCTGGCCCTCCTCCTGGTCGAGGATCGCGGTTCGGATCGTGCGGCAGCTGTCGAGCACGATCTCGTCCCCTTCCTCCCACGCGTTGAATACGTGGAAGATGTAGCCGGTGTCGACGTCGAACCACTTCGTATCGGCGCCGTCGCCGTAGCGCGGGACGATGCCGACGCGGGTGCCGTTCTCGGGCTCCCAGTCGAAGGCCTTGCCGCCGTTCATGATGCGCTCGAACGAGAACGTCACTGGCATGTCGAAGATGAGGCTGTAGTTCTTCGTGATCGCCATGTCGTGGATCATCACGGGCGCACCGGCCAGCTCGATCCCCGTCCTGTGCGTCACCTTCCCCCGCCCGTCGACCACGCCGTAGCGCACGTACGGCTGCTCGGCCGGCGAATAGCAAAAGACGATGAGCTCCCCGGTTCGCGGATCGACCTTCGGATGGGCGGAGACGGCGAGCGTCCATCCGTCGCCGAAGGTCTCGGCGCCCACCGTCTCGAGGTCGGGCAGGCCGACTTCGAACGGGCTACCGGCCTCCCACGTGGCGAGGAGCTTGCCGTTGTGGAAGACCAGGGCGGTGTTGGCGAGGTTCTTCATCGGCATGTCGGGCGGCGTCTCGATCTTCCCGATCGTGCTGAAGCCGCCCCAGATCGCCTTGCCTTCCGCGCGCTCGCGTTCGAGGCCGGGCGTGACGACCCAGCGATTGCGGTAGGTCGCCTCGCCGTTGCGGAACTCGATCTGGTGGACCATCCCGTCGCCGTCGAAGGGGTGGTAGAGCTCGCGGCTGATCGGCTCGAACTGGGCGTTGGGTCCGTTGCGCAGGAAGTACCCCGCGAGATCCTTCGGGATCTCGCCCTCGATCTCGGTGCACGGGAGCGCCACCTCGTCGTGGACGGGGGCGAAGTTGCCTTCGAGGTACTCGTTCGACATCGTGCATCTCCTTCGGGGCGCGAGCGGCCCGGGTAGTGAGCGACGACTACGCTCTGGGGCGGGACTCTGTCAACACGAGGTGCCCGGGCGTGGAGGGGGGATGACGATGCGCAAGACGCGGTGGATTGTGGCGGTGTCCGTTCTCGCGGGCTTCGCCGGAGGCTGCGAGCGCGTCACGCACATCGGTGCGCGGTGGTTCGGCTGGCCGGTCGAGCTCGCGGCGATCCAGACGTGTCGCGCACCGCAGGGTGTCGCGGCGGACGTGCACGACCCGAGGCTCGTGGTCGCCTTCGCGGGCGACGAGGTCGTGTTCGAGCGCCGCGACGGTAGCGTCTTCTCGTGTGAGGTGGAGACGGGCACGGCGCGACGCGTCCTGCCCGCCGATCCCCATGGGCGATCGAACGAGTCGCTTGCGGTGCGCCCGGGAACCGGCGAGTACGTCCTGGCCCGCGGCGGGCGTACGGTGTCGGGCCGCTTCGGCGCGCCGGCCGGGGTGGCGCCGCTGCCCGGCGAGCCCGGTCCGTCGGCGTTGGGGCGCGGCTCCGCCGTCGCCCGCTCCGGTGGAGCGGAGGCCGTCTGGGTGCTGGACGACGACGGTGCTCCGCACGATCTGACGGCCGAGGCTCCCGTGTCGTACGGATTGACGCTCGGCGGCCGGCGCGTGGCGGCCGGAATCGGCGCCTACGGCCCGCAGGGACATCAGACCGCGGTTCAAGTGTGGGACCTCGACGCGCCCGGGGGCGCCACGCGGGTTCTCCCGGCGCTCGACCGTCATCCGATCGTCGGCGTCTGGAATCTCCGTCTGGCGCCGGACGGAGCGACGCTGGTCGCGGACACGCAGAGAGGCGCTCGCTCCGGCTTCGTCGTGCTGGCGATGCCCGACGGCGACGTCCTGTTCGAGCGCGACGGCTTCGACGCGTACTGGACCCGGGCCGTGGCGCTCGCACCGAACGGAGCGCGGGTGGCGACCGGAGACGAGAAGGGGCAGATCCGGCTGTGGGACGTCGCCCGGAAGGAGCAGGTGGGCGGCCGTCAGATCTACGGCGCCGTCGTGCAGTCGATCGCGTTCTCGCCGGACGGGCGCTCGCTCGCGGTCGGACTCTCCGACGACCGACTTCTCGTCTTCCGGGTGGGCGCCGAGGGCGAGGGGGTCAGAACTTCTCGTTGATGATGTTCGGCACGAGGGGGTAGGGCGCGCTTTCGCTGTAGTAGCCCTGGGCCGCGTAGTTCTTGATCTCGTCGCGATCGATCTTGCTGTCCTTGTTCGCGTCCGCCCGGTCGAAGACGGTGTAGATGCGCGAGCCGAACTTCGCCTCGTTCTTGTCGACGTGGCCGTCGTCGTCGTGGTCGTGCTCGTCGTGCTCGTCGAGCCAGTCCTTCGTGCTCTTGGTGACGGCCTTGCCGAGTTCGAAGAGGGTCACGTTGCCGTCGGAGTCGTAGTCGGTGTCCTTGAACGACTCGGCGGAGAAGAAGCCCCCCTTCTTGGCTTCGTCCCGCGACAGCTTGCCGTCGTCGTTCGTGTCGGCCTTCTGGAACGCTTGCTCGAAGAGATGCGGGGTCGGCTGCGGTTCGGGTTCCGCCGCGAAGGCGGTCGGGCCGAGGAGGACGACGGCGAGGACGAGGCACGCGCGCGCGATGGTCATGGGCTTTGTTCCTCCTTCGCAAGGCGCGCCTGAAGGGCGGCGGCCGCGGCGACGTGCTCGTCGGTGAACTCGAAGTGGACCGGGCCCGCATCGAAGGTCGCCCGGTCGGCCACGGCGAGCTTCGCCAGCGCGTCGCCCGGGAGGGCGAAGGTCGTGGTCTCGTCCTTGCGCAGCGGCATCGTCGCCTGCCGGCCGACGCGCCGGCGCCGCGACGTCTTCTGGTCGACGATGGCCGCCTTGCCCGACCAGGACCCCACCTGCAGGGTGCCGGTCGTACCCCCGCCCACCGAGGACGACATCCCCTGGCGGTTGAGGCTCATCCAGACCTGCTCGGGGCGGCCTTCTCTGGCGGGCACGGCCCGGAACTGGATGAACTCGCGCAGCGGCAGCAGCCCCGTGTCGGGAACGGTCCGGTACCAGGGCGTCCCGAGCACCTCGATGCGACCGACCTCGTCGCGTCCGACGGAGAGCGTGACCCGGGTCCGGGGGACGTATTCGGAGACCACCGTACTCGCGGGATCGTCCGCGGGCTCGGCGGACGGCTGCGCCGCGGGGGCCCCGGCCTGCGCCTCGCGCGCGGCGTCGCGGCTCTCGCTCGCCGCCTCGCTCGCGTCCCGGCGGAGCGCATCCAGCTCGGCGCGGAGCTTCTCGTTCTCGGCCTCGAGCCGCGCGTTCTCTTCGGCCAGGCCTTGCTGGGCCCCGGCATGGGTCGCCAGGACGAACGTGCCGAGCACGACGGCCCCGAACAACGCACCGACCTTCCTCCCCGTCCACGATCGCGACCGCATGGAGGGGGGTCTAGCATTCGATTCGGGCGGCCGGCAGGTCACGTCTCGTCTCCCTCTCCGAGGTGCTCCATCAGGAGGTGGGCGAACCAACGTCGAAACCGAGCGTCCGTCGCGCGCGCCTCCTTCGACCCCTGTGTCCAGATGCCGCCCGAGAGCGCGTCGCCGAGTGCGGCGCCGCTGGCGAGACGCGCGATGAACGCCGAGTCCTCGCGCGACGGCGCGACGAGTCCGTTCTCCCGCGCGTGCGCGACCCGGCGGTCGTGCAGGAGGGTCGTGATCGTGTCGAGGAGCGGCAGTGCCTCGCGGGACGACTCGAACGAGAGAGCGCGCCAGGCGATCAGCCGCGCCGTGCCCGAGTCGTTCATCGTCGCGAATACGAGCTCGATCATGCTCTCGGCGCTCGCCTCGGTCGCCGGCTCCTTCGACAGGGCGTCGACCAGATCGGCCACCAGGCGTTCGGTGATGCGCAGGCCGAGCGCGCGGGTCAGTCCGTCGCGGCTCTCGAAGTGATGCAGGATCGTCGGATGAGAGATCCCGACGTCGGCCGCGATGTCCTGCAGGCGGATCGCTTCCGGACCGCCGTCGCGCAGTCGGGCCTCCGCGGCGTCGAGGATGCGCAGGCGCGCCTCCTCGGGCGTGCGCCGCACGCGGGGGGACGATGCGGAGCGGGGCTTGGTGGATCGCTTCTTGTTCGCCGTCGGCGCCATGGGGACTATTGACAGAACTGTAGATATCGTGTTGTCTACAATCTTGTAGATTGCACCGGCGGCCCGTTCGATGGCTCTCGGGGAGGGAACCAAACCATGGCTCGACGCTCTGCACAAAGCACGCGCATCCGGCCGCTCGACGCCCTGCGGGGCATCCGGGCGCTTCTTCGCGATCCCGACGATACGGCGAAGGTCTTCGACATCATCGACGCGCTCTCGGGGCCGTCGGTCCTGCGTTCGTTCGAGCGCTTCCGCAAGACGGAGGTCGGCGCTCGTCTGCTGCGCGAGCGGCCGGATCTCGTGGCGGTCCTGAACGACCGGGAGCGGCTGCTCTCCCTGCCCGCCGGAACGCTCGGTCGGGCCTATGGCGAGTTCGTGACCCGCGAGCAGATCTCGGCCGACGGCCTGATCGAGGCGAGCGAGCGCGAAGAGCTCGACCCCTCGATCCCCGAGGAGCGCTACTGGTTCGGCGCGCGGCTCCGCGACAGCCACGACCTGTGGCACGTCGTGACCGGGTACAACCGCGATCTGATCGGCGAGGCTTCGCTGCTGGCGTTCACGTACGCGCAGACGCGAAACCGCGGCATCGGCTTCATCGTGCTCGTCGCCTATCTGCGCGCCGGCCAGAAGGAGCTGCGGTGGGCGCGGAAGCTCATTCGCGAAGGGTACCGACGGGGCAAGGCGGCCGCGTGGCTGCCCGCGCAGGACTGGGAGGCGCTGCTGGAGCGGCCGCTCGAGGAGGTTCGTCGCGAGCTCGGGGTCGACGCGCCGCCGGAGTACGAGGAGGTCCGGTCGGAGGGTGCACCGGCCCTGGCCTGATCCGCGAGTCGGCCGCCTCGCGGCCGCAGTCGCATCGCTGCGTTGCGGCGCGGCCACGAACGTGGACTACGGTTGATCTCGGGCGAAAGTCCGCCCAGAACGGGATCCACCGATGTCTCGCCGCGCCGGCATGTCCGCCCTCGTCCTCGCGCTGACCAGCGTGTGCTCGACCGCCTGCTCGGGCAACGGGGACGAGGAGCTCGGCCCCACGGCCACCGTCGAGCGCGGCGCGATCGAGCGGCGCATCGTGGCCACCGGCACGATCGAGCCGGAGAAGGAGGTCGAGGTCCGGCCGCGTGTGTCCGGCATCGTCGAGACGGTGCACGTCGAAGCGGGAGATCGGGTGAAGGCCGGGCAGCCGCTCGTCGAGGTGGAGAAGGAGCTCGCCCAGGTCCGTCTGCAGGAGGCGCAGGCGCGACTCGAGGAGGCGCGCGCCGAGATGCGGTTCGCCGCGTCGGCGCGGAAGCGCGCGGAGCGGCTCCATCGAAACGGCACGATGGACGATCAGGAGTACGACGAGATCGTCTCGCGTTGGGAGCGCGCGACGGCCGGAGTCGCCCGGGCCGAGGCGAGTCGCAATCTGCTCGAGGTGGAGCTGAGGTACGCCACGGTCGAGGCACCCATCGATGGCAAGATCCTCGACGTGGACGTCGAGGAGGGGTCGGCCGTCGCATCCGTCGTCTCGGTCACGGGAGGGACGCCGCTCTTGTCGATCGCGGCGGACGAGTCGCTTCATCTCGAAGGTCTGGTCGACGAGAACGAGATCGCGCGCGTGGCGGTCGGTCAACGGGCCCGCGTCACGGCGGAGGCCTTCGGGGACGAGGTCTTCGACGGAGAGGTGCAGGACATCTCGCCGATCGGAGACCGCCAGCAGAACGTGACGTACTTCGAGGTGGAGATCGCGATCGAGGAGCACGGTGGAAGACTGCGGCCCCGAATGTCGGCCGACGGCGAGATCGTGGCGGAGGTCGTCGACCAGGCGCTCGTCGTCCCGGAGACCGCACTGTTCTACGAAGGGGAGGATCTCTTCGTGGAGCGCGTGCTCTCGGAGGATCCGGTCGAGACGGAGAGGTCGCGGGTCGAGATCGGCATCGTCGAGGACGACCGGATCGAGATCGTCTCCGGGGTGGAGGAGGGGTGGCAGCTCCGGCTGCGGTGACGACGCCGGTCGTCCAGCTCGAGGGAATCTCCAAGACCTACTCGAGTGGCGGACGGGTGCACGTCGACGCGCTGCGCGACGTGGAGCTCACGATCGAGCGGGGCGACCTCCTGGCGATCATGGGCCCGTCGGGCTCGGGCAAGACGACGTTGATGGAGATCCTGGGGTGTCTCCTGCAGCCGAGCCTCGGGGTGTATCGCTTCAACGGTCGGCCCATCCACGAGATCAAGCCCGATGGGCTCGCCAAGCTGCGCGGGGAGGAGATCGGCTTCGTCTTCCAGAGCTTCAACCTCCTGCCCCGGCTCACGGCAGCGGAGAACGTGGAGCTGCCGCTCTCCTACCGCCGCGTCGGTCGTCGCGAGCGCCAGCGGCGCGCCCTCGAGGCGCTCGCGCGCGTGGGGCTGCGCGATCGCACGGGGCACCGCCCCGCGGAGATGTCCGGCGGCGAACGCCAGCGCGTCGCGATCGCTCGCGCGTTGATCAATCGGCCGAGCTTCATCCTCGCGGACGAGCCGACGGGCAACCTCGACACGCGCACCGGCGCCGAGATCATGGGGCTCCTGCACGAGCTGAACGCAGAGGGGACCACGGTCGTCCTGGTCACGCACGACCTCGGCATCGGGGACCAGGCGAAGCAGCAGCTCTACATTCGCGATGGGCTCGTCCAGGACCACCCCCCGGAGGAGTGGGGGCCCCGGTGAACCTCGGACAGATCTTCCGGAGCGCGCTGCTCACGCTGCGGACGCAGAAGCTGCGCACGGTGCTGACGCTCTTCGGCATGGTCTGGGGGACCGCCTCGGTCGTGTTCTTGATGTCGTGGGGACTCGGTCTGGAGCGGATGCTCGACGACGGCTTCAACAAGATCGGCAACAACGTCGTCCACGTCTGGGCCGGTACGATCGGAGAGGACTTCACGCCGGCGCTCGACCGACGGAAGCTCTGGTTCTCGATCCAAGACGTCGAGGCGGATGAAGGAGATCATTTGATTGTTCTTCCGCGATTGGCGAACGATCTCCGTGGCTTGGAGGTCACCGATGGCGCCGAGTTCCAGCCGGACGAATAGATCCCCTTT
>JAUIFY010000442.1 GCA_030430245.1 bacterium | reverse complement strand
CGAGCCCAAGCCCGTTCGCACGCCGCCCATCCTGATCGGGGGCTCCGGCGAGAAGGTTCTGATGGGAATCGTCGCCCGCCACGCGGACATCTGGAACAACATGGCGGCGACCCAGGCGCAGCTGCCCGAAAAGATCGAAGCGATGAAGCGCCGCTGCGATCGCGAAGGACGCGACTTCGACACGCTCGTCGTGTCGCAGCAATGCGTCGTCATCATCGCTCCGGACGACGACGGCGCGCAGGCCGCGCTTCAGAAGGCGGGCAAGATCTACGGCGGCCACATGGGCGGCGATCTCGAGAAGACGGGCATCTGGGGGACCCCCCAGGGCGTCGTCGACCGGATCGGTCGCTACGTCGACATGGGATGCACGTCGTTCGTCATCGAGTTCTTCGGCAAGGATACGCGCGAGCCGGCCCAGCTCTTCGCCGAGAAGGTGATGCCGGCGTTCCGGTCCTGAGCGATCAGGGAGCTCAAGACGAGGGGGATTCCTCCTTCTGCACCCACGTCCAGGAGCCGTCGGCCGCCGGCACCTCGATCCATTCCCCCGCGAAGGACCGCTCTCGCCAGAGGTTGGCGAGATTCCTCTGCACGTCGGCGAGCGACGTCTGCTCGCTCTCCGCCTTCGCCTTCATCTCGGCCATCCGGTCCGCGTTCTCGGCCTCGACCGTCTCACGAACGTAGCGACCGTAGTTGCCCGGAGGCAGGCTGCGAATCGTGAGCAACCCCTCGTGGTTCTCGCCGATCAAGCGGTTGTTCTTGAGGGTCTGAATCTCCTCCATGCGGTCGCGGCGCCGCCGCTCGATCGCCCCCACGCTCTCCCCCGGGACGGCCTGACGAAGGGCATCCGTCGCGGAGCCGTCGTGCTGGTAGATGTCCACCCGCATGTTGATGTCGACCGCGAGCGGCTCGGGCGTCTCCACCTTGACGGTGGGTCCGGAGCACCCCATGACGACGAGGGCGAGAAGCGCACGGGTCCACGTCATGTTTCATCCTCGCTCGCAGCGGCGCGCACGTCGAGCCTTGCGCTGCCCTCGTCGACACCCGCCGCGGCCTCCCCCGGCGGAACCCGCCCCTCCGCGAAGTACCGGACGTCGAGATTGCGCGCCCCGTCCGGGCCCGCGAGCCGGAGCGTCGCGGTCCCGACGCCTCGTGCGAAACGCACGGTCCCGTGGCCTTCCTCGTACGAGAAGCTCCGGAGCGCTCGGAGAGCGCTCGTCGCGAGGTCGCGCTGCCACGAGGGCCAATCGGCCGGGATCTGCGACTCGTCGAGCTTCGTGATCTCGAGCCGCCCGGGCTCCGCGAGCGTCAGCTCGCCATCGACCGTCTCGAGCGCCTGGCCCGCGACCGTGAGAGCCACGTTCGCGTCGAGTGGCCCCGTGATCTCGATCGCCCCGGCCGCGACGACCTCGGACACCTGCTCCAGGTCGAGCGCGCTCGCCGACAACCAGCCGACCCATGGCGCATCGCGATCGTACGGGACCGTCAGACCGCCGTTCACGTAGCCGTCGTAGCCGGCGCCGCCGAAGGTCCCGTTGATGCCCTGCGGGTCGAACGTGAGGGACACCCAGGTCTCCTCGAGCGTGTAGTCCTTCCACTCGAACGAGTCCGCATACAGCGTGCTCACGAAGTTCTCGGTGCCTTCTCCGGGCGGGTAGTCGAACTGGAGCTCGCCGCGGACGCGGTCGACGTTCACGTCGTAGTCCGGGAAGCTGTAGCTCTCCTCGGGCACCTTCAGCTCCGCGGCCAGCTGGAGATCTGCCAGATTGTCGAGCTTCACGTCGCGCGCCCGCGTCTCGAACGTGATCGGCAAGCCGACGCGCCGGGCCGAGCCGACCTCGAGGATGAGACTACCCAGCTGCGCTTCGAAGACGTCGATCGTCCACGGCGTGGCCGGCGACGACGTTTCGGCCTCGCGCTCGTTCGTCATGTACCAGAAGAGGTCTTCGGCCAGGTAGATCGTCGGACGCAGGAGCTGCACCTGCGAGATCCTCTGCTGCATGGCGCCCCCGAGGGAGAAGTCGACG
>JAUIFY010000233.1 GCA_030430245.1 bacterium | reverse complement strand
CTTGCCCTTGGTGAAGTTCTTGGCGCCCTTGCTGAGGCACTTGGAGATGCCGGCGGCGAGCTTGGAGCCTTCCTTGTAACCCTTGCCCTGGCTCTTGTTGATGTCCGGGTTCGGGGAGATCGCTCCGCCGGCGAACTCCGACGGGAGCGGGCCCGAGACGTAGACACCGGCGAGAGCGGCCGAGGCCGAAAGGGCGACCGCGAAGGCGGTCATGGTACCGATGAATTTCTTCATGTGTCCTCCCAGGGGACTGGTTTGGGCTTTGGCTGGGTCCAAAGCCGGTGATTTCCGACGGCGACCGTAGGACGACTGGTCGCGAGCCGTCAAGATCGAGGCTCGCATAGTGGAACGGAATCGCAGAATCTCGCCAAAAAACCGGTCTTCCGGGAGCCGTGGCGGCAAAAAAAGAGCGGCGGATGGTCTCCCATCCGCCGCTCTCCGCCGGGCCGGCCGAGGCCGAACCGGTGAATCGTCAAAGACGAAGGTCGCTCAGAACTGGGCTCCGTCGATGAAGGCGCCGCTCGGCGACTGGCAGTAGAGGCTCGAGTTGAGGCCCTTCACGATGGCGAGAACGGCGGGGCCGGAGGCCGTACCCAGCGAGCAGGGAGCGCTCGGGGAGATGCCGGAGATCTTGGAGTTGAACTTCGGGATGACACCCTTCTTGGTGTCGTTGATGCAGGTGTCGACGCCCGTGTCCTTGCCCTTGGTGAAGTTCGCCGCGCCCTTGCTGAGGCACTTGGAGATGCCGGCGGCGAGCTTGGAGCCTTCCTTGTAACCCTTGCCCTGGCTCTTGTTGACGTCCGGGTTCGGGGAGATCGATCCGCCGGCGAACTCCGACGGGAGCGGGCCCGAGACGTAGACACCAGCGAGCGCGGCCGAGGCCGAAAGGGCGACCGCGAAGGCGGTCATGGTACCGATCAGTTTCTTCATGTGTCCTCCCAGGGGACTGGTTCGGGCTCGGGCTGGGTCCGAGAGCCGGTTGGATCCTACTGCCGGCGAGAATAGGTTCGCCGCGGCGGCGCGGTCAACGCGAAATGTAAAAAACCCGCGCGCTCGTTGAAGAAAATCGCGCTCAGGCCCAGATTGTGAAACAGCCGAGGCGGGCGTTTCCCCCGGCGGTTTGTGGCCGGTCCTCGCCTGTGGCAATCGGGCCGAGCCGTGCTCGATTCGACCGCCGAAGAGCCCTGGATCGACGTTCGGCGCGTGGCGCGGCCGCACGTCGCGGTCGTGATCCCGGCCCGCGACGAGGCGGAGAGCCTCGGAGACGTGCTCCGGCAGCTGGAGCCGCACGGCCTGGGCCAGGTGATCGTCGCCGACAACGGGTCGTCCGACGATACGGCAGGAGTCGCGAGGACGCACCGCGCGGACGTGGCGACCGAGCCGCGGCCCGGGTACGGAGCCGCCTGCAGGGCCGGGATCGCCGCGCTCGCGTCTCGGGTCGAGATCGTCGTCTTCCTCGACGCGGACCTGGCCGACGACCCGGGAAGGCTGCCGGAGCTCGTCGACCCGATCGACGCCGGCGGAGCCGATCTGGTGATCGGTGTCCGGCCGCGCGAGCTGCGGGAGGCCGGGGCGATGACGCCGCCGCAGGTGATCGGCAACCGGCTCGCTACGGATCTCATTCGGGTACTGTGGGGGCATCGGTATACGGACCTGGGGCCCTTTCGCGCGATCCGCCGGGACGCCCTCGAGGGGTTGCGCATGACCGATCGGCGCTTCGGCTGGACCGTCGAGATGCAGATCCGCGCGCTGCAGGAGGGCCTGCGCGTCGTGGAGGTGCCCGTCCCGTACCGTCCGCGGCCCCGTGGGCGCTCGAAGATCTCGGGCACCGTGCGGGGCGTTCTTCGCGCCGCGGCCTCGATCCTCTACACGATCGGCCGGCTGTGGTGGGCCGGGCCGCGCCGCCCGCGCCGGAATGCCGAGGGCAGGCCCCCCGGGGGATGGGGGCCGAAGGGCGGGGACTGACGGCCCGGGCGGGGCCTCGTCCCTCAAAAGCGGATGGGGCAGCGGCAGGGGCCCCGCACGGTGTTCGTCTGGACGAGCTCCACGCCCGACAAGTCGACGTCCCACTCGGGGAAGCGCTCGAGCGTCTCCTCGAGCGCCACCCGGCCCTCGAGCCGCGCGAGCGCCGCGCCGAGGCAGTAGTGCACGCCGTAGCCGAGCGTGACGTGGCGATCGAGCTTGCGATCGACGTCGAAGCGATCCGCGTCCGGGTAGCGTCGCTCGTCCCGTCCCGCCGAGCCGGTGAGGAGCGCCATCTTGGCTCCCTTCGGAACCCGGACACCATGGATCTCGACGTCCCGCGTCACGTACCGGCCCTGGATGGGGGACGGCGCCTCGTAGCGCAGGAGCTCCTCCACGGCGTTCCCCGACTTCGAGCGGTCACAGACGACCTTCTGCCGCTGTTCGGGGTTCTGCGCGTAGACGATCGCTGCCCATCCAAGATGCCGGGCGACCGTTTCGTTCCCGGCGGCGCTGATGAGGCTGATCATGTTCATCGTCTCGGCCTCGGTCGGCCTGCGCCGCTCTCCGTCGGCCGTCTCGAACTCCGTCGTGACGATGCGGGAGATCATGTCGTCCTGCGGGTCGGCCTGGCGCCGCTTCACGTAGTCCCAGTAGTAGGCTCGTGCGTCCCGGGTCGCCTTCTCTCCGGCTTCGGTGGGGCCTTCCGCTCCCTCGTCGCGATGCAGCTGCGCGTCGCTCCACTCGCGCAGCGTGTCGTGATCTTCCTCCGGGAAGCCGAGGAGCGTCGAGATGACCATCACCGGCAGGCGCATGCCGAACTCGGTCACGAAATCGAAGCCGCCGGAGCCGACGAAGGGATCGAGGTAGTTCCGGCAGAGCGTGCGAATGCGGTCCTCGAGAGCCTTCATCGCACGCGGCGTGAACAGCGGGCTGACGATCTTGCGCAGCGCATCGTGGCTGGGCGGGTCCATCATGATCATCATGGGGAAGCTCACGTCCGGACTGATCATGTCGAGCGTGATGCCGTGGGCGGAGCTGAAGGTCTCCCAGTCGACGGACGCGTCGAGCACGTCGTCGAAGCGCGACAGCGCGTAGAAGTCCCATTTGTCGTTGTAGTAGACGGGCGCCTCGTCGCGGAGGCGCTTCCACGCGCGATAGGGGTCGAGGCGGTAGGCGTGGTCGTACGGATCCCAATGGGGAGCGTCCGTGGTGCGCGCGGAAGTCGTCATGCGTCGAGTCCGTAGAAGCGCCGCGCGTTGTCTCCGAGGACCTTGCGCTGCGACGATTCGGGTAGGCCGGCGATCCGCTCGCGCAGCTCGCCGACGACGTTGAAGGAGGCGTCCAGGTGGGGATAGTCCGAAGCCCAGATGACGTAGTCGTCGCCGAGGTGCTCGACGATCTGGGCGGTGATCGATTCGTCCGGCTCGGCCGAGATCAGGCACTGTCGTTTGAAGTATTCCGACGGCAGGAGCTTCATGCTCGAGAAGTCGCGCATCACCTCGAACTTGTGGTCGAGGCGATCGAGCCAGGCGGTGATCCAATTCGAGCCGGCCTCGAGCACGGCGCACTTGAGTCGCGGGTACTTCTCGAACATGCCGCGCGTCATGAAGGACGTGAACGCCGCCATGACGTCGAGGGCGAGGAACGCGAACGCGAACACCACGCTCCCGATGCGCTCGCCGCCGCTGTCCCCGGTCCAGCCATCGAGCATGGACGATTCGCGCGCGACGACGTGGAAGGCGATCGGCATGTCGAGGTCCTGCACCGTCGCCCAGAAGGGCGCGAGTGCCGGGTCGTCGAACTGCCGGCCCGCGCGCGCCGGCAGGTCGGGCGAGAGGTAGACGCCGGCACACCCGGCCGCGCGGGCGCGCTTCACCTCTTCGACCGCGCCTTCGGGGTCGCGCAGGCAGATGTGCGCGATCGGGACGAGGCGCTGGCGGTCGACGCTGCAGAAGTCGACGAGCCAGCGGTTGTATGCCCGCGCGTAGGCGGTGGCCAGCGCCGGGTCCTCGACGTGGCCCTCCCATGCGATGCCGATGGTGGGGTAGAAGAGGGCGACGTCGATCTGCTCCTCGTCCATGACCTTCAGACGCGCGGCCGGATCGTAGCCGCCGGGCGGGCATCCGTCCTCGTACGATCTCATCCCGGCGGTCATGAGGTCCTTGGCGTCCATGCCGATCCCGCCGAGGGCGCCGAGCCGGCCGTAGAGGCCCATGTGCGGCTTGCCATCTACGAGCAGCACCTCGACGCCCTTCGCGTCCTTCTCGATGCGAAGGGCGCGGTCGCGCAAGCCGGGCTCGATGTAGTCGATCCACGTGTCGCGCGGCTCGAGGACGTGCGCATCGGCGTCGACGGTGACGATCGGGGTCCCGCTGGTCGCGATGGTCATGGCTTCTCCATGGCTGAGAACGATGTTCTCGGCGGCTTCTACTCCCCTCGAAGCCAGAGTTCAAGTGATTCCACCCTTCCGGCGCGCGGGCGTTGACCGACGACCCGCGTCGTGACAACTCGTGGAGAACAGCGTTCTCCAATGCCCGCCAAGTCGACATCGCCCGATCCTTCGCACTGGGAGCAGCGGTCCGCCGATCGCGTGATCGACGGGACGCGTGATCGGCTCCTGGCGCGGAGCCGGCAGCTGGTGGACAAGGCGCGCGAGGTCGTCGCGCGGGACGGGGTCGACGGACTGACCGTCCGCACCATCCTGAACGAGACCGGCCTGTCGCGCCGCGCGTTCTACGAGCGCTTCGCCGGGAAGGACGACCTTCTGGTCGCGGTCTTCGAGGAGACGATGCGGCAGGCGGCGGACTCGCTCCGCGAGGAGTTTCGCGCGCGACGGATCGAGGACCCGCTGCTTCGGCTTCGCTGCGTCGTGGTCCGGATGATCGAAGGGGCGGGCCTCGGTGGAGGTCTCTCCGCCGCCATGAGTCGAGAGCACCTGCGGCTCGCCGAGTCGCGGCCCGACGAGCTGCGCCAGGTCGTCGGGCCGACGACGGATCTCATGGCCGAGGAGATCGCGGCGGCGATGGACGCCGGCACGGTCCGCCCGGGCGACCCGGCCGAGCTCGCGGCCCTCGTGCACGGCCTGGTCGCGTCGACGATCCACACGCGACTGCTCGGCACGACGGCGGCGTACGACGGCAAGCGGACGGCCGAGGTCGTCTGGGAGTTCTGTCGGCGCGCGCTCGCCGCGTGAACGCGCCGCTCTGGTTGCCGGTCCGCTCCCGACCGAGCAGCTCGCCGCCGCTCATCGTCGCGGAGGGCCGCTCCGGTCGGGAAGGAGCGGTGTGCGTACGAGCCGGACGGTCGAACGCTTCGAGCTTCGCTCCACGGTGATCGTCACCGCATCCCGGCGGCTCCCGTAGAGCGACAGCTCGTCCAGGAGGCGGCAGAACGTCTCGAACGACGGAGTCGTCGTGTCGGTCTCGTCGATCGCGACGATGCGTTCGTCGAGTCGCAGGCCGGCGCGCGCCGCGGCGCCGTCGCGCCACAGCGCGCCGACGCGAAGCTGGCCGTCTTGCAGGTCCGGTGTGAAGCCATACGACGTGTAGTCGCCGTAGAGTGCGGCCTCGGGGTCGCGGCGTTGGAGGTACAGCTCGTCGTTGCGCCAATCGATCGTCACGCGGAAGTGGCGCAGGAAGGCCACGCCGACGTGAAGGTCCGATACGTGGTCGCCCGTGACGACGGGGAAGTCGGGCAGGCGCAGTGCGCCGATGCGCACCTCGGGCAGCCTCCCGACGTAGAGTGTGGAGCGCTCCGCCGCGAGTACGGTCGCGGTCGCGTGGCCCTGCTCGGCAGGCGTCGTGGCGTCGAGCCGGCCGCCGGCCGCTTCGTAGACTCGAAGTGGAAGGGCGATGCCCCCGTTGAAGCCGAGGTCGATCAGCAACGAGGCGCCCGCCGACGATCCCAGATCGGCGCGGATGCGGGGCGAGCCCGCGGCGTCGGCGCGGTGAAACGGGAGGCGCATCGCGTACTCGGTTCCGGGCAGCTCGTCCGGATCGTTGGAGGCGACCAGCCGTCGCGCATGGAAGTCGATCTGCCAGACGCCCGCGCGCATCAGGCTCGCGCCGAGAAGGCCATCGCGGGAAAGGCATGCGACTGGATCGGGCGGCTCGACCCAGTCCACGACCGCACCCACGTCGGAGAACACGAGGCCCGCGGTCTTGACGCGTGGAAGTACGACGACGTCCGCCGGTGCGTCGTGCCCGTCGGGCCCGGCCAGGGTGGTGCGGGCCGCGGTCGGGAGCGCGAGCTCCTCGACGAGACGCGGGTCGATCGTCATCGGGGCGCCCGAATCGAGAACGAATACGTGGTCGCCGACGAGGTCCGCGAGCCGTGCGCTCACACGGATCGAATTCTGCACGAGCTCGATCCGTGTCTCGCCACGGAACGGCGACGGTGGCGGGACGACGTGCTCGAGCGGGCTCTCGGTCGGCCCGGTCGGCGCATCGGTACGAGAGAACGAGCATCCTCCGACCAGGAGAAGGGGGAGCACCGCCGCCCAGCACCCGCGTGCGCGCCATTTCATCAGACGCACGTATGCCGCCGGTGGCGTCGGGTGCAAGCGTCGCGGCGTGGCCTTGCCGTCCGCCCGACCGGCGGATGCACACGTCGCGGCGTGGCCTTGCCGTCCGCCCGGTGGATCGGCAGAACCCAGTATCGATGGCCACGGAAATCCTCATCATCCGGCACGGAGAGACGGCCTCGAACGCCGCGCGCATCGTCCAGACCCCGGACATCCCCTTGTCGGAGCGCGGGTGTCAGCAGGCGCGGCGCCTGGCCTCGCGCCTCGCGGCCGAAGGCATCGAGCGCATTCTGTCGAGCGACCAGATCCGCGCGCACATGACCGCGGAGGCCATCCGCGCTGCCACCGGGGCCCCGCTCGAGCTCGAGCCTCTGCTGCAGGAGCGCAACTTCGGCGAGATCCGCGGCACCCCCTACGCCGAGCTCGGCGGCGTCGACATCTTCGCCCACGATTACGCCCCGCCCGGCGGCGAGACCGGTGCGACGTTCGACGCCCGCGTCGACCGCGCCTGGCACGCGGTCCGCGCGTCCGCAGCCACGGTCCGCGGACGCCTCGCCGTCGTGACCCACGGTCTCGTGTGCGCATCCCTCACCGCACGTCACCTCGCCACCGACGAAACCGTGCTCCGCGGCGGCTGGCGCAACACGTCCGTCACGTCGGTCGCCGGCACGCCCCCCTGGCGCGTCGTCCGCTTGAACTGCACCGCCCACCTGGAGGAGCACCCAGACAAAGGCGGCGCCGCCTAGGCCCCGGGGGTGGGGACGTTCGTTACGTTTTCGCCAAGCGTTACCTTTTCGTGCCGAAAGGTAACAGCTGCGGAAAGGTAACGAACGTCCCCAGCATCGCTTACGGGGTCCGCCCGCGCCTCCGCTCGAGCCCCGGGGCGCTTGCGGAAAGCCGGCCACGGCCGATTCCGCTCAGGCGTGTGCTCCGGCGAGCGCCGGCAGCTTCCGCTAGCGTCGTCGGATCTGGGTCTCGAGGCGGTGCAGCTCCGGGCCCACGAGCCAGCTCGCGGTGCCCGAGCGGACGGCTGCTTGGGAGAGGGGCGTCGTGTACTCGAGGAGGGGACGGTCGTCGGTGTGGATGGGGGCGTCGGCGAGGATCGGATCGTCGGCCGCGATGCGACCGATCCGTCGGGCCGGGCCGGAGACCGGATCGGGGCTTCGTGTCGGCCCCGCCACCAGGGCCGCGATCGGTGCGCCGTTGCGGAGGTCCGCGATCCAGAGGTCGAGCGGGCCGAACGTCGCGCTCATCGTCGCGGCGATGACGTCGAAATCGGATCGGGTGAGCTGGAAGAGGGGCAGCCACTGAACGAACAGCCCGTCCGTCGCGAGGCGCCGTCGTGTCGCCTCGTAGTGCTCGCGCGAGTAGAGGCTCGCGGTGCCGTCGTGCCAGGGGACGAATAGATCCGAGACGATCACGTCCCAGCGGTCGGACGACGTGGCCAGGACCAAGCGGCCGTCGCGCGGTACGACGATCGCGCGCGGGTCGCGGAAGAGGGGGCCCGCATCCGTCTCGAAGAAGCGCCGGGACGCGTCGATCACTTCGGGAACGAGCTCGGTCACGGTGACGTGCTCGACCCGGTCGTCGTCCAGCGCGGTGGCGGCGGTGATGCCCGAGCCGAGGCCCAGGAAGAAGACGCGGGTCGGGCTCGGGTGGAGCGCGAGCGGCAGCTCCGCCTGAAGGGCTTCCTCCGCGCGCCCTTCCGTTCCTCCGAGAACGTACGTGTTGTCCAGACGAATGCGCCGGCCCGCGTCGTCGCGGGTCGCGGCGACGACGCCCTGCGGTGTCTCCCAGACGTGCTCGACGACCTCGCCCGGAGCGACGCGCACCAGCGCGAGGCGCGTCGGATCCAGAAACGTTCCCAGGAGCACCGCCGCGACGAGCGCGGCCGGGCGCAGATGTCGTGCGCCGGGCGTCGACGCTCCCACCGCGAACGTGGCCAGCCCGAGAAAGGCGACGGCGAGGATCGACGTGCTTCGCCAGAGGCCGACGGTCGGCAAGAGGAGAAACCCCGCGCAGAGAGAGCCGGCCACTCCACCGAGCGTGTTCCACGCCACCGCGCGGCCGATGGCTCCTCCGGGGCGGACGCCGTCTCGCTCGCAGAACCGGAGCAAGCTCGGGAGAATCGCGCCGGCGAGTGCCGCCGGGGGCAGGACCACGAGGAGCACCGTTCCGAACGTGAGCCCGACGTAGGGCACGAAGCCCCATTCGATGGGGATCGATCCGAGCTGGCCGGTCGCTCCGTGGAGGACGAAGGGCGAGGCTCCGGTCGTGAGGCCCGCCCCCAGGAGCAGTGCGAACAACTGGAGCTCGGCCGAGAGCTCGCGGGCGAGGCGAACGGCCAGTACCGCGCCGACCGCGAGAGCGGCCAGGAAGACGACGAGGATGGTCGCGAAGGCGTAGACCGAGCTGTTGAGCACCAACGCAAACATGCGCGTCCAGAGGACCTCGAGAGCGAGGATCACGAAGCCGCAGGCGAACGCGTAGAGACCGACCCAGGGATCGAGAGGCGAGTCTCCCGTCGTCGAGTCGAAGGCGACCGATCGCGGCATCCGCGTCCGATCGAGTGCGAAGGCGGCTCCGGCCAGAGCGACGTTGAGCGCGATCGCGAGGAGGTAGGATCCGCGATGGCCGAGCCACGGAGGGAGCAGGAACCCGGCCGCGAGCGCGCCGATCGCCGCGCCGGACGTGTTCGTCGCGTAGAGGCGGCCCGCCGTCGTCGCGAGCTCCGAGGGACGACCGACGAGTGCCTCCCCGAGGACGGGCAAGGTGCCCCCGAGGAAGAACGCGGCCGGGAAGAGAAGGAGGACGGCGAGCAGAACGCGAGCGAGCGCCAGGGAGCCGAGCGTCTCGCTGACGCTCGGGTAGATCCAGGCGTGGGCGGACGGAAGAAGGAGCGAGAGCAGAGCCGCGGCGCCGGTCGCGAGCTCCAGGGCAGCGTACCCACGGATCGGGCGCGTGAGACGGCCGCTCCATCTCCCGAAGATGGCGCTTCCCGCCGCCATTCCGGCGAAGAAGACGGCGAGGGTGGTCGCGGCCGCCGGAGCGCCCGCACCGAAGACCAGGCGAAGCTCGCGCAGCCAGAGAACTTCGTAGACGAGCGCGACGAACCCGGACGCGAAGAACACCACGAAGATGCCCGCTCGCGTCCCCGCGGTCCTCCCCTCGGCGCGCTCCATCCCCGGTGGTTGAAGCCGACGCGGGTGCGTGCGGCAATCGGCGGCCTGGCCATCCCGGATCGGGCCGGACCGAATCGATCGGGTCGACCCGAAACGGTTGCGAGGGTGGGGGGGCCGCGCTAGGACGGCGACGTGACGAAGAGAGCACCGTGGGGCGCGCGAGCGCTGATGTTCGTTCTGTTGGTCGCCGCGGCGTCGTCCGCGAGCGTCGCCGTCTCGCATCATCACGACTCCGGGGCTCCGGTCGACGAGTGCGCCACGTGCCGCCAGAGCAGCCCGGTCGCCGGGGGAGGCGAGCCGGTCCCCGAATGCGCGCCGGCATCCCTCGACGAGGCCCTGGATCGGCCGGTGGACGCTCCCGTCGTCGCCGGCTGCACCCCCGAGACGCGCGACTAGCCCCGATTCGAGGACTCCCGGCACGTCCGCCGGCTCTCGATGCCCCGCGCGGCGTCGGAGCGCCCCGGGAGATCCAGGCAGCGCCGTCCTCGCCGGGAGCGGCGCGGGTGTCTTCCCGAGGCGGGACACGAGACGTCTCGAGAGGGGGGCGGTGCCCCGGACGGAGGGTTGCCCCTCGCGCTCGGTTGAGCCCGCCCGCGTCCGTCCGTATGTACCCGGACGAGCCCGGGAGAGGCTCGTTCCTCCACACCCGACGCAAGGAGTCCCCATGTCCGATGAAGCGAAGGTTCTGACCGAGGTCAAAGGTCGCACGCTCGTGATCACCATCAACCGGCCCGAGGCCCGCAACGCGGTGAACGGCGACGTCGCGAGCGGCATCGAGGCGGCGATCGACGAGCTGGAGAGCAACGACGAGCTCTGGACCGGCGTGCTCACGGGCAACGGTCCGGTGTTCTGCGCGGGGGCCGACCTGAAGGCCATCAGCTCGGGCGAAGCCGGAGGCCTCCAGACCGAGAAGGGTGGCTTCGGCGGTTTCGTTCAGCGCAAGCGCACCAAGCCCGTCATCGCCGCGTTGAACGGTCCGGCGCTCGCCGGGGGCTGCGAGATCGCGATCTCCTGCGATCTGATCGTGGCCCCGGAGGGAGGCAAGATCGGCATCCCCGAGGTGAAGCGCTCGCTGATCGCGCTCGCGGGAGGGCTCGTGCGGCTCCCGAAGCTCCTCGGGAAGAACGCGGCGCTCGAGCTGGCGATGACCGGCGAGCCGTTTCCGGTCGAGCGCATGTACGACCGCGGCCTCGTGAACCGGGTCGTCCCGGCCTACCGCGTTCTCGCGACCGCGCTGGAGCTCGCCGACAAGATCAACGAGGCGGCGCCCCTGGCGGTTCGCGCCTCACGCCAGGCGATCCTCGACAGCGAGAACCTGGACGAGGACGCGGCGTTCGCCCGAGGGGGCGAGCTCATGGG
>JAUIFY010000232.1 GCA_030430245.1 bacterium | reverse complement strand
GCCGCGTACATGCAACCGACTGGCAAGATGGACGAAGTCTGGGCGCTCGAGGCGTTGACGAGGGACCACCCGATCGCGATGGCCCGCGTGGTGCCGTTCGGCGTGGACCGAGCACCGACCGACCCGATCTACTACCCGCTCTACGTGAAGTGCATCGAGCTGGATTTGCCCGTCTCGATCAATACCGGCCTGCCCGGTCCGCCGGTACCCGGTGAGTGCCAGAATCCGATCCATCTCGATCGGGTCTGCTTTCAGTTCCCGGAGCTGAAGGTGTGCATGGCGCACGGCGCCGATCCCTGGTGGGGCATCGCCAGCCGGCTCATGATCAAGTATCGCAACTTGTACTTGATGACGTCGGCATACGCGCCGAAGTACCTGCCACCCGACTTCGTGCACTTCATGAACACGCGCGGGAGGGACAAGGTGCTGTTCGCCTCGGACCACCCGGTTCTCTCCTTCCAGCGCTGCATCGACGAGGCGCAGGCGCTCGACTTCCGCGAGGGAGTGCTCGAGAAGTACCTGTACGAGAACGCGGAGAAGCTCTTCTTCTCGGAGAGGAAGCCCCGGTACGGAGCCGCGTTCGAAGTCCGCGATCAGAAGTAGCCCAGGCAGAAGTCCCACGTCCGGCCTGCGCGGAGGTGGCGTACGATCGAGCGCTGCAGGGTCGTTCGTTGCGGGAGCTCCCCGAGGGGAGTGTCGGGGCGGCAGCGGAAGACGAACTTCACGGCCTGGCCGTCGTGGCGATCGGCGGTCCGCACGAGGTGGAAGCGTCGCTGGAAGCGTAGGATGTTCGACGACGCTGGAAGGTACTCGTCGAGCTGGGGATCGAGCAGCCACGACCAGCACGCGAAGGCCCGATACGCGAACGCGGGAAAGTGGCGCGGGAAGAACGATCGGGCGCGATCGATGGACTCGTCGCATGCCTCCGGTGCGAGAGGGCCGATCTCGGGGATGTGGACGTCCAGGATGGGTGCGTCTCGCTCGACGGCGCCCGCCTCGCCCGCGTCGATCGGAACCCGCCACGAGCCGAGCTCGAACTGGAGTCGGCCGAGTCGGTACAGAAGACCAGAGAAGTGCAGCCCCATCCATGCCGGCTCCTCGAAGCCGCAGCATCCGTACGTGCGGTGGTAGTGGCGCAGGTGGACGCCCAGGTCGGACAGGGTGTCGATCGACACCTCGTCGGGGATCCCCAGCTCGGCGTGGCGACGGCGAGCTCGCGGCGTCTCGGTCAAGAACAAGAGCGCGTGAAACAGGCGGCCGGTCTGGCCCAGCGCCGTCGGGAGGGCGCCCCAGGGCACGAGCCAGCTCCCCACCCGCGGGACCTCGTGGTGCAGCATCCAGCGGTGGTGCGCCAGCAGGCGCAGGAGCGCGGGACTCTCGACCAGCTCGCGACCGCTCTCGACGAGCGCCTCGTGCGCGGGCTCGGGCAGTCGCAGGTCGACGCAGAGCGCGCGGATGCGATCGCTCGACGGCACCGGATCGGGATGGTCGACCCATGCGGCGGAGGAGGCGAACGGTGCTCGCCACGGGTCGTGCCCCGCATCGAGGCCGAGCGCGTCCGCAACCTCGTCGTACGAGAGCACTCGCGCGTCGGCCTCGGGCGCACGCGTGCGGATCAAGGCCGGAGCTCCGCGAGCTCCCGGAGCTCCTCGGGTGCCGCGGCGACGATCTCCAGCGCCTCTCCGGTGCGCGGGTGGGGGAGGACGAGCCGTCTCGCATGGAGCCAGAGGCGGACGTCGCTGCCGAGGCCGTAGAGCGCGTCCCCGAGGATCGGCGCGCCGAGTCCGAGCGACGAAGCACAGTGGACGCGGAGTTGGTGCGTGCGGCCCGTCTCGGGGTGCAGGCGCACGTCGGTCGCGTCCCCACGTCGCGCGAGGACCGCGTAGCGCGTTCGAGCGGGCCGCCCGCGGACGAGATCGACCACCTGTCGGGGACGATCGGCGATGTCGGAGCGAAGCGGCAGGCGGATGACGCCGTCGTCGTCGGCGACGTTCCCCGCCAGTCGCGCTCTGTATTCCTTCTCGATCCGGCCGTCTGCGAACGCTCGGCTCACGTTTCGGTGGGCCCGCGCCGATCGGGCGAGTACGAGGACGCCCGAGGTCGCCTCGTCCAGCCGATGGGTCGCTCGGACGAAGTCACCCGGTCGCAGGAGGGAGAGCCGCGTCTCGACGCAGTCGGCGTGCGCGAGTCCCCGTCCGGGAACCGAGAGCAGGCCGGCGGGCTTGTTCACGACGAGCAGATCTTCGTCCTCGTGCAGAATCGCGATCGGAGGCGCCGGCGACTCGTGGCCGCAGAGGAGGTGTCCGAGAATGGGCGAGCACTTCTCCGGACACGGTCCGTACGCTCGACGGTGCTCCCGCCCGCCGCCGGGGGGCGCCGGGCCCCACCAGAACTCGACCGCGCCCTCGGGCCGGACGCCGCGCAGCGCGGCTTCGTGCAGGAGTTTCGGCGCGCAGCACTCGCCCGTGCCGGTCGGAATGCCGCCGGGGAAGAGCGACGCGAGGGAGGCGTGACGACCGGCGAAGTTCACGAGTCCGTGCGAGGCGTGCATCTCGTCCTGGAGCTGCCGTGATCGCCGTCGTCGCTCGCGACGGAGTCCTTCGCGGACATGACGACGCTCCGCGAGAGAAGCCTCGATCGGCTCGAGTGCCCGGCGGCGCTCGCGTCGCAGCGCCCGGATGCGACCCCCTTCGCGCTGGGAGATCGCCTCGAGCTCCGCGAGGCGCCCCGGCGGGAGTCCGCGTCGGCGAAGCTCCGCGCGATTCCGCTTCTGCCGGATCCTGTCGCGGACGAGCGAGGCGATCTCGTCGTCGAAGCGGGCTTTGGTCGTGGCGTGGCGACGTTCGAGCGAGCCGACGTCGATCTCGGCGAGCTCGCTCTCGATCCGCCCCAGGGCTTCCAGCGTGGAACGCTCCGCCGCCTCGGTCCGTCGGCCCGGCCGGGTGGGGCCGACGAACCCGGCCGCCCACGGGCGGCCGTCGAGCATTCCCGAGAACGCGCGGAGGCGCACGTCCCGGCCCCGAGGATCGCGTCCGACGAGGACACCGAACATCTTCCCCTCGCGACCGAAGCGTCGGTCCGATGCCAGATCGGCCATGAGCTCCTCGGCGGCGCGGATCGCCGCCGGGCTCGGCTCGAGCGTGTGGACGCAGTCGCACGCCGGACAGCGGCCGCGGTAGGGCGGGACGTCGGCGCGAAGACGTGGAGCCACCAGAGCCACGCGTGGACCGTACCCTTCTCGGCCGCCGAGTCCCAGGCGAGCTTTTCCTTCGGCGCGGGCTCTGTCAGAGTCGGCTCGATGCCGGTCCTGCTCGCGTTGCTGGGATTCTTCTTCCCACGGATCGTTCTGTTCTTCGTCTGGTTCTTCGCTCCGGGGGCCGTCGAGCACGTCTTCGGGGGCAACCTCCTCTTGCTGCTGCTCGGTTGGATCTTCCTTCCGCTCACGACGCTGGCCTACGCGTTCGTGTTCGACCCGATCGCCGGGGGGGTCGCGGGGATGGGGATGGTGGCGGTGATCATCGCGGTGCTCCTCGATCTGGGCGTGATCGGGCAGGGCGCTCGCCATCGAAGATAGGCTCCTCGTTTGGTTGGATGGGGACATGGATTTCGAGCTCGAGTCCGAGGAGCAGGAGTTCGACCGCGAGGTCGAGGGCTTTCTGGGCGAGAACGCATCACCCGACGTGATGGATCCCCATCCGGAACAGCTCTCCCAGACCGTCGACACTCCCGAGAAACGCGCGTTCATGGGGAAGCTCGCCGAGCGTGGCTGGCTCGGCATGTCGTGGCCGAAGGAGTACGGCGGCCGCGAGATGTCGGGCATCTACGATTTCGTCTTGACCGAGGCCCTGGCGCGTCACGGTGCGCCCCAGCCCGGCAAGGGGGTCGGCATCGTGGGGAAGACGTTGATCCGCCACGGAAGCGACGCGATGAAGCGGAAGTTCCTTCCGCAGATCCTGCGGGGCGAGATCGAGTTCGCGATCGGCTACAGCGAGCCCGATGCCGGGTCGGACGCCGCATCCATGCGCCTCAAGGCGGAGCGGCACGGGGATGGATGGATCCTGAACGGCGCGAAGCTCTGGACGACCTCGGCTCACTTCGCGGACTGGTATTGGGTGGGCGCGCGCACGGACCCCGACTCCAAGCACCGCGGCATCACGTTGTTCCTGATCCCGATGAACCACCCGGGCCTGAGCATTCGTCCCATCTGGACCATCGGCGACGAGCGCACGAACGAGGTCTTCTTCGAGAACGTCGAGGTGCCGGGCGACTCGGTCGTCGGGCAGGTGAATCATGGGTGGACGTACATCTGCGAAGCGCTCGATCTCGAGCGTTTCGCGATGATGCCCATCGGCGGTCTCGAGAAGAAGGTCGAGGCCCTGTGTGCCCACGTGCACGCGGCGGAGGTCTCGGGACGTCCGCTTCGCGAGGATCCGGGCGTGCGTCGTCGAATCGCGCAGCTCGTGACCGAGCTCGAGGTCTCCCGGATGCTTCAGAAGCGTGTGATCTCCGCCGCCTTGAAGGACCAGATCCCGACCGTGCAGTCGTCCCAGTACAAGCTCTTCATGAACGAGTGCGGCCAGCACGTCGCGGATGCGGCTCTGGACATGATGGGGCCCGACGGATTGCTGCGCCCGGGAGAAGAGGGCGCTCCGCTCGACGGCAAGTTCGAGCGCAGCTACCGCTACACCGTCGTCGACACGATCGGCGGTGGGGCGAGCGAGATCCAGAAGAACATCATCGCGACGCGCGGTCTCGGCCTGCCGAAGAATTTCTGAGGTGGCGTCCGGGTGGAGCGCTTGCTCGGCTCCCATCGGACGCGATACGAGGTCGGCCGTGTCGCCGCGTGTCCTCCTCTCGACGCTGTGCCTCGTGATTCTCGGATCGGCCCCGAACCCCGCGATCGGGCAGGAGACGACCTCGGAGCCCTCGCGCCACGAGGCGCACGGGCTCGAAGAGATCGTCGTGACCGCGCGGCGGCGAGCCGAGCTTCTCGAGGACACCCCGATCTCCGTGACGGCGCTGAGTGAGGCGACCCTTCGCGAGGCCGGCGTGACCCGGCTCGATGAGATCCAGGACCTCGTTCCGAACCTGCAGATGCCGACGGGACGTTCGGGTCTCGAAGGTCGGATTCGCATTCGAGGCGTCGGGACGTCGACGAGCGAGGTCGCCTTCGATCCCGGTGTCGGCGTATACGTCGACGGGGTCTACCTCCCGCGTTCGCTGGGCCAGATGATCGACGTTCTCGACATCCAGCAGGTGGAGGTCCTTCGGGGGCCCCAGGGCACGCTGTTCGGCAAGAACACGATCGGCGGTGCGCTGAACATCACGACGATCAAGCCGACACGAGAGCTCGAGGGCTGGGTGCTCCTGCGGCCGGGCAACTACGGGTCGATCCATACCCGCATGATGATCAACACGCCGGTCGGCACGGGCTGGCTGCGCGAGAGGCTCGCCGCGCGGGTCGCCTTCAGCTCGACCAATCGGCGCGGGTACACCTACAACACGTTTCGCCGCGAGCGTTGGTCCGACACGAACACGCTCGCCTTCCTCGGGTCCTTCCGGTTCACCCCCGTCGACGACGTGACGATCGACGTGAGCGGTTCCTGGTCGCGCAACCACGCGCGGCAGCGAGGTGGCCAGTGCATCGTCATTCGCGAAACGGCGCTCGGCTTCCTGCAGCCCGGCCTCTACGAGGCCTGCCGGGATTCGCAGAAGTACGTGTTCGAAGCGGATCCCGCGACGATCGCCGACGTCGAGAGCTACGGCACCTGGGGGACGATCGGGTGGGACGTCGGTCCGGTCGGTCCCCTCGACGGGCTCGAGCTCAAGTCGATCACGTCGTGGCGGCAGCAGCGCCCGCGCGGGCGCGACGACATGGACATGACGCAGTTCCCGGTCATCCAGCTGGCGAGCGTGGGGGGCGGCGTTCTCGACGGCGAGCCGGGCTTCCAGCAGCAGATCAGCCAGGAGGTCCAGGCGAGCGGGTCCGCCTGGAACGATCGCCTGAACTTCGTCGCGGGCTATTTCGTTCTCTGGGAAAAGGGGACGGCGGTATGGACGATCTGGGCCATGGGGAACTCCCTCGACGCCGCGACCACCACGGACGTCGACTTCGACAACTGGACGTGGGCGCCGTACGCGCAGGCGACGGCCGACGTGACCGACTGGCTGAGCCTCACGGCGGGACTTCGGTACACGGAAGACAAGAAGGGCCTTCACCTGAAGTTCTACGACCCGCGCGCGCCGGAGCCCCCGGACCTCGACCGCGACCGAAGCGCGATCTTCTCGGCGTGGACCCCGATGGCGAGCCTGTCCGCGCGACTCCCCGAGAGCATGATGGAGGATACGCCGCTCGACCACCTCCTGGGCTACTTCACCTACGCGCGCGGCTTCAAAGGCGGTGGCTTCGACGCCGTGACGTCGCCGTTCGCCGAGGAGCTGAACCGCTTCGACCCCGAGACCCTGGATTCGTTCGAGATCGGCGTCAAGACGATCTCGTTCGACGAGCGCATGACGCTCAACCTCTCCGTGTTCCTGGGCAACTACGACGACATCCAGATCACCAAGTTCCAGGACCTCGGCGACACGGATGGCGACGGCCTTCCCAATCTCCAGCGCATCACCCTCAACGCGGCGAGCGGCACGACGAAGGGACTCGAGCTCGAGCTTCTCGCGCTCCCCACGACGGGCCTCCGGATCACCGGGTCTCTCGGCTTGCTCGACGCGCGCTACGACGAGTTCGAGGGGATCGACGACGTGACCGGCGAGAACACGGACCGCTCGGGCCAGCGGTTTCTTCTCACGCCCGAGGTGCAATCGCACATCGCGATCCAATACTCGCTGCCCGTCTCGTTCGAGGGGCCCGAGTGGCTCCAGGGTTGGATCACGCCGCGAGTCGACTGGTCCTACCAGGGCAACGTCTTGTACCTCGGGCCCGAGATCCCGCAGGGGACGCAGCCCGGCTACAATCTGATCCACCTGCGGCTCGGCTACGACTTCCTGGACGATCGCGCGCAGGTGGCGTTGTGGACCCGCAACCTGCTCGACGAGGCGTACTTCGACTACGCATTCTCGTCCTCCTCGAGCTTCGGCATCGGCAACCGGTGGTTCCAGATCGGACGCACGTATGGCGCCGAGCTGAGCTACCGACTGTAGTCGCCTATTCGAGGAGGCTCGCGGAGCCGAGGAGGAACGCGCTCGACGCGGAGCCGTACGGCGGCGGCGCGGTCGGCGTCGGTTCGGGAGTCGGGCTCGGCGTGGGCGAGGGCGTCGGAGCGGGTGAGGGCGTCGGCGTCGGCACCGTGTCCAGGTCCGGGCACGACGAGGGCTCGCGCGCGCCCTTGCCCTGCCACTTGCCCTTCTTGAGGCTGTCCCTTCGGAACGGGCGATCGAACTTCGTGCAGTAGCGCAGGTCGCCCAGGGTCAGCTCGTCGACGACCGACTCGATGCCGACCGGGAGCACGAAGCTCGGGTCGAGGCTGTTCGGCCCGCGGCAGGTCACCCTGATCTTGTTCCGCAGGACGAGGATCGATCGGCAGGGATCGGTGGGTGAGCCGAATCCGACGTAGCGCCAGCCCTTCACGCCGGCAGGCTTGCCGAGACCGACCCACTTGCTCGCAGGAAGCTCGATCGTCTCGCAGCTGCCGACGCCGCTCGGGAACTTGCACTTGCGATAGGTTCCACCCGCGATGCGCGGGTCGTTCGGATCGCCCGCGCTCGGGATGGGGTGGCTCGCGCCCTTGAGGGCCGTCGACTTGAGCTTCGCGAGCTTCGGCGTGCCCGAGCGGGCGTCGATCTTGGCCACGCCCGAGCTGCCTCGGATCGGCACGTCTACCGCATGGGCGATCGCCGGTAGGGCGATGCCGACCAGGAGGGGGAGGAGTCGGAGGGTGGAGACGGTCGGAAGCTTCATCAAAGCTTCTCCTTCCAGGATGGGGGGAGGGTAGAGACCAGAATTTGCCGTTCCCTGCCGATACTCCCCGGCGGGGTGCCCGGTCAAGCGCTGGCAGGGGGACCGCGCACGTGCCTGAGCGTTCGCCGTAGGTCTGCGCCACCCGGGTCCGGAGCGTTCGCCGTAGGTCAGCGCCATCCGGCCTGCGCGTTCGCCTTGGATCGACGTTCAGCCCGCGTCGCGGTTCACGCCCTCCGAGGCTTGGATCTTGTTCCAGTGCTCCTGCAGGATGCGCCGGACTTCCCGGACGGTTTCGGGGTTCGATTGGACACTGTGCCCCGACTGGATGACGACTTCGGAATCGATGTCGTCGAGATGCGCGCTCTTGTACTCGACGACCCCGTCGTTGCCGTCCTCCATCGGGCCATCGCCCTGGACCGCGATGATCGAGTGGAGGGGGACGTTCGGCGACATCGGGAGCTCTGCGAGGGCGCGGTTGAAGCGGCTGTCGGGCGCCATGTTGTCGACGGCCGTCGGCGGCCCGTCGAGGTCCTCGGCGGTGACGCTGCCCGTCGTCGCGAGGAGGATCGGAGCCTGCATGGCCTGAATCGGCAGCTTCAGAACGGTCTTCGAGACGCTGACCAGGCCCGCTCCGATCCGGCCGAGAAAGCCTCCCGCGACGAAGCTTCCCCGGTGGGGAGTCGCGATGAACACGGCGCGCGTCACCCCGGCGACGGGCTCGAAGATCATCACTTCTTCCAGCGCGCGACGCTCCTCGGGCTCGAGATCGATGGCGTCGATGTCCCGGAAGCCGAGCGATTCCCAGTCGAGCTCGGTGGAGTCGGAGACGGCGAGTCGTACGAGGAGGCCGCCTTGGCTGTGTCCGATCAGGACCATGTTGCGCAGGCCGGGGTCGTTCCCGGCGGGGTCGAGCGCGTGCACCGTTCCGGCGATCGCCTTGCGGAGCTGCGAGGCCGAGTACGCGATCGGGTTGCCGCTGTTGTACGCGAAGAACCAGAACTGGAAGTGCTTCTGGATGGTGGGGTCGTTGTTGAGGTCGTTGAACAGTCCCGCCCAGCGTCCGGGGCTCGACGCGGTGCCGTGTACGAGGATCACGGGGATCGCGTCCGGCCGATATGGTTCCATGAGCGAGATCCCCGGAGGGATGGTCTCGTCCGAGCCGGAGAGGAACCCGGCGAACTCGAAGTCCCAGACGGGCGACGTGCCGAGCAGGTGGGCGTACGCGGTCGTCGTCTGGGCCTCGAGCGGGATCGTCTGGCCTTCCACGTCGATGTCGGGCGTCCGGAGGGGGTCGTAGAGCTCGAGGGTGCCGCGGAGTCGTCCCGTCCGTAGCCCGGCGAGCCCTCCGTCGACCCGAAGAAACGCGGTCGCGGGCACGTCGAGGTTCTGCGGGAAGAGGTCGTGCTCCTCGGCGTACGGCGTGCGCATGGCGATCAACGGCGCTCCGAGGCCCGCCCTGCGGTATCGCGCGGCCAGCCCGTTCACCTCGTAGATGTCCGCCGCGGTGAACTCCTCGAAGACCACGCCGCGCTCCCACTCGAGCGACTGCTCGGGCACGGACACCGTGATCTGCCCGATGGGTAGGCGGCGCGTGGCGCCCTCGAGCAGGAAATGCTCGCCGTCGTCACTCGCGAACGCGCGCGCGAGAGCTCGGTTGTAGACGTCGGCGGCGATGCGGGTGCGCGGATCCCAGGCGGTCGGCTCGGGGCCGATCAGGCCCTCTCCGAACAGGTAGAGGTACGCGTAGACGGTGGCGCCGAGGTAGTCGCTCCGGCGGCCCGTGCGCTGACCCTCGAGGTAGGCGATTTCGGCCAGGCCGAGCAGCGACTCTCTCCAGCCGTCCTCGACGAGGCGCTCGTGCATCTTGATCAGCATGTCGCGTCGCTGCTTGTCCAACGACACGCCGGTGCGGTGGAGCTCGATGTTGGTGAAGCGCGTCCAGTCGCCGGAGTCGAGAATGCTCGCCGAATCGCCGGCGTAGACGTCGCGTGGGCTCACGCGCTTCACCGTCACGGGCGGGCCGCAGGCGACGAGGCCGACGGCGAGGATCGACAGACCGACTCCGAGGAACCGCATCCCGTGAGGTTCGCGGTTGGCCGCGCCCGACACAAGGATCTCCTTTGGTCGACTCGGGAGAGGTGGTAGATCCGTCTCATGGCCGACCGACAGCCCACGCTCGCCGAGCTCGAGCTCACCGTCGTCGATCCCTACCCCGACTGGAAGGCCCGACGAGCCCGGGGACCGGTGGAAACCCGCCCCCAGATGGGCGTGCCGGCAGCCAAGGTGTTCACCCGGGACGCGTGCGAAGCCGCCTTGAAGGACGAGGAGAGCTTCTCGGCATCGATCAATCAGGAGAGCATGGGTCCGTACATGGGCACCGTGATCCTCGGGATGGACGGGCGCGAGCACACGGCCTACCGGAACCTCGTCTCGCACGCGTTCCGCCGGTCGGCGCTCGAGCGGTGGGAGTCCGAGCTGATCGCGCCCACGATCCACGAGCTCCTCGATGCCGTGGCGCCGCTGGGCCGGGCGGAGCTCGTCCGCGACGTCACGAGTCGCTATCCGCTGCGCGTGATCACCACGCTGATGGGCGTCCCCGTGGAGGACGTCGACCAGTTTCGCGCGTGGGCGGAGGAGGTGAGTGGCGGGCCCCTCGATCCAGAGCGTGGTCTCGCGTCGTCTCGTGCGATGCGCGAGTACCTCACGCCGATCGTCGAGGACCGTCGTCGGAACCCGCGTGGGGACCTCGTCAGCGACATCGTCCACGCGGAGATCGACGGTCGGAAGCTGTCCGACGAGCACATCTACGGCTTCCTGCGGCTGCTCCTTCCGGCCGGAGCCGAGACCACGTACCGCATGTTCGGCAACACGCTCTTCGCGCTCTTGTCGGATCGTGCCGCGTTCGAGCGCGTGCTGCGCGATCGATCCCTCGTGTCGAAGGCGATCGAGGAGACTCTTCGCTGGCAGACGTCGGTCTCGCTCATCATGCGGGTCGCGAAGAGGGACACCGCGGTGGCGGGTTGCCCGATCTCGGCGGGAACGCCCGTGTCGATGATGGTCGGTTCGGCGAACCACGACGAGCAGCACTTCTCGGAAGGGGAGGTCTGGAACCTCGACCG
>JAUIFY010000231.1 GCA_030430245.1 bacterium | reverse complement strand
CCGCGCGGCGGAACGACGAGCCAGGTGCGTTCCGCATCCGGGGACTCGCGCCCGAGCCGGACCTCGAGGATCTGCCCGATCTCGGTGTCGCGGCTCTCGTGCGAGCATCGGCGGGTCTCGGTCTGGGTTTCTTCGTCGCACGCGTATCGGGCCACGCCGCGCCGACTGCCCGAGAACGCGGGGCGAAAGACGTCGCCGATCGAGACGGGCACGCTCCGCCGGACTCCGGCGACCGGAGTCGAGAACTCTTGCTCTACCAGGTGCACGACGGGCGCCCGCGGCACGTCGCGTGGCTCGGGAGCCGGAGGCCGCTCGCATGCCATCGCGGCAGCTCCGAGGGCGACGATCATGACGGTTCGAGCGGCGGAGGCAGCGGTCACGAAAGATGGCTCTAGCGACGGAAGAGGTTCGTGGCGAATGAGCACGGCGGTGGCTCGCGGGCGCGGAGCCGTGGGGAGGGGAGTGTGGCTAGTGGTCGGCGGGGGCGATCGTCTCGGGAGGGGGCATCGCGCCGTTGCCTTCGGCGTATTCCTCCAGGCGTTGCAGAACGTCGGGCGGCAGCCCCGCCGGGGCTACGCCCGGCTCCATGCCGGCGACCTGCTGCGGGTCGACCGTGAGCTGGTCGATCACCTCGTGCTCCATCTCCTGGAGGACCTCGCCGTACTCCTCCTGCTCGGCCTGGTCGGCCGGGTCGCGTGGCGTGTCGGTGGCGGCCTCGACCGAGGGCGGTGGAGGTGGAGGGGCGATGCTGCCGCGCGTGGGCGGAGATCGTATCGTCGACGGAGGGCCGGCCAGCGACGACGTCGGCCGATCCGCGACGCGCTCGCGCTTGCCCGGGCTCAGCAGGATGATCTTCTCCACGTTTCCGTCGGCGATCGGCGCACCCGCGCCCCCACGGTAGACGATGACGTGGTTCGAGGTCCCGAGAAGTTGGCGGAGGGTCGATTCGAGTGTCGCGTCGCGCACTTCGAAGAGCGGGATGGCCGGTCGTTCCGCGCCCGAGTCCTGGACGGCGAAGCCCGCCTTCGCTCCGATCGCGGAGAGAACCTGTGGGAGGGTCGCCTGCTCCGCTTCGACGGTGAACCCCGCGTCGGTCTTGGAGACCTCGAGATACGCGGGTTGGCCTCGCGCGGCGGACGGTGCGGCGAAGGCGCACACGAGGCTCGTGATCAGCACGAGCCCGGGCCGCAGCCGATCCGAGATCCCCGAGAGCTCCATCATGATCTTCGATCGCCAGCCCGAGCTGGCCCTCGATGGTACCAGCATCTCGGCCCGCGGCGGAAGAGGCTTCGCTCGTTCGGCTCAGTGGGTGGCTGGCGTCGCGCGAGCCGCGATCTGGCGCTCGATCCAGCGCCGGTACATCGCAAGCGGCAAGGCGCCCGTCAGGAACGCTTCGTTCCCTTCGAGCCGCGCGGCCGGGGCGCCCGTGATGCCCAGGCTCTGTGCCTCCGCGTGGTCTTCCAGCACCTCCTGGAGGACCTCCGGACTCCGGGAGTGCCCGAAGCGGTCCGCCGGCAGACCCCGTTCGCGCCAGATGGCCGCGAGAACGGACTCGTCGCTGATGTCGCGGCTGTCCGTGAAGTAGGCCGCGAGCAGGGCGTCGTGCATCTCGTGGAAGGCGTCGGCGTCGATCGCCGCGGCGGCCTTCGCGACCAGATGCGCCGGCACGCTGTGGGTCGGCGCCGGTGCGTCGCTCGTCCACGGACGGAATTCCCCGCTGTCCTCCTCGGCTCCGGGGCGGGTCCACGACTGGGTGTAGGCGCGAAACTTCTCGGTATCGCGGGCCTTTGGCTCGGGGCGGAGGAGGTAGCTACGCCATACGATCTCGAGGTCGGAGGACAGCTCGTCACCCAGGCGCCGCAGGCGTACGCTGGCATTGTAGCACCACGGGCACAGGTAGTCGGAGTACACGATGAGGCGGACGAGGCTCACGTCGATTGCGAGACATGCCCATTTCTGTTGTCAGTTTCAAGGTTTTCGGATGAGACAATCGATCGGGAGAAGCGTGGCCGTCGTTGCGGCATTCCTTCTGGGGTGCGGTGGCGGCGATGAGACGAAGACCGGGCCGAGTCAGTTCGCGGTCGCGGGCGGGAACGGGCGGCTCGTCTCCGTCGGCTCCGACGGGGGCGTCTTCACCTCGAGCACGGGCGGGAGCTGGGACTCCCAGGGCTCGGTGACGGGAGGGACCCTGCGCGGCGTCGCGTTCGGAGACGATCGGTTCGTCGCCGTCGGGACGGGTGGCGCGACGCTCTTCTCGACGAACAACGGCTCGGGCTGGACCCGCGGAGAGTCTCCGACGACGAACGCTCTCCTCGCCGTGACGTTCGGCGACGGGCGATTCGTCGCCGTCGGGGAGGGTGGGGTGATCCTCACCTCACCGCGAGGCGAGTTCTGGGTCGCGGCCGACAGCGGAACGGGCAACGATCTTTCGGGAGCCACGTGGGCGAACGGAACCTTCGTCGTCGTCGGAAACGGGGGCCTCGTTCTCACCTCCGGCGATGGAGTCGAATGGACGGCGATCCAGACCGGGGTGGAAGCGGACCTGTTGGACGTCACGTTCGGTGGAAGCGCGTTTCTCGCCGTCGGTGCGAGCGGCGCCGTCCTCCGATCGGCCGACGCGGTCGATTGGGAAGACGTTTCGATCCGCGACGTTCCGAACATCAACACGGTTCTCTTCGGGACGGGGATCTACGTTCTGATGGGCAACGCCGGTTCGCTCTACACGTCGCCCGACGGCTCGACCTTCCTGCAGGGGAACCTGCTCACGTCCGAGGCCTTTCACGGCCTGACGTACCACGTGAACAATTTCGTCGCGGTCGGGTCGAACGGGATCTTCCGGCAGTCGTTCGACGGTCGCACCTGGTTCGGCGGCGTTCTCTGAGGTCCCGCGCGCGGCCGTTCATGCGGCCCGACCGTCCGGACAGCCCCTGTCATGGCCCGTCGGGCCGATTTCCCCGTCAATACGGCGTTTTTGGGATGGTAGCGCCCGAAAGGGCTTGCTTCGGGGCATTCCGGTCGGGCATCACTGAAGGTCGTGTACGCGCCGCGCCGTGCCGGCGTCCCGAGGGAGGAACGAATGACGCGCAACCCACTCCGAACGTGCTCCGTATCGACCTGGCTCCTTTGTAGCGCGATCGCGCTGCTCGTCCCTTCCGGGGTTCGTGCGCAGAGCTTCGTCAACTTCGAGTCGGGGCAGGTTCGCCCACTCGCGATCTCGCCGGACGGAACGACCCTCTTCGCGACGAATACGCCCGACAACCGGCTCGAGATCTTCGACGTTTCGGGTGGGACGCTCGTGCACGCCGGTTCCGTCGCCGTCGGCATGGAGCCCGTCGCGGTCGCCGCTCGGAACGACTCCGAGGTTTGGGTCGTGAACCACCTCTCCGACAGCGTCAGCGTCGTGGACGTGAGCGCGAACCCCCCACGGGTGACTCGGACGCTCCTCGTCGGCGACGAGCCGCGCGACATCGTCTTCGCGGGCGCCGGAGGGAATCTCGCCTTCATCTCCGCGGCGCACCGCGGACAGAACAACCCGAACAATCCTCAGCTCACCACGGCCGGCGTCGGTCGTACCGACGTGTGGGTCTTCGACGCGACGAATCTCGGCGTGAGCATGGGCGGCGACGAGGTCTCCGTTCTGAGCTTCTTCGGAGACACGCCGCGTCCGCTCGCGACCGACGGCAACACGGTGTGGGTCGGCGTCTTTCACTCCGGCAACAAGACGACCGTGTTGAACGAAGGCACGGTCTGCAACGGTGGTGCCGGCGCCGGCCCGTGCAACGTCGACGGGAGCCTGATGCCGGGTGGGCTTCCCGCGCCGAACCAGCATGCGGGCTTCGTGACGGGTCCCGAGGTCGGGCTGATCGTTCGGGAGAACCCCGGCACCGGAAACTGGGAAGACGAGCTCGGGCGCAACTGGAACAACGCGCTCCGCTTCAACCTCCCGGATTTCGACCTCTTCGGCATCGATGCGACGACGTTCCCGCCGGTCGCGAGCGGCGTGCAGCACGCGGGCATCGGCACGATCAATTTCAACGCGATCGTGAATCCGGTGAACGGCAACATCTACGTGACGAATACGGAGGCGCGGAACGAGGTCCGATTCGAGGGGCCGGGGACCTTCTTCGGTAGCTCGACGGTCATCGGCCACCTCCACGAGTCTCGGATCACCGTCGTCGACGGCGCCACCGTTTCGCCGCGGCACCTGAACAAGCACATCAACTACGCGGTCGTTCCGAGCCCGGCCGGGATGAAGGACGACAGTCTCGCCACGCCGTTGGGCATGGCGGTGACCTCCGACGGCACCACGCTCTACGTGGCGGCGTTCGGATCGAGCAAGGTCGGCATCTTCGACACCGCGCAGCTCGAGAACGACACGTTCGTTCCGTCGAGCGCGAACCACATCGCGGTCACCGGTGGTGGCCCGACCGGAATGGTTCTCGACGAGGCGAACGACCGGCTCTACGTCTACACGCGCTTCGACAACTCGATCTCGGTCATCGATACGAACACCAACGCCGAGGTCGACCACCTTCCGGCGTACAACCCGGAGCCGGCTTCGATCGTGGATGGTCGCCCGTTCCTCTACGACGCGATCGAGACGTCGAGCAACGGCGAGGCGTCGTGCTCGTCGTGTCACGTCTTCGGTGACTTCGACAGCCTGGCGTGGGATCTCGGGAATCCGGACGACCCCGACATCCTGAACAACCCACTTCCGATGCGCATTCCCGTCTTGAGCGGCTTCCAGGACTTCCATCCGCTCAAGGGACCGATGACGACGCAGACCCTGCGCGGCATGTCCACGCACGGCTCGATGCACTGGCGCGGCGACCGCACGGGCGGCAACGACCCGGGCGGCAACGTCTTCGATGAGGATGCTGCCTTCAAGAAGTTCAACCCGGCGTTCGTCGGCCTGGTCGGCCGCGACGCCGAGCTGACCCCGGCGCAGATGCAGTCGTTCACGGACTTCATTCTGACCGTGCAGCTGCCGCCGAACCCGATCCGCGCCCTCGACAACTCGCTGACCGCGGCAGAGCAGGCGGGACGCAATCTCTTCTTCGGCCGCGTGACGGACACCGTCTTCAATTGCGACGGCTGCCACGTGCTGAATCCGGCGCAGGGCTTCTTCGGTACGGACGGCTTCGGAACGTTCGAGAACGAGACGCAGGCGTTCAAAGTCGCCCACATGCGCAATCTGTACCAGAAGGTCGGCATGTTCGGGATGTCTCCCGTCAACACGGGAATCGGCGGCGCGTTCCCGCACATGGGAGACCAGATCCGCGGCTTCGGGTTCCTGCATGACGGCAGTGTGGACACGGTCTTCCGGTTCCTGTCCGCCGGTGTGTTCTCGGTCAACAACACCGAGCGTGCGAACCTCGAGGCCTTCAGCCTCGCGTTCGATACGGACTTCGCGCCGATCGTCGGTCAGCAGATCACGTTGTCGGACTCGAGCGACTTCTCGGTCGACGGGCGCATCGATCTCATGATCGCTCGGGACAATGCGGGCGAGTGCGAGGTCGTGGTGAAGGGCACGATCGGCGGCGAAGACCGCGGCGCGGTTCGCCTGCCCGGCGGAAACTTCCAGATGGATCGTCAGGCCGAGGTCCACTCGGATGCCACGCTTCGGGCGTTCGCGAACACGGCGGGACAAGAGCTCACCTACACCTGCGTGCCCCCGGGGTCCGGGACGCGCATCGGCGTGGATCGTGACGAGGATGGCTTCTTCGATCGCGATGAACTCGATGCGGGCGCGGATCCTTCGGATCCGGGCGACACGCCGCCGGCACCCACGCCGACGCCGTCGCCCACGCCGGTGCCGACTCCGACGCCGCCGGCCGATCTCGTGGGGGTCCGCTCGACGGTATTCAAGATCATCGACGATGACACCCCGCCGATCAAACCCACCAAGCGTCGGTTGACGTTCAAGTCGTCGAAGAGGAAGACTTCCCCGAGCGGCGTCGTGACGCAGCCGTGGGGCAGCGATGGCGACCCGACCGTCGGCGGAGCCAGCGGCGGTGGTGCGACGCTCACCGTCTACCGCGTCGGTGGCGACGTCGACGACGTGATGACGCTGACGCTGCCTGCGTCGAACTGGCAGCGGATCGGGAACACGACCAACCAGGGCTACAAGTATCTCGACAAGCAGCAGGTGCATGGCCCGATCAAGGCTGCGAAGGTGATCAAGGGCAAGCTCACGATCAAGGGCCAGGGGAGCGGTCTCTACGAGCTCGCGGACGCCCCGCAGAACGTGATGGCTCTACGTCTGCAGCTCGGTACCGGTGACGTCTGGTGTACCGAGGCTCCGGCGCGCGACCCTGCGTTCAAGTTCGATACGACGGCTCGATTCTTCGGCGAGAAGCATACGGACGCTCCCGCCGTCTGTCCGAGCGTGCCGGCTCCGCCGCCGACTCCGACGCCGACCCCGCCGCCCTACGGCTCGGCATCGTCGGCCTTCCTGGTCGAGAGCCACACCCTGCTTCGCTGACCGCGGAGCCGATCGAGACTCGATCGAACGGGGGATCGGGCGTGCGCCCGATCCCCCGCTCTTCGCGAAAGCCCGTTCAGCGCGGCTCGAGCCGCAGCGTGAGCGGGTGCGGCATGAAGCGGATGAAGACGTCGCTCCAGTACTTGTCGGCCATGAGCTGATCGACCTGGTCTGCCTGGTCGGGTGCGGGAACTCCCTCGACCTTGGGGAACGTCTTCTCGGCGATCTCGACGGTCATGTAGGGCTTCGTCGTGCTCTCCTCGAACCGCTCGGCGGCCTTGCTCCCGAGGCGCACGTAGACGTCCCCATCGATTACGACGAGCCACACGGGGAAGTCGTACCGATCTTCTCCGGGCTCCGTGGTGCCGAGCTCGATCGTCTCCTCCTCGACCCAGTCGGCGGGGGTCCAGTCGGCGTCGCCTGCGAGGGCGGTGGTCACGGCCGAGGGGGCCAGCGACGAGGCCACGGTCAGCGTGGCGATGATCGGGGCAATCCAGCGATTCGTCATGGGTGATCTCCTTGGTCTGAGGTGCGTCCGGCCGTGGCGCCCGCAGGCGAACCGGCCGGGGCGGCCGCGTCGAACGCATCGGCGTCGAGGCTCTCCGGAGGTGTGTACGGCTCGAACCGGCCGAGCCCGCACACGCTCCGCGACCCTTCCAGTACCTGGATCAGGTCGAGGTCGCAGAGGCGGTCGAGCGGCGTGACGTAGCCGAAGCCGCCCTGCATCCGGAGGCCGTAGCAGCGTCGCGGAAGCCGGTTTCGCCAGATCGCTCCATCGCGCATGTGGAAGAGGATCGTGCCGTCGTCGACGATCTCGCTCCGGTAGATCCGGGCGATCTGCAGGCAGCGCTTCTGCGGCGTGCCCTCGGTGGTCTGCGCAGAGGGGGTGATCGACGGAGAGCTGCAGGCCGAAAGGACGACGAGGGAGACGGCCGTCCGAAGGCGGATCGCCGTGGTCACGGGCTCAGTCGGCCACCGGGGCCCCGGAAGGCACCAGCTCGGGCGCCAGCGAGGCGATGACCTTCGCGAGCTCGTCCAGGTCGAGGCGGTCTCGCACGGTCAGCAGCTCCGTCCGATCGATCAGGCTTCCGAGGCCGATGAACAGCCACGTGCGAGACGCGAGATCGACGTCCTTGCCGACGAGTCCTTTCTTCTGCGCGTCCTCGTAGAGGCCGTGGATGAAATCGAATGTCTCGAGGAGGAGCGACCGAAGCTTGGCCTTTACCTCGGGATCGTCCGTTTCGACTTCCGCGCGTGCACGAAGCATGAGGTGCGACGTGTCCCGCTGGAGATCCTCGAAGTACCACATGCCGAGCGCGAGAAGCGCATCGACGGGTGTCGGGCTCTGCGCGGCGATCCCTCGCCAGTGGTCCAGGATCTCGCGCGACGCCTGCTCGACGCACTCGAGATACAGCTGACGCTTGTTCTCGAAGTAACGGTAGAGCGTCGGCTCGCTGATGCCGATCTCGCCGGCGATGTCGGCGGTGCCGGTTTCCCGATAGCCCCGCTTGGCGAACGCCTTCATCGCGGTCTGGAGGATCTCCGCTCGTCGTTCCGCGGCGGGACGACGGGCGGCACGGACCCGGGGGGAGGGAGATGGCCGTCCCATAGTTGCTTGCACGTACACGTGATCGTGGACATCGATCAAGCCGCGCCCGTCCCGCCGTGGCGCATCGCGTCGGGACCGGGCACCTGCGGTGTCCTCGTGGCCGAAACGGTCCGTGTGGTCGACGGCTCGAACGGTTCGGACCGGAGACGGCGCATCTCCCGCCCCAGTGTGCGAAGAGCGCGACTCGAGAGGGACCACGGCGGGTCCGCCCGACGAAGGCGGGCCGGGGAGATCGTCGTCTTCGCTTGACACAGCATCTGCCGATGTCGCCCCGGAGGCACTTCGAAGTCAGATCCCGCGTTGCTCGCTTCCGCGAGAAGCGGATATGAGAGAGGCCCGCTCCTCGTCCAGCCGGAGACCGAATGCGCCGCCCACGTACGCTCGCCCTCTCGACTCTTCTCGTCGTCGCTCTCGGTGTCGCGCTCGTGTCGTCGGCTCGCGGTCAGGACAGCGAGGGATTCCACGCCGGCCAGGACGGTCCCCCGGACTACACGGCCGAAGAGGAGGCCGGGACCGATCCGATCCCGGAGGGAGAGCCGCGGAGCTTCGACGAGCCGCAGCCTGGCATCGAGATCGTTCCCCCCACGAAGTCGCCGACCGCGGGCATTCCGGTGGAGGAGCTCGTCGTCACGGCGCAGAGGCGCTCGCAGGACATTCAGGACGTTCCGATCTCGATGACGGCCCTGACCAGTCAGTTCATCGAGGATTCCGGTCTCACGAGCGTGATGGACATGTCGCAGTACGTGCCGAACGTTCAGATCAACGCGGTCACGGACTCACGGTCGACCGCGATCCGCATCCGCGGGATCGGCAGCGACGGGAACAACGCCGGCATCGACTCGAGCGTGGGCGTCTTCATCGACGGTATCTTCATGGGTCGGTCGGGCGCGACCTCGATCACCGATCTCGCCGACGTCGAGCGAATCGAGGTGCTTCGCGGCCCGCAGGGCACGTTGTACGGCAAGAACACCGCGGCGGGCGCCATCAACGTGGTCTCGAAGAAGCCGGTCGTAGACGTGTTCGAGGGGTTGATCGAGGGGCAGCTCGGGAACTACCAGAACCGCCAGATTCGGGGTGCCATCAACGTCCCCGTGATCGACGAAACGGTGGCGTTGCGAATCTCGGGCTACTACGTCGACCGAGGTCCGTACGACGAGCTCCTCTCCGGGGGCGGGGTGAACGATACCAACCGCGCGGGCGCGCGGATCCGTGGACTCTTCAACCTGTCGGAGGATCTGGAGCTGCTCGTGTGGGCCGACTACGGCATGGAGTCGAACAAGTGCTGCGTGGCCGACATCATCAGCTACGAGGGCTTTCCGAATCTCGACGTCGTGTTCTCGGAGGCCTTCGCTTCGCAGATCGACGGCATCAACAGCCTGGAGGCGGCGACGGGCCGCCCTCTGCCGAGCGTCGTCGACCCGTTCGATCGGCGGGTCGATGCGACGCAGGATCCCGTGAACGACGTCGACATCTGGGGGATTGCCGGTGAGCTCAACTACGACATCGACGACTACGTCGTGACGTTTCTGAACGCCTACCGGCAGTTCAACAGCTACAGCACCCTGGATGGTGACTTCTCGAGCTACGACGCCGTCTTTCAGACGACCCGCGAGCGCTTCGAGCAGTACTCGGCCGAGCTTCGTCTGACGTCGCCGTACGGAGAGGATCTCGAGTACGTCGCCGGATTGTATTTCTACTACCAGAACGATCGCACCCGCGGTGAGACGGGGATCGCGCAGGACTACTTCCTCGCCTCGCCGACGCTGCGCGGGGCTTTTCTCTCGACCGGGGATCCCGACGGCGACGGCCGTGTCTCCAACGTCGACTCGAACGTGCACAAGACCTGGAGCTACGCCGCGTTCGGGCAGGGCACCTACCACATCGACGACGAGTGGGACATCACGATCGGTTTGCGGGGCACGTACGAGATCAAGTCGCGAAGCGGATCCCAGCTTTCGGGCTTCAATGCGGCGGACGCCGGACCGTTCGGACCGGACCGCTACGCGGACGACAGCCTATCGGTCTTCAATCTCTCGCCGATGGGTGCGCTGCAGTACTACCCGACCGACGAGATCATGGTCTTCGTGAAGGCCGCGCGCGGCTTCAAGTCGGGCGGCTTCAATCAGCTCCGGACGGTCGGCGGTTTGAATACCCAGTTCGACGACGAGAAGGCAACCGATGCGGAGATCGGTGTGCGCACGGCGTGGTTCGACCGGATGCTGACGGCGAACGCGACGCTCTTCTACACCTGGTACGACGACTTCCAGTCACAGCAGTTCGACGGCAACTCGTTCACCGTCACGAATGCGGGCAACCTCGAGACCTACGGCTTCGAAGCCGACGCGCTCTTCATCCCTCATCCGATGTTTCTCGGGGGACTCGCGGTCGGCTACAATCACGCACGCTACACCGACTTCGACAACGCACCCTGCAGTGCCGAGCAGGCCTTCGAGGAGCGCGTGAAGGCGGGTAACCTCGTGACGCCCACGGGATGCACGCAGGATCTGACGGGCAAGCCGCTCGACAACGCGCCCGAATGGACGGTGTCGTTCTTCGCGCAGATCAACGCGCCCGTCGGTGAGATGCCGTGGCTCGAATGGCCGCTCCTCGGCTTCCTCCGAGCCGAGTACTCGTATCGCGATCAGATGTATCTCGGGCAGGACCTCGACGAGAACCTCCTCCAGGCGCCCGTGAATCTCGTGAACCTGCGGGGCGGCTTGCGGACCGAGGACGACCGATGGGAGCTCACATTGTGGGCGATGAACCTCTTCAACGAGGGGTACAACATCGTCGGAATCGACGTTCCGATCATCAGCGGCTATGCAGGGATCAACGAACCGCCGCGCACCTATGGCGCGACGCTGCGGTATCGGTGGTACTGAGCCAACAGGACGATGCGGGGGAAGGGCCCATGACGACGGGTGGTGCGCGAGGAAGATTCGGAAGGTCGTGCGGGATCGCC
>JAUIFY010000230.1 GCA_030430245.1 bacterium | reverse complement strand
AAGGGCTCACGCTTCGGCGCGGCCTCCGTCCGGGCCGGAGCCAGGAAGTTCTCGATCACGACGATCCGATCCGCACGGACGCCGTTCGCGACGAGGCGATCCCGTACGAAATCCGAGACGGCGACGAACACGACGTCGAAGCCGTTCAGAATCTTCTTTCGCCCGTAGCTGTCTCGCTCGTCGGTCCCACCATGGACGACGTGAAGATGCACGATGTCGCGGCGATAGAGCAGGTTCCACGCGAGACAGGCGAGGGAGTGAACGACACCGGTCGCGACGAACGCGAGGCTTCGGTGCGCCGCGATGAGCGGTCGGACCTGCCTGGCGAACTCCTTCGCGCTCCCGAACGCGCGAGTTCCGAATCCCATCGGGGACGCGGCTTCGAGGGCGGGCCCCGGCGGGGCGAACATCGTCGGCTCGTACTCGTCGACGAGTCCCTCGGCGGTCGCGAGCGCCATCCGCTCGGTCCCGTAGAGGTTTCCGCTGTGCAGAGCGTAGAGGAGTGGGAGGCGGGGCGCGGGCTGGGCGATTGCGGCCGCCACTCGGATCACCTCACGGTCGCCGCCGTGACGAGCGAGATGAAGTTGGTCGCCGGGCTGATCTGCTGCAGGACGTACCCGACCTGCGCGAGGCCGTGCATGGGTACGTAGATGATGTCGCCCTCCTTCAGGATCGCATTCTGTCGATCGTCTCCCTCGAAGATCTCGGCGAGGTCGATCTCCGTCTCCATCCCGGCCTGCGGCCGCACCAGGGCGACGGAGTCGTAGTCGGCGTCGTTCGTCGGACCGCCGGCCATCGAGATGGCGTCCATGAACGACATGTCCGGTGTGAGATGGAATGCGCCCGGGGAGTGGACCTGTCCGAGCACGTAGACGAGCTGGTCGTTGGCGTCGGGAATGTACACGACGTCGTCGCGCATGAGCGTGACGTTGTAGGAGGTGTTCATGCCCGAGAGGAGCTTGCTCAAGTCGATCCAGAAGACCTGATCGCGTCCACGGAAGACGGCGCAACGAGTCAGCGTCGCGTTCGTAGACCCGGCCCCGTTGGTGGGGAGGGCACCGACGCGAGCCAGGGCGTCGAGCAGATTCGGCTGCTTGCGGAACACCACCGGGCCCGGGGCGGCGACCCGTCCGAGGACGAGGATCTCGTTCGACGTGTACTCGTCGATGCGAACGGTCGCGACCGCATCTCGGTAGTAGCGATTGAGAGCCTGACTGACCTTCGCGGCCGCCTGCTCCGAGGAGAGGCCCGCGATTCGCAGCGGTCCCGCCACGTTGATGGTGATCCGACCGTCGGGGCCGACGACGTGTTCGCCGGAAAGATCCGGGTGTCCGAAGATGTCGATCGTGAGACGATCGCCGCGGCCGATCGTGTAGACGTCCGAACGGATCGGCTCCGTCTCTCGCAGCTGCTCCGGGGTGGCGAAGGCTTCGGCGCGGCGGTCGGCCGGCCGGAACCCGTGGGGGCCGCTCGGGTCGCCGACGGGGTAGAGCTTCTTGGTTCCGACGCAGCCGACGAGAGTGAGCGTGCAGAGAAGGAGGCTCGTCGCCTTGACTCGGTTGGACCACGCCAGTAGGCGGTCGGACGTCATGCTGCTCAAACGTCGTGCGGTGGGGACCGTCGAGGTTCTCACGTTTCCCTCCCGGGCGGATGCGAAGGTTGCGAGCGAGGCGAGGCAGGAGCTGCAGGGGCTGATCGACGAGGGGCGCGTGCGGTTGGTCTTCGATCTATCGGGTGTTGGATTCGTGGATTCCAGTGGTCTCTCCGTTCTGGTGACGGCTCTGAAGAAGACGCGGAGCGCGGGCGGAGACGTCGCACTCGTCGGGCTGACGGATCCGGTGCGATCCCTGATCGAGTTGACGCGGTTGCAGAGTGCGTTCGCGATGTTCGACGACGTGGCCACGGCCGCTGCGGAGCTCGCGAAGTCCTGACCGGGTCGGTTCGACGTCCACACGGTCGTGCATCTACGGGTGAGCTTCGGCACGGATCCCCTTCACCAGCGTCAGCACGTTCTCGTCTCCGACTCGAGCGTACGAGACGCGGTCCATGTACGATTCCATGATCAGGAAGCCGCGACCTCCTTCGTCGAGAAGGGTCGCATCCGACCGCCGTTCCTGAACGGATTCCCAATCGAGCGGAACTCCTCGGTCGAGCACCCGGAGGGTCAAGGCTCCACCGTCCACCGTCGCATCGACGCAGACCTCGTGGCCCGCTTCGTTCCGGTACCCGTGCTCCACCGCGTTGTTCACGGCTTCGACGATGCACAGCTCGGTCTGGTAGCTCTCTTCTTCGGTCATCGGAATCGAGGCGCAGATCCCCTTGATCGCCAAACCGATCATGTGAACCTGATCGACTCGGGAGTCGATCGTCAGACGGATCGTTCCCGTTCGCATCGTCCGGAGCCTCGGCCCGTACCTCGGTACGGCCTAGTTCGCGACTGCCGCGATGGCGCCGGCCGAGTCCGCGTAGATGCGGAAGATCTTGTCGAGTCGCGTCAGCTTGAACAGGCTGGTGACCGCCGGCTGCGGCTGGCAAAGCACGAGGTCGCCGCGGCCGTCCAGAAGCTTCATTGCGGAGACGATCGCCGAGAGCCCGCTCGAGTCGACGAACTCGACGTCCGCGAGGTCGAGAACGAGATGGTTGTCTCCGCTGTCGATCAGGTCCCCGAGTCGTTGCTTCAGATCAGGCGCCAGGTGTGCATCGATCCGGTTCTCGCGAACGCGAACGATGAGCACGTTGCCTGCCTTGGTTTGCTCCAGGTTCATCTTTCTCTTCACCTCTCTGCGCGAGGGGCGTCCGACCCCGCACGCCTCCCATCGAACTCGATTGCGAACAGGGTGACGTCGTCGTCGAAGTCGTGGGTCCCGGCGAACTCCTGGACGGCGTCGATCAACCTTCCGCACGCGTCGTCGAGCGGAAGGCCGTGCGCATCCCGTAGTGCGCGATACATGGCGTCTTCGCCGAAGAACTCCCCGGCCGCGTTCACCGCTTCGGGAATCCCGTCGGTGTAGACGAACAGGCGATCGCCCGATTCCAGCTGGCAGCGCCCCTCCTCGAACGGAACGACGCCGCCGAGACCGATGATCGTTCCTCCCGCGGGCAGCTCCTCGAGGGCGCCGTCGCGACGAAGGACGAACGGCATCGGGTGGCCGGCGCGGCTGTAGCGCAGCAGGCCAGTGTCGAGATCGAGCAGCATGTACGCGATCGTGAAATGGCGCTCGAAGCGCTCGATCGGATACTCGACGTCGAGATGGTTCAGGACCTCCGCGGGCGGGACCACGACGGGCTCGCCGCCGTCTTCGGCGGCTTGCCGGGTGTGGCCGTTGTCGGGCGCGAGGCTCTGTGAGAGGGCGACGGTCATCATCGCCGCGGGCACGCCGTGTCCGCTGACGTCGATCACGTGGAAGGCGAACTCGTTCGACGTGAGCTGGTTGAAAGCGAAGAGGTCCCCTGCGTTCTGGTCGCAGGGCAGGAACCGCCATGCGGCGATCAGCTTGTCGGAGGTCGGGGCCTGTGAGGGGAGCAGGGAGCGTTGGATCGCGGCTGCCGCTCTGAGATCCTCGTCGATCCGGCGCTGCTTCTCACTCAGGTCGCGGTTCGCCTTGCGGAGCTCCTTGGTGAGGCGACCGAGCTTCAGCTGGTTGCGAACCCGGGCCAGAACCTCGTCCTTGTTGAAGGGCTTCGTGATGTAGTCGACTGCTCCCGCTTCGAGTCCCTTGACCTTGGAGGATGCGTCGGAGAGCGCGGAGAGGAAGATGACCGGGACCTCCGACATGTGCGGGTCCTGCTTGAGGGCGAGGGCGACCTCGTACCCATCGAGGCCGGGCATCATCACGTCGAGGAGAACGAGATCGGGCCGGTGCTCGAGCGCCAACTGAAGAGCCTCGTCCCCGTTCTCCGCCTCGACCAGCGCGCAGGGCTCCTTGGCGAGGATTCGGCGGAGAAGCAGGAGGTTGGCGGGATTGTCGTCGGCGATCAGGATCCGCTCCGCACGGTCCTGGAAGACCTGCTCGGGTGGATCCGACCCCCCGTCGACGACGCTCAGGTTCTCCATGGCCACTGCGTGCACGCTCCCTAGCGTCTGAGATATCGGCGGGTTCGGCCGATTCTTGAGGCGGGTTGGCGGGGCGGGGGACCGCTGGGAACCTCAAGTCGCCGCTCGTCGGGTTCGATCCCTGAGATGATGATCAACGCGATCGATCGAGAGTCGCTTCGTTCGCGGGTGCGGGTCTCCGTGCCCTTTCCCTTCTTCTGCGTCGACGAGTTCCTGGATCGCGATTTCGCCCGGGCCGTCGAGGCGTCCTATCCGAGCTTCGAGGAAGCCGCCCGACTCGGGAAGGAGTTCGACGCGGTCAACGAGAAGGGGAAGATCCAGATCCCGGACGCGCGGCTCTTTCCACCGCCGGTCGCGCGGCTCCACGAGGAGCTGGCATCGCCGGAGTGGCTCGACCTGCTCTCGGACGTGATGGGCATTCCGAACCTCATGGCCGACCCCGATCTGGTCGGCGGGGGGATTCACGAGACGCGGAGCCATGGGCATCTCGACGTCCACGTGGACTTCAACTACATCCGCGACAAGGCACTCTTTCGCCGCTTGAACATCCTCATCTACTTCAATTCGGGTTGGCAGGAGGAGTGGGGCGGCAAGATCGAGCTCTGGGATCCCGACGTGCGCGTGTGTCACCACGCGTTCACGCCGGCCTTCAATCGTTGCGTCGTCTTCGAGACCAGCGAGACCAGCTTCCACGGGGTGACCGCCCTGGACTGCCCGGAGGGAGTTCTGCGGAAGTCGTTCGCCGGCTACTACTACACCGAGGATCCGCCGCCGCGCTGGTCGGGCGTGCACCACTCGACCGTCTTCCGCGCCCGTCCCGACGAGAGGATGAAGGCCATGCTCTGGATGCCGTTCGAGAGGATTCGGCGGAACGTCGGGGGGCGGGTCAGGGGCCTTTCGCGGCGCGTCGGTGTCGGATGATTCGGGAGCGCCCGCCCGATCTCCCGGGCCTCTCCCCCCGGGTCCCGATTCGGAACACCGGGGTAAAGCCATGGCGTCTCGGGGACGATAACCCCTCGGACTCGGTTTCCGCCCCGCGGACGCCGGTCTCGGCGTCATCGTGCGCCGGACGCGAGAGGAATCGGCAACCGGAGTGAACCAGAGCCAGCCTACGAACACGGGACCCCCGTCGGTCCCGACCGAGGAGGCGCCCCGGCGTCGGGGCGTGAAGCCCCTGCTGAGCCTGAAGAACCATCCCAAGATGGCGACGAGCACGGCGCTCGCCATCATCCTGGTAGGGCTACCGTTCGCGTGGATCATGGGAACCGCGGAGTACTGGGCCGTGGCCGGCGTCCAGATCTTCCCGACCTACGTCGCGAACCTGCGCGAGCCGCAGGAGGTCGCCATGCCGTCGACCACCCAGTACCGCCAGTTCGTCCAACAGCAGGTCCGGACGATCGCGCGCTTCGACATCGTCGAGAAGGCGCTCGCGAAGCTGCCACCCAAGATCCGGGAGCTGTGGCAGCCCGAGGGGAAGACCGACGTCGAGGGTGCCGAGAATCTGCAGCGCCAGCTCGACGTGCAAGAGATCGAAGACACGTACCTCGTGAGCGTCGGCCTCGCGGGAGATCAACCCTGGGGACTGGCGGAGACGGTCAACACGATCGTCGAGACCTACATCGAGACGTACGACCACGAGAAGCTCTATGGCTCCGACGAGCGCATCCACAACCTTCTGGCTCGCAAGAAGGAGCTCGAGGAGTCGATGCAGAAGCGCATCGACGAGGAGAACGCTCTCAGCCAGGAGCTCGGGATGACCACCTTCGAGGTGGAGAATCCGACGCCGTACGACGAGGCGCTCGGGGAGGCCACCGGCGCGCTGGCGTCGGCGATCCGGGAGCGCATCGCAGCCGAAGCGGCGCTCGAGGCCAAGCGTCGGAGCCTGGAGACGATCGAGGGGCTCCCGCTCACGGCCCAGGCCGAGGACATTCTCGCGAACGACCCGATCCTCGGCAGCACGAAGTCGCAGTTCCTGGAACGGCGCAGCGAGCTCATCCTCGAGCTGAACATCCTCGGGCCGGGCCATCCGGCGCGCCGGGGGCTCGAGCAACAGGTGGCCGACATCGACACCGAGGTCGAATCCTTGACGGCGGAGCGCCTCTCCCACGCGGAGAGCATGGTGCTCGAGGATCGTCGGGTGGCGGCCGAGAGGGAGCTCGCAGCGCTCACCGCCGCCGTGGAGAAGGCGAAGCTCGAGGAGAAGGGCTTTCGGGACCTCGTCACGAAGCAGCGCGAGAAGGCGTCCTGGTTCTCCCGGAAGTACTACCAGGGGCGCGCGTTGCGCGAGAAGATCGACGAGGACCGCGCCAAGATCAACGAGGTGGAGGGGCGGATCGAGTATCTGCGGCTCGAGAACAAGGCTCCCGGGTTGGTCCGGCTCGTGACGCCCGCCCGCAACTCCGACATTCCGATCAGCGGCGGTCGCAAGAAGCTCTTCCTGATCTTCGTCGTCGCGGCACTCGCGTTCGCGATCGCTCTCCCGATCGCCGTCGATCTCGTCGACCATCGGATCCACGCGCCGAACGATCTCGAGCGGCTTCTCGGATTCGCGCCGATCGGCTGGCAGCTCGACCGATCCGATGGGCGGGTCGAGTCGTTTGCGCGCGATCTGTCGCGGCGGCTCGCGCTCGCGATCGACCGCGACCGTCGGCGGCACGGCACGCGGCAGCTCGTATTCACGTCGGTCGCGCCGGGCGACGGCACGACGACGCTCGCGCTCGACATCGCCGTCGAGTTGGGCTCCCTCGGCGTGCGTACGCTCGCCGTCGAAGGCAACGCTTTCAAGCCGGATCCGCGCTTTCAGAGCTCGCGGCGTTCGCGTGGGCTCGTCGCGGCGCTCGAAGGGGCGCCGATCGAAGACCTCATCCTTCGAGGGGAGGCCGGACTTCCCGATCGCCTGCCCGTCGGGAGCCTCGACGATGGAACGCATCACCTCCCGTCGCTCGAGAAACTTCCGAAGGTCCTCGAGAAGCTGTCGGCCGCTTACGACTTCGTCGTCATCGACGCACCTCCGGTGCAGCTCTCGGCAGACGCCGAGATCCTCTGCCAGTCCACCGACGGAACGATGCTCGTGGTCGCGGCAGAGGGTGTCTGGCCGGGACAGATCTCTCGCGCCGCTCGGCTCATCGAGCGCCTGGCTCCACCAGTGGTCGGGACCATCGTGAACCGCGTCCGGGTGTACGACAACGGCGGCTACATCACCGAGATGCTCCGGACTCACGAGACCGGACAGCTCCCGCCCGAGCCTCTGATCGCGCGCCTGCTGTGGAGTTGATCGCTCTTCGAAACGCATAGGAGGACCTCTGCATGACTCGCCCGTTGAAGCACCTGGCCGCGGGGGTGTTGCGGCCGGCTGCCGGGCTCGCCGGGAGGCTCGCGGACCCGCTCCGGAGAGCGTGGGCGCACGCGAGGCTTTCCTCGACGGTGGTCGGCGAGGTCCCGGCCTCGGTCGTCGTCCTGGGCGTCCCGGAGATCCATGGCACCGGCAAGATCGGATTCGGTGAGGATCTGTACCTCTACCGCGATCTGTATCTCGAGACGCAGGACGACGGCAGCATCGAGATCGGCGACGACGTGGTCATGTCGCGAGGCGTGCACGTGGTGGCGTTCGCCGGGGTCACGGTCGGCGCCGGTACCATGATCGGCGAGTACGCGAGCATTCGAGATGCGAACCACCGGCGGCTGCCCGATCGACCGATCCGACACTCGGGGCACGTCTCCGCGCCGATTCGGATCGGTCGCAACGTGTGGATCGGGCGGGGCGTGATGGTATTGCCGGGTGTGACGATCGGCGACGGGGCGGTCGTCGGGGCCAACGCCGTCGTGTCGCACGACGTGCCGGCAGGGGCGCTGGTCGCCGGCGTCCCCGCGCGTGCCCTCAAGCAGAGGAACGCGGCGTGATCGCGGACTCGCGACCGCGGATCCTTCTGTCCGCGTACCAGTGCGGGCCGGGGATGGGCTCGGTTTCGCAGATCGGCTGGGAGTGGTTCCGCCGCGTGTCGCAACGAGAGCCGACGACGCTCTTCACGCATGTGAGGAATCGAGAAGCGCTGGAGGGCGCGGGAGGTGCGCCGCCGGGATCGGAGATCGTCTACATCGACACGGAGTGGTTCGCGGGGCCGCTGTACCGGGCCGCGCGGCGCATCTTCCCGGGAAGCGAGCATGCCGTCTTCCTCGTCTCCTCGCTCGACTTCTTCCCCTACGATGCGATGGTCGTTCGCGAAGCGAGGCGGCGGAAGAAGGCGGGGACGACGTGGTGTGTCGCGCATCAGGTCACGCCGGTTTCTCCGGTCGCGCCGACGCGTCTTCACCGTGTCGGTGCGCCCGTCCTGATCGGGCCGATGAACGGGGGGCTCGAGAACCCGAGGCAGTTCCCGAACGTGATGAAGGAAGAGGGGCGGTGGATCTACCCGGTGCGCCATCTCGCACGCATCCTCGACGCCGTGTGGGGGTCCACCCGCAACGCGTCCGTGCTCCTCACGGCGACCGCGGCGACTCGCGACGCGATCCCGGAACGCTACCGTCGCCTCTGCGTCCCGCTGGTCGAGAACGGGATCGATCCCGCCCGGTTCCGAGCGGCCCCCTGGCCCGATCCTCCTTCGGTCGACGTGCCTCTCAGGATCCTCTTCGTCGGCCGTCTGGTGGCGGTGAAGGGCCTTCCGATGCTTCTCGCCGCGCTCGCGCGCGTGCGGACGAAGCAGCCGGTGCAGCTCGCGGTCGTGGGCGATGGCCCGATGCGCGACGCGTGGGAGCGAGAGGCGCAGGTCGAGGGTCTCGCGGACATCGTCACCTTTCTCGGTGAGCGAAGCCTCGACGAGGTGGCCGCCGAGATGCGCCGCGCGCACGTGTTCTGCCTGCCGTCGGTACGCGAATCGGGCGGCGCGGTCCTGCTGGAGGCGATGGCGAGCGCGCGCCCGATCCTCACGGTGGCGTACGGGGGGCCGGCGGAGATCGTCTGCGACGCGGTCGGCCGCGGCATCGAACCGAACGGCCCCGACTACGTCACGGAGCGCCTCGGGGAGGCCTTGCTCGACGTCGCGGCGAACCCCGACGAATGGCGTCGCAAGGGTGAGGAAGGCTGCCGCATCGCGGCCGCGCGATACTCCTGGGACGCCAAGGTCGACGAGGCCATGGGCCTGTATGCACGCCTCCGGGCTGGTGGCGTCGAGGGGCTCGAGCGAGGGCTCGAGTCCGAACGGGCTCGGCCGCTCGGGAGTGGAGCATGAAAGCCCGCATTGTCGCGATGCTGCGGAAGGTCGCGTTCGAACAGGGGCGTCTCGTCGGAGTCTACAAGAGGTACGGTCGGCCCGACGGCCGAGAATGGGCCGAGTTCTTGAAGGCGAGAAAGGTGCTCTACGCGATGGGCGAGAACTGCTCGGTCCAGACGAACGTGCACATCGCCGATCCGTCGTACGTGAAGATGGGGAACAACGTGCGGCTCTCCGGATGCACTCTCTTCGGCCACGATGGCTCGATCAACATGATCAACCGAGCCTACGGGTTGAGCCTCGATCGCGTCGGGAAGATCGAGTTGCGCGACAACGTGTACATCGGTCATCAGGCGATCATCTTGCCCGGGGTGACGATCGGCCCGAACGCGATCGTGGCCGCCAACGCGGTGATCTCGAAGGACGTTCCTGACAACGTCGTGTACGGAGGCGTTCCCGGGAAGCTCATCTGTCGGCTCGACGACTACGTCGAGCGCCTGGAGAAGGAGACGGCGGACCTTCCGTGGATGCACTTGATCGAGAAGCGCGACGCGGAGTTCGACCCGGAGCTGCAGCCCGAGCTCGATCGCATCCGTCTCGCGACGTGGTACGGACGACCCTCTACGTCATGACTCTCTGGTAGCGAAAGACGACGACCGGCTTCGGGACGGGGACCCCCCTCGTCTTCACCACGCCGTCGCACCAGCCGAGCATCATGAAGAACAGCTGCACGATGTTCGAGAGCAGGCCGACGGTCGCGAGGGAGACGACCATTGCCACGATGATTCCCGCCAGCGAGAACGCGAGGAGCGCGGTCGGGTCGCCCGGCTTTCGTCGGACGCCGAGCCGGATCAAGTGGACGACCAGCCAGAGCTGCGCCAGGTTGAAGAACGCGAGGGCGATGACGCCGTGGTTCAGGGCGAGGAGCAGGAAGTTGTTGTCGATCGACGGCATGCCGGGGACCTCGGGCCACAGGTTTCGTCCCCAGCCCCAGTAGAGGCGTTCTTTGGCGATCTCGGCGTATTCGACGATCAGCTCGAAGCGGTACGCAGCCGATTCCTGAGCGACCGTCAGCGCGTTCTCGCGCCCGACCGAGACGTACTCGTAGAAGGAGATGCCCGCGGGGACTCCGACCACGATCATGAGCGCGATCAGGATGGTGAGGTACGCTCCCCGGTTCTTGGAGCGGCAAACGAAGACGATCGCCGCGGCGGCGCATGCCCCCATCCAGGGTCCTCGGACCAGCGTGAGGACGAGTCCGCCGAGGGTGGCGAGGCTGAGGAGACGGGCCCTGTCGAGGTGGAAGGGGAGCTTCCGGCTCAAGTACGGCACCGGCTCCCTCCAGTAGCCGGCCCACTCGACCCAACGCGCGATTCGGTACGCGACCACGAACATCATTCCCGAGACGATCGAGTGGCCGTAGGGGCCCGCGGCGCGGGCGAGCCCCCATCGAAACGTCGTGACCCAGTAGCCCTGGCCGGGGAAGAATTGGTCCAGAAGTCCGCGGATGAACGGCCGCCCCATCCGGGTCTCGTACGTGAGAGTCGCCGCGCAGATCGTGAAGAGGAGGGTCAGTCTCTTCGCGAATTGCTCGCGAACCCCGTAGGGCTCCACGATGCCTTTGGTCAGGACGTAGGGAAGGAAGGCCGTGGTGAGCAGGATGAAGGCCAGGTTCTGCGCTTCCTTGTAGTCGATGTTGACGTACTCGGAGTAGGTGATCGAGCACACGTAGCCGACGATCAGTACGTCGGTGAGTGAGAACTTCCACTTCCGGTCGTTGGAGAGGAAGAAGAGCAGGGCGCAGGGCAGGATGGCGGCC
>JAUIFY010000229.1 GCA_030430245.1 bacterium | reverse complement strand
CGCCTGGTCGTCCCCCATGACCAGGTGCCCGAGGAACGTCGCGGCGTCGTCCAGCCCCAGTGAGCCGATCTCGGCGTCGACGTCGGGGTCGTCGCGCCACCGGGTGAGTAGGGCGAGGGAGGGCGGACGGGGATCGGCGCTCCCGTTGATCACCCAGTTGTACCCGAGCGGTCCGTCCCAGATCGTGAGCGACGGAAACGCGGCAGCCATGGTCGCGACGACGACGCGGAGGTCCTCGTTGGAGAGGCGTCCGACGTTCACTCGAAGACTCACGACTCCGCCGGGCGAGAGCCGCTCGCGCGCGAGTTCCAATCGCTCGATCGTGGGTAGGTCGTCGCCCGTTCTGCCCTCGAAGTCGCTGCCGCCGAGGCGGATCACGTCCCAGCTCCGGTCGGAGCTCGCGAGGAACGCCCAGGGGTCCCCCTCGTGCAGGACGAGACGGCGATCGGAGAGAACGTCGAGGTTCGTCCCGTCGAAGAAGGGCGCGATCTCGGCAGCCGTACCATCCCGATCGACGACGTCGAGCCGGGCGACGGGGTACGCGAGGATCGAGGAGGCGCCGTTCCCGACACCGAAGCCGAGCTGCAACACGTGCTGCGCGCTCGGATGCAGCAGCATCGGAATCTGTGCGTTGACGCGGTCTTCGGGGTCGGTCCCGGCGCCGCCCGGGGAGTCGCCGTCCACGCGTCGAAGGATGCGCCCTTGCTCCGGATCGTCGGTCACGAGCATCGTTCGCAGACCCTGCTCTCGAAGGTAGAGAAGCGGGCCGTAGCGCTGCTCGAAGGGACGGTCTCCGAAGGCCAGCGCGCTGGCCCCGGTCGCCAGCGGACCGGCGAGTCCGACCGCCGCGGCTCCGACGGCCATCCACGGCAGCCGCCGCAGCGCCGGCTCGCCGACGCCCGTGCACAGCAGGATCGTCGTGGGCAGAAGAGCGAGCCCGGTGACGAGGGCCGCGAGCGCGACGGTGCGCGGGAAGGAGGCCAGGCCGCCGACGCGGCGGGCCAGCCCCGGCAGGATCCAGTCGAGCTCGCCCTGCAACGCGAAGGTGGCCGCTCCCGCCACGAGCGCGAGGGCCAGGAGCGTCGCGGAAGAGGGACGGCCGCGCGCGAGCCGGGCGCCGGCGGCACACCCGGCGAGCGTCGTCGTGCCGAGGAGTGCGGCTCCGTAGACGGTGTCTCCCGTGTAGGGAGCGAGGCCACGCGCCGCGACGGCCACGAAGAGTCCGAGGATGAATCCTGCGCCGGCGCTCCAGGCTCCTCCCGTCGCGGCCGGACCTGCGGCTTCCGCCGCGCGTCCGCGTGCGCGCACCAGGGCCGCGCCGCCGATCGCGGCCTGGCCGAGCGCGGCGGTGATCGATTGAACGAGGAGCGACGCGCCGCCGAGCGTTCCGCCGCCTCCGAGGGCCCACCCGATGGCTCCTCCGAGGAGGAGCGCCGAGGGCGTCGAACGCGCTCCGTGCGCGACCACGCCGAGAGGGGTCCCGACGGCGGCGATCACGAGTGGGTTCGTCCACCCCGTCGTCGCCAGCGTCGCCGATGTGGATGCACACGCCGCGGCGAGCAGCAGCTGGCCCCGCGCGAACGTCGCGAGCGGAGCTCCGTGGTCCCCCCACCGTGCGGCCATCCATCCACCGAGCCACGTGCCCGCGAGCAGCGCGGCGAGCAGTGCCGACTCGCTCTCGCCACTCGCCGCTCGCGGCGCGAGCTGGGCCCAGCGCAGCGTGACCTGCACCCACCAGGCGGCGCTCGCTCCGGCAGCGAGCGCGAGCGGCCACGTTCCTCCCCGCGAGTCACGCGACATCCGAGCGAGTGTAGGTGCCGTATCGGGCAGGGTCGAGTCGCGCTTCGGGTGCGAGCCTCGTCGGGGGCGCGACGGCCTCCCGTCCCGGCTCGAGCGAACCGCGGGGCCGACCCGCAAAGCGTGATCGATGGCCGGGGCCACGGCAGAGGCGCTGCCGCCCGGCGCCGGGGTGGAGATGACGCGTCGCGCCGCGTCGCGCGGGCTCCAACGTGGGCCGGGGCGCGGTGCACGGTCGGTTTAACCAACCGTGGCTCCGGCGACTCGAAACGCCACGAAGCTCCAGCGACCCGGCCATGGCGTCCCGGCGAAGGGGGGAGGATTCCCGACTCGCCCGCGTCGAGGGCGGTTCGCTAGACTGCTCGTCAGACCGAATTCTCGGGGGGAACGACCGATGAGACTCGCCAACATCCTTCTGCGGCCATTCGCCGCGACCTGGGTCCTCCTGGTCGCGCTTCCGGCCCTGGCCCAGTCGCCCGCGGGCACCTTCACCAACTTCGAAACGGGCCACGTCCGGCCGCTCGCGATGTCGCCCGACGGGAGTCGGCTCTTCGCGGTCAACACCCCCGACAACCGCCTGGCGATCTACGACGTCACGCCGGGAGGTCTCTCGCTCTACGCGGAGGTTCCGGTCGGGATGGAGCCCGCGGCCGTCGCCGCGCGGACCAACACGGAGGCGTGGGTCGTGAACCACCTCTCCGACAGCATCAGCATCGTCGCGGTCGATCCGACCCCGGAGCTCTCGCGCGTGACGCGCACGCTGTTCACGTGTGACGAGCCGCGCGACATCGTGTTCGCCGGCCCGGGCGGAAACCGGGCGTTCGTTTCCACCGCCCGCCGTGGCCAGAACTGCCCGGTCCCGGTCGACTACGAGACCGAGGGGATCGGTCGTGCGGTGGTCCAGGTCTGGGACGCGGGGAATCTCGGTGCGCCGCTCGGCGGCACGCCGATCGCGAACATCGTGCTCTTCGGCGACACACCGCGCGGTCTTGCCGCGTCGGCGGACGGCAGCACGGTCTACGCGTCGATCTTCCACTCCGGGAATCAGACGATGACCCTGACCGAGCGTACGGTCACCAACAACGGTGGCCTCCCGCCGCCCCCGGGCGGCGCGCTGGGCGGTGCCCCGGACGTCGGGTTGATCCTCAAGTTCAACGGGCTCGCCTGGGTCGACGAGGTGGGAACCAACTGGACTCCGTTCGTACCGTTCAGCCTCCCGGATCAGGACGTCTTCCCGATCGACGCGAACTTGCCAGTCCCGGCCGCCCTGGCCGGACAGGAGGTCACGGGTGTCGCGACCACGATCTTCAACCTGGCGGTGAATCCGGCGAACGGGAACCTCTGGGTCACGAACACGGAGGATCACAACGACGTCCGCTTCGAAGGCCACGTCTTCGACGGCCTGCACGGAGTGAAGGGCCGCATCGTGGAGAGCAGCATCACGGTGGTGAGTGGCGGCGCGCCCGTTCGTCACCATCTCAATCCACACATCAACTACTTCGTGTCGCCGGGACCCGAGAGCGAGATCGAGCAATCCAGCGCCTTTCCGACGGATCTCGTGTTCTCGAGCGACGGGTCTCGTGCATACGTCGCGATGCTGGGGTCGCGCCACGTGGCCATGTTCGACTCCGCCACCCTCGAAGGCGGTACGGTCGCCAAGACCTTCATTCACACGGGCGGCGGTCCGAGCGGGCTCGCGCTCGACGAGCCGAACGATCGCCTCTACGTCTTGAACCGGTTCGATCAGCGTATCGGTATCGTCACGAACGCGTCGGATCCGGCTCTCGCGGCGCAGACCGATACGGTCGCCCTCGGCGACTACGACCCGCAGCCGTCGGTCGTCCGCAAGGGGCGCCGCCACCTCTACAACGCGAAGCAGTCCGGTCACGGCGACAACGCGTGCGCGAGCTGCCACCACTTCGCGGATCAGGACGACAAGGCCTGGGACCTCGGTGATGCGGAAGCGACGTCGACGACCGCCAACTGCAATCCGTTCCGCGCGGGATCGGGCACGCCCTTCCATCCCCTGAAGGGCCCGATGACCACGCAGAGCCTGCGTGGCCTCGCGAACGCGGGCCCGATGCACTGGCGTGGCGACCGCACGGGCTGCAGCACCGGTGGGAACGCCCTCGACGAGGAAGCCGCGTTCAACGCCTTCAATCCGGCGTTCGTCGGGCTCCTCGGAAACGCGGACCAGCTCCCGACGGGGCACATGCAGGAGTTCACCGATTTCATCCTGACCGTCCGCTATCCGCCGAACCCGATCCGGGACCTGGACGACGTCCCGACGGGGCCGCAGGCATCCGGCGAGACCTTCTACTTCAACACCAACGTAGATGGCGGCAACACGTGCAATCACTGCCATCGCATCGATCCGGCGCAGGATTTCTTCGGCACCGATGGCCTCTCGTCGACCGAAGGCGAGACGCAGGAGTTCAAGATCGCCCACCTGCGCAATCAGTATCAAAAGTTCGGAATGTTCGGTGTTCCGCCCGGGCAGTCCCTCGTGCCGCCGACCGGCTTCCTGGGGGACCAGGTGAGAGGCTTCGGCTTCCTTCACGACGGTAGCCTGGCGACCGTGAACGACTTCTTGTCGGCCAACGTCTTCAACTTCCCGAACGCGACGGCCCGTCGAAACGTCGAGGCGTTCGTGGTCTCCCTCGAGACGGGTCTCAAGCCGGCCGTGGGGCAGCAGGTCACGCTGAACGCGGGGAACGTCGGGGACGCGGCGACGCTGGCGCGCCTCCAGCTCCTGTTGGATCAGGCCGACGCCGGCAACTGCGACGTGATCGGGAAGGGCGAGTTCTCGGGCGAGGCGCGCGGTGTCTACTACATCGGCTTCGGCACGAACCGCTTCCTCACCGACCGGACTTCCGAAGGCTCGGTTCCGGTAGCGACCCTGCTCGGACTGATCTCGCCTGGACAGGAGGCGACGTACTCCTGCGTGCCGGTCGGTGCGGGCATCCGCATGGGCATCGACCGTGACGGCGACGACCGTCGCGATCGCGACGAGCTCGACGCGGGTTCGGATCCGAACGACCCGACGAGCTTCCCGGGATCGACGCCGCACGTGCCGATCTCGACGAAGGTCCTGAAGATGAAGGACCGGACGGATCCGCCGACGCCGACGAAGCGCAAGCTCACCTTCACTTCGAAGGACCCGGCGATCGTGGCACCGGCGGGTGGCTCCGTGGGTGATCCGACCGCGAATGGCGGCACGTTGCGTGTCTACAACGCCAACGGCAGCGGCGAGCAGGTCACGATCGATCTGCCGGCGGGCAACTGGTTCGCCACCTCGAGTGGCTACAAGTTCAAGGGGCTGCCGAACGGAGCGGTCCAGGTCGTGATCCTCAAGGACGGCCTCGTGAAGATCAAGGCCGGCAAGTCCAACTTCGACTACACGCTGGACGAGCCCAAGCAGGGACGAATGGCGGTCCGGCTGACTCTGGGTACGGGTGTCGATTGGTGCGCGGAGGCGCAGGCCAAGCAGAAGGGCTCGCCGGCGTCGACCGACAAGTTCGACAAGGTCGACAAGTTCCAGTCGGAGAAGAACGCTCCGGCACCGGCGGGCTGTCCGGTGCCCCCGCTCGGCTCGCCGAGCGGCGCGTTCGTCGACGGAATGGACGCGGGTTTGTTCTAGCGCGTCCGCCGGTCCCTGTTCGCCGAACGGGGCGGGCCTGGCGACGGGCTCGCCCCGCGTGCGCTCCGGGTATAGGACGGGCGGATGTTCGCTCGCGCCGTCCGCGCCGTCCTGGCCGCCGGTTTGGTTCTTCTGCTCGTCGGCGGCTGGCTGCGCTTCGAGCTGGAGCCGCCGGCGATGCCCGTGCCGAGCCAGGAGAGTCGCCTGGCGGGGGTGACGGTCGTGGAGCCGGGACGCCCCGCGCGGTCCGACCAGACCATCGTGGTGGAGCGCGGGCGCATCGCGTCGATCGAGCCGACGCAGCGGGGCGAGTCGGCCGGGGCCTACGCCGGGCATTTCGTTCTTCCCGGCTTGATCGACATGCACGTGCACCACCCGCCCGACACGATCCTCGGCGACGTCGAGCTGTTCGGCATGCTGTTCCTCGCACACGGCGTGACGTCGGTCCGGGACACCGGCAACTTCGATGGTACGATTCTCGATTCGCGGCAGCGCGTCGATGCCGGCGAGGCGGTCGGCCCACGCATCTTCGCGTGCGGACCGATCCTGGACGGCGCGCCGCCGTTCTGGTCGGGATCGCGCGTGGTGGATTCGCCGGAGGAGGGGAGGCGGGCGGTCCGCGAGCTCCGTCGAGACGGGGTCGATTGCATCAAGGTGTACGATCGTCTTTCCGCCGAGGCTCTCGACGCGATCCGGGAGGCCGCGGAGCTCGCCGATCTTCCGGTGATCGGACACGTGCCGACGAGCGTCGGCTTTCGAGAGGCAGCTCTGGACGACGTTCAGCACCTCACGGGAGTGCTGGAGCCCGGAGAGGAGACGCTCACCGACGCGCGCCTGCGTTCGATCGTGACGACGTCGGCCGTCCTCGACATCGCGCATACGCCGACGCTCGTCACGTGGGAGCGAACGAGCAAGCTGTCCGACTACGAGCGGTTGCGCGCCGATCCCGACGCCCGCGCGCTGCCCCGGTACTTTCGCGACGTGTTGTGGAACCCCCGGAACGATCCCCGCTTTCGCGACCGGACGCGGCGGGATTGGGAGCTGCTCGCCGACGCGCCGGAGAACGCGCGTCGAGTGGTCCGTCGGCTTCACGAGAACGGGATCCGCCTGCTTCTCGGCACGGACACGATGGCGCCGTTTCTTCTGCCGGGCCTCAGCCTCCATCAGGAGATGCGCGAGCTCGAGAAGGCCGGCCTTCGGCCCGAGGAGATCTGGGCCGCGGGGACCTGGCAGGCGGGCGAGATCCTGGGCCAGCCGGGCCTGGGCCGCATGGTCGCCGGCGCGCCCGCCGATCTGCTCGTCTTCCGCGAGGATCCGACGAGGACCCTCGACGCCCTTCCCTCCCTCGAGGCGGTGATCGCGGCGGGCCGGCTCTACCGCGTCGACGATCTCCGCGAAGGGCTCGCGCGACGCCGTGTCCACTTCGAGGGCGCCCTCGTCGACGGCATCACGACGTGGCTCGCGACCCAGGCCGCGACCCGCGGCCCCTGAGGTGCGATGCCCGGAGGGCCCGCGACCACCCGCGAACCCCCCGGGAACCCGCACACCCGAGCGCCCCGAGCCGGAGGGGGGGCTCCGACCCGAACCACCCAAAACAACTATTGTTAGCAAGCCGAACCCAAGTCAACCCAGAAGGGGACGTTCGTTACCTTTCCCGAACTTGTTACCTTTTCGCGGTCCGAGGGCCGCGCCAAGAAGGCCACGAGTCCCGAAGAAGGAAGGAACGTGCCCGTCGCGGTCAGGAGGCGGCGGCGGTGGGGGTGAGGCTCGGACGGGGGACGTGCGGGGCGACGCGGGCCAGGAAGGCTCGGTCGGCGGTGCCGAGGTGGACGAATGGGCGTGCGCGCTCGATGGCGGCGCGCGCCTCGTCCACGGTGTCGGCTTCGCCGCGGCGGAGCATGAGGAGGGCGGCGAAGGTCGGGGCTCGGCCCATGCCCGAGTCGCAGTGGACGAGAGCCGGGCGTCGCGGATCGGCGAGCTCCTCGAGGAGCTCCAGCACGGGCTCGACCGCGGGAGGTACGCCGCCGTCGAGTACGGGCAGGAAGCGGTAGCCGGGCCGTCTTCGTACGCCCGCGGGCTCGGGGAACTCGGAGACGAGGTCCACGACGAACTCCAGATCGGCGGGAAGGTCGTCGCCTTCGACACGTCCGGCAACCCAGACGCTCGCCGACACGCGGCTCTTCGTCGGATGCCTCCGCCACGCACGCATGAGCGCGCACGCGATCCGGAACGCTCCGAGAAAGACCGCAGTGGGCGCCGCCCGCCACCATACGAGCCGGCCGTGGCGCTTGCCGTAGATGCCGGGGAGGTTGGCGACGTAGGCCCACGCGGCGAGCGCGCACGAGAGACTCGCCCACCCGGGAACCCACGCGACGGACGTCGGCAGGGGCACGGCGAGGACCCCGCAGACGGCGGCGGCCGCTCCGATTCCGACGGCGAGCTTCCCGGGCTTCGTCATGAACTCGACCTGGCCGGCGCGGTCCGCTGACCGCTCGGTCACGTCCAGATCTAGGCCATCGTCGCCGCGTCTTCAATAATGACGGATCTCGATCAGGTGCTGGTTCGGGTCGAGCACGTAGACCGCCTTGCCGGGCCCGCGAGCCCCCGCCTCCTCGCCAGGCCCCTTCTGGTTCCCGACCGAGTGGAACGAGTCGCCGAAGGGGACGCCGCGCTCGCGGACGCGAGCGAAGATCGTCTCGAAGTCGTCTTGCGGGAGCGCGAACGCCAGGTGGGTGCCGCCCGACGTCCCCCAGGGCGCGAGCTGCAGCGTCAGCCCCTCGTGGACCCGAAGCACCCGAAAGGGTGGCTGCTCTCCCGCGTCGCGAAAGCCGAGGATCTCCGTGTAGAACTCGAGGCTCTTCGCGACGTCGTTCACGTGCAGGATGAGGTGGTCGAGCTCCGCGGCCACGACGGGATCCTCTCGCGTCGGGCCCGCGGGCGCAAGTTTCGAGCTCGGCCGCGCGGGGACCGCGTCCCGGGGATTCGGACGGGGACGACGACCTGCACCGGGGACGCTCGCGGCCGTCCCGATCGGCTGCCCGAAGTGCGGACGAGCGCGTTCGCTGAGCGAGGTGCCGCTCGCATCGTTGTCCGCCGGGCGGGCCCGGGATACGTAGACGAAGCGGCGGAGCCGAAACCCGCTCGGTCGCGCGACCCAAGATGGAAGCCCTTCGCGATCTACGCGTCGTCGAGATCGGCGGCGACATCGCCTGCTCGTACGCGACCAAGCTGCTCGCGGATCTGGGCGCCGACGTGGTCAAGGTGGAGCCGCCCGAAGGGGACCCCCTGCGTCGTTGGGGACCGTTCCGGGACGGCGTCGAAGATCCCGAGGCGAGCGGCCTCGCGCGGTACTTGACCACCAACAAGCGAAGCATCGTGTTCGGCGGTTCGGCCGGGGCGGCGGAGAGCCTCCGCCCGTTGCTCGGCGCGGCCGATCTTCTCGTCGAGAGCGGTCGTCCCGGTGCGCTCGAGGCGCGTGGCCTCGGCCCCGACCTGCTGCGGACGTGGAATCCGACCTTGAGCGTCGTCCGGATCTCCCCGTTCGGGCAGACCGGCCCCTATCGCGATCGGGAGGAGACCGAGCTGGTCGTGCAAGCGGCGGGCGGATGGGTGTCGTCGCGCGGTGTACCTGGAGCGGCGGCGGCGCGCGTCGGGGGGCGGATCCCCGAGTATCTGGCCGGCTCCTTCGCGGCGACCAGTGCGCTCACCGCCGTCCGCGCCGCCCGCGATCGCAACGTGTTCGTCGAGGTCGACGTCTCGATGATGGAGTGCCTCGTCGCGACGCTGCCGTATCCCATGCTCTTCGCGGAGACGCTGAAGCAGCTCGGCCTCCCGCCGCCCCAGGCCCGGCGAACTCCACTTCCGGGCGTGCTGCGCTGCAAGGACGGCTGGGTCGGAGTCAACGTCCTCACGGCGCAGCAGTGGAGTGACACGTGCGCACTGTTCGAGGTTCCCCAGTTCGTCGAGGAGCAAGAGGGCATCCAGTCCGATCTCCCGATCGCGCGGGAGTTCTTCGAGGCGATCCAACCCTGGCTCGACGCGCGCACCGTGGACGAGATCGTGACGCTCGGCCAGGCGTTCCGAATCCCGACGATCCGCATCGGAAGCGGCGATACGCTGCAGCGGTTCGAACAATTCCGCGCGCGACCGTTCTTCCTGCGGGAGCCCGGCGGAGACTGGACGCGCCCGGGATTTCCGTACCGCCTCGACAGGACGCCGGCCCGGACGCGCACGGCAGCGCCGCGACTCGGCGAACACACTTCGCACCTCGCGACCCCATGGAGTGCGCGTGAGGAGCGCACCGCGCCGTTGCGGGCGGCACGGCCGCGCGGCCGCCGCGACGTCGAGGGGCTTCCGTTTCGCGACCTCCGCGTGCTCGACCTCGGCACGTTCTGGGCCGGACCCCTCGTGGGCATGTACTTCGCGACGCATGGAGCCGACGTCATCAAGGTGGAGTCGATCCAGCGGCCCGACGGCTTCCGATTCACGGCGACGTACCGCCAGCTCGGTGAAGACTTCTACGAGCACAGCCCGACGTATCAGGGATCGAATCACGGCAAGCGCGATCTGACCCTGGACCTCCGACACGAAGAAGCGCGCGAGCTCCTCTTGCGGCTCGTCGCGGACAGCGACGTCCTGATCGAGAACTTCTCCCCACGGGTGATGGAGAACTTCGGGCTCACGTACGAGACTCTCACGCAGGTGAAGCCCGACCTCATTCTGGTCCGGATGCCCGGATTCGGCCTCGAGGGGCCGTGGCGTGACTACGTCGGTTGGGCGATGGTCATCGAGCAGGCGAGCGGCATGACCTGGGTGACCGGCCACCCCGACGGAGAGCCCCTCAATCCGGGCGGATTCATCGACTGTGGCGTGTCGATGCACGTCGGCGTCGCGGTTCAGGCGGCGCTGATGCATCGAGAGCGCACGGGCGAAGGGCAGCACATCGAGGTCGCCCAGCTCGAGACGGGCGCCTGCCTCACGGCCGAGCAGGTCATCGCGTACTCGATGAACGGGACGGTCCAGGGCCGTCACGGCAACCGCGATCGCGAGATCGCCCCACAAGGAGTCTACGCAGCTCGGGGCGGCGCGTGGGTCGCACTCTCGATTCGGGACGACCACGAGTGGACGCGGTTCGTCGGAGCGCTGGGGCGTCCCGAGTGGGCGAGGGATCCGGTGCTCGCGACGCGCCAGGGGCGGCAGGACCGACACGACGAGCTCGACGAGAGAATCGCCGCGTGGATGGGTGAGCGCTCGGCCGAGGATGCCGTCGAAGCGATGCGGGCCGCCGGGATCCCGGCGGCGGAAGCCCTCGTGGCCACGAACATGTACGGCGAGCCGCAGCTCGAAGCGCGTGGCTTCTATCAGGAGCTCGAGCACGCGCGTTCGGGCATCCGGCGCTACCCGGTCTGGCCGATGCGGTTTTCGTACGGACCGGACCCGCAGTACGCCTCGGTGTCTCCGACTCTCGGGCAGCACAACGAGGAGATCCTCGGCGATCTCGGGTTGTCCGAGAGGGATCTGGCGCGGCTTCGGAGCGCGTCCATCATCGGAGAGAAGATGTCCCGTTGAGCGCGCCGTCGCTCGACCGTAATGGAGTCCCATGTACGTCGATTTCACTCCCGAGCAGCAGAAGCTCCGCACCGAG
>JAUIFY010000228.1 GCA_030430245.1 bacterium | reverse complement strand
CACGGGGCCGACCCGGTTCTGGAGTGGGTGAAGGGCAGCGGGCTCCGCCCCGTGCTCGATGCCCTCCACGGCGACGATGTCGACCGCTTCCTGTCGGAGTATGGCGAGAAGCTGCGCGAGGCGTATCCGATGCGGTCGGGAGGCGAGACGCTGTATCCTTTCCCGCGCCTGTTCCTCGTCGTGCGTCGCTGACGACGCGAGCGGCCGTACTTGAGTGACGGCGCGGATCATCGTAGTCCTGACTCACTACACTCCTCTCCGGAAAGGAACGGGACGAGCATGACCGTCGAACGACAGAGCGAAGAGCTTCCCTGGCATCTCAAGGGCAACTGGGCACCGGTGCAGGACGAGCTGAGCGTGGACGACCTCCCGGTCGAGGGAGAGATTCCGCGGGAGCTGAACGGGCTGTATGTGCGCAACGGCATGAACCCGCGCTCCGGCTGGTCGGAGCACTGGTTCTTCGGCAACGGCATGGTGCACGGAGTCGAGCTCCGGGACGGCAAGGCGTCCTACCGCAACCGGTTCGTCCGCACGCCGTACTACGAGAACGACATGCAGATGATGGAGGCGATCGGCGATCCGAAGGCGTCGCCGGCCAATACGCACGTCGTGCCGCACGCCGGTCGCATCCTCGCCGTCGAGGAGGCGCACGTGCCCTGGGAGATCGATCGCGACTTGAACACGGTCGGCCCGGTCGATTGGGACGGCCGGCTGACGACGCCGTTCACCGCGCACCCGCGCGTGTGTCCGGCGACGGGGGAGCTTCTCGCGTTCGGCTACACGATGCTCTCGGAGCCGTACCTCCGGTATTACCGCGTCGACGCGAAGGGCGAGCTCGTCCAGAACGAGCCGATCGAGCTCCCGCGGCCCGTGATGATGCACGACTGGAACGTCACCCGGAACCACGTGATCTTCATGGACCTTCCGCTGGTGTTCTCGCTGGAGGGGCCGAACCCGGGATTCGCGTGGCGTCCCGAGCATGGCGCGCGTCTCGGGGTGATGCCGCGCAACGGAACGAACGCGGACGTTCGATGGCACGAGGTGAATCCCTGCTTCGTTTTCCACCCGGTGAACGCGCACGAGGAGGGCGACGACATCGTGCTCCACGTGTGTCGCCAACCCCACGCGATGAAGGGCGGCATGCAGGACATCGGAGACGGGGAGGACGACTCGGGACTGCTCTGGCGCTGGACGATCGACGGCAAGACCGGCGGGGTGAAGGAAGAGCAGCTGGACGATCGGCCCGGCGACTTCCCGCGCGTCGACGACCGCCTCGTCGGGTTGAAGGCCCGTCATGGCTACGTGATGGGCCTCGACAACGAAGTGCCGACCCTGACGTTCGACCACCGGCTGTACGAGTACGATCTCGAGACGGGTACGCGACGGACGCACGACCTGGGAGCCGGCTGGTTCGGCGGCGAGCCCTGCTTCACCCCCCGCGCGCCGGATGCGGCCGAGGACGACGGCTGGGTCGTCTCCATCGTCTACGACTCCAACGAGAACGCCTCGTATCTGGTGATCCTGAACGCTCGCGACTTCGAGGGAGAGCCCGCGGCCAAGGTGAAGCTCCCCCGTCGCGTGCCGTTCGGCGCCCATGGGAGCTGGCTGCCTGCCTGATCGGTCGGACGCGCGAGAATGGCTCGCACGCGTGTCCGATCCGTGGCGTAGACCTACGAGGGGAGCAACGAGATGACCGAAGCCGCTCTGACGAGCTACGCCGGTGACCGCTTCATCCACGACGCGGATGCACACATCATCGAAGAGCCCGACTGGATGGTCGAGTACGCCGATGCGCGTACCCGTGAGCGGCTGAAGCCGGTCTTCGTCGCCTCGGTGAAGCCGGGGGAGGACAGCCTCGTCGAGTTGTGGCGCAAACGGCACGCCGATCCCGCGCGTCGGGCGAAGGCCGAGGCCGAGATCATGCTGACCAAGAACTGGTCGGCGCTCGGAAGCTTCGTCAAGGAGGATCGGCCGCGTGCGCTCGACCTCCTCGGCTTCAAGAGTCAGCTCGTGTTCAATACCTTCACGAATCACTACCTCTACGAGGCCGAGCACAAAGACGACCTCGATTTCGCGTACGGCCTCGCCCGAGCGCACAACCGCGCGATGGTCGACTTCTGCTCGGTGGATCCGCGGCTCCTCGCGACGACCTACGTGCCGCTCGCCGACTTCGAGCGATCGAAGGCCATCGCCGAGGAGGCGATCGCCCTGGGGAGCCGCGCGTTGCTCGTCGCGTCGGGCTGTCCGAGGGGGCACTCTCCGAGCCACACCGGGCTCTTCCCCGTGTGGGCGGCCGCTGAAGAGGCCGGCATCCCCGTGGTCTTCCACGTGGGCGGCGGGGGCAAGCTGCTCGACCCGGCGTACTTCGAGAACGGCCTGCCGCCCGTCCCGGACTTCCACGGAGGAGCGGAGAACTTCCGTTCGGTCGACTACATGGCGATCCCGTTCCCGCCGATGCAGACGCTCGCGACGATGATCTTCGACCGGGTCTTCGACCACTTTCCGCGTCTCAAGGTCGGGGTGATCGAGCAGGGGGCCGTCTGGATTCCGGGCTGGATGCGCTCGATGGACACGTCGTTCGAGGCCTTCCGCAGAAACGAGGAGCGCCTACAGAAGCTCGAGCTGCGCCCGAGCGAGTACGTGCGTCGACAGATCCGAGCGACTCCCTACGCCGCGGAGCCGGTCGGGTGGATCATCGAGCAGTCCGGCGCCGAGGTCTGTCTCTTCTCCTCGGATTGGCCGCACGTCGAAGGCGGCCGCCATCCGATTCGCCGCTTCGAATCGTCGATGGACGGGGTCTCCGAGAGCGCGCGGACCGCGTTCTACGCGGACAATTTCGTCGATCTGATGGGGCGAGGGCTCGACGGCGTTCCGAGCTGACGCGGCCCGCCTCATTCCCTAAGGTGGCGGGATGAAGCGATTCGCGAGCAAGGTCGTCCTCATCACAGGTGCAGCGTCCGGCATCGGCCGCGCCGCGGCGGAGCGCATCGGCAGTGAGGGCGGCCGAGTGTTCTGCGTCGACGTGAACGCGGAGCCTCTCGCCGACGTCGTCGCGAAGGTGGACGAGGTGGGGGGCGAGGGTGCCGCGCACGTGTGCGACGTGACCGACGTCGACGCCTGCCGCGCGACCGTCGCCGCGTGTCTCGAGCGCTTCGGCCGCCTGGATTCGCTGGTGAACATGGCCGGCATCATCCAGATGGGACACACGGAGACCTTCCCCCCCGAGATGTGGAAGAAGGTGATCGACGTGAACCTCTCCGGCCACTTCTACATGTGCCAGGCGGCGCTGCCGTCGCTCCTCGAAGCCAAGGGCAACATCGTGAACGCCGCGTCGTCGATCTGCTTCCGGGCCACGCCGTACGCGGCAGCCTACGCCGCGTCCAAGGGGGGCATCCTGGCGATGACGCGGATGCTCTCCGTCGAGTACGGAAAGCGAGGCCTGCGCGCGAACTGCGTCGCGCCCGGGTCGATCAAGACGCCGATGGCCGCTCCGGCGGGCATTCCGGAGGACGCCGACTACGACATCATCATGCGCAGCATGGCGCTCACCGGCCCGTCCGGCCCCGAGGTGATCGCCGCCGCGATCGCGTACCTCGCGTCGGACGACGCGCACCACGTGACCGGCGAGCACATCCTGGTCGACGGCGCGACCTGCGCCTGACGGTCTACATGTTGCTGTAGTCGACGCTCCACCAGCGCTTGGGGGTGATGGTGACGAGCACCGACTCGCCCATCTCGCCGCCGGGGTGGGTCATCTCGAGGTAGGCCTTCCCGAGCTCCTCGCCGAGGTAGCGGATCGCCATCTCCTTGATGTGCGCGTCGTAGTCGCAGGGCCCGATTTCGGCGGGGCCCTCGATGCTCACGTACGAGTAGGGCGGCGTCTCGGTCTGCACACAGAAGCTGGCCCGCGACTCGTGCTCGAGGACCGTGGCCTTCTTCGAGCTCTTGCCGGTGACGAAGCGAACGGTGCCGCCCGGCTCGTACTGGTACCAGACCGGAACCGTCACGGGACCGCGCCCCTCTTCGGCGATTCCCACGATTCCGACGCGGGTGGCGGCCAGGAAGGCTTCCTTCTGGTCCTTGGACATGGCGAGCGACATGGGGTCTCTCCTTTCTCTCCGCTCGATAGCAGAGCCGTCGAGCACTGGACCACCATCCCGCAGGTATGCTCCAACTCCCCACGATGGATCGAACGACGGCGAGAGCGCGGGGCGGCGCCGCGGTCGTGCTCGGAGTCGACTCCGAGCGCGCTGCTTCGGCTTCGGAGCGGATCGAGCACGGTCTCGCACGCACGGCCGAATCGCCTCCGTTGTCGTTGAAGCGGACCGAAGTCCTCGAGCCGACGCTGCAGGCCCTCGTCGCGTCGATCGACGATCTTCGTGCGTGCATGCGCCGCTTCGGCGAGATCCCGCCGCCGCGGTCGGGGGTGCTGGGGACGGTGGAGGCGGCGATCAAGTCGGTCGTCCGTCGGCTCATCCAGCGACATCTCGATCAGGAGAAGGAGGTGCACGCGGCGCTCGACACGGTGCTCGTCCGGTTGCGGGACGTGATCCGCGCGGAGCACGAGCTTCTCGACGCGAATGCGACGGTGCTCACCGACGCGTCGGTGCGGCGGGCGCGCGCCGGCGACGCGGACTGAGCTCGGCGGATCGCGTCGTGCGGATCCATCAGCTCCTGGCCAGCCTCGAGTTCGGCGATGCCGTCGCAACGCAGGCCCTCGCGATCCAGAGACGTCTGCGCGAGCTCGGCCACGTCTCCGACATCTTCGCGCCGCGCCGCCATCCGCGGGCCACGGACCCGATTCGCCCCTTGTCGGAAGTGCCGACCGGCGACGACGCCCGGATGATCTACCACCACGCGTTCTGGTCGGAGGAGATCCACGAGTGCTTGTCGGGGTCCTCCGGGCGACTCGCGATGATCTACCACAACGTGACGCCGGAGCATTTCTTCGCGCCCTACAGCGCCGAGCTCGGCGCTTCGGCGAAGCGCGCCCGCGCTGCGCTGGAGCCGCTTCGTGCGCTCGTCGACGTGCCGCTCACGGTGAGCGAGTTCAACCGAGCCGAGCTCGAAGCGATCGGATATCGAGACGTCGGGCTCCTGCCGCTCCCGCTGGATCTCGCGGCGTTCGACGCGGCGCAGCCCGTTCCCGAGCTCGCTGCGCGCTACGACGACGGTTGGACGAACTTGCTCTTCGTCGGCCGACTCGCCCCGAACAAGCGGCAGGAGGACGTCATCCGGGTGTTCGCGTGGTACCACCGCTACGTCGACGACGCGTCGCGCCTTCTCCTCGTCGGTTCCGCCCCCGAGTTCGAGACCTATCGCGAGGACCTCGAGCAGGTCGCCGAGGCCGAGCGGGTCGCCGAGTACGTCGAGATGCCGGGCAAGGTCTCGTTCGACGAGCTCGCCGCGTACTACCGCATCGCCCACGTCTTCGTCTGCATGAGCGAGCACGAAGGCTTCTGCGCGCCGCTGATCGAGGCGATGCACCACGATCTTCCGGTGGTGGCGCGGGAGGCGGGTGCGGTGCCCGAGACGCTCGGAGACGCGGGGATCCTCGTCCGCGAGCGCAACTTCCCGCGGATTGCCGAGGCGATCCACGCCGTTCAGACGGACGCGGGGCTCCGCGCCGAGATCCTCGCGCGTCAACGCAGGCGACTCGAGGCATTCGGGACGAAGCGGTTCCGGGACGGCGTCGGTGCGGTCGTCGCGCGTCTCTCCGAGGTGTGAGGCGGCCTCAGTTCGGGTCCTCGCGCTTCGACCGGGCGGCGAGTCGTTTGATCGAGAGCGAGAGATCGTCGACGCGGTCGTTCATCTCGTCGAGTTGGTGCTCCAGGTCCGTATGCGACATCTCGATCGTGCGCAGCAGGCCATCCTGGAGCCGCAGCATGCCAGTCTTGAGGAGCCCCAGGAGGCCGCCGACCGTCGGGCGATGAGATCCGAACTCGATGGCGAGCGCGCGGTCGCGAAGGTGCGCCTGGCTGGGCCGGAGAAGCACCCGGTATGCTTCGAGGTCGTAGCGCGACACGAAGTGGGGCGGGATGTCGCGCGGCAGGTCGCGCGGAAGATCGACTCCGGGCGTTGGCAGCGCCAGCGCTCGTTCGAGAGCCGAGGCGACGGCGACCGGGGCAGGAACGTCCGCGGGACCGCTCGCGTCGGATGGTGTGTCGCCGACCTCGAAGCCGAGCGATCGAACGCCGGCGCGAAGCTGACGGGTGATCACGTCGAGCGAGAAACGGGGAAGCACGGTCTCGACCTGCCACGGGACCAGCGCGTCGCGGGCCGCCGGGTCGAGAGCGGCGATCACGCGACGCGCGACGCCGATCGGGTCGAGATCGTCGACGGCAAGAGGATGATCTGCCAACAACTCGGCCACCGCGGTGCTGCGGTAGCCGACGACCGGGAGTCCGCGCGTCATCGCCTCGAGGATCGGCAGGCCGAACCCTTCGTGCTCGGAGAGGCCGACGAACGCGTCGGCGTTCTGGTAGGCGCGCTCCAGCTCGTCGTGGGTCACCTCGCCGGGCAGCTCGATGGGCACGTCCAGGCGCGTCGCGAGCGCGCGGACCTCGGCCTCGTACTCCGGCATGTCGCCGTCGGGACGCCCGGGCATGATGCACCGGACCTCGCGACCGGTCATCGCGGCGACGGCGCGGGCGGCGCTCAACAGATGAAGATGCCCCTTGTGTGGCACCACGCGGCCGACGAACAGGAGACGGATCGGATCCTCCTCGCTCCGCGGGCGTGGAGCCGGAGCGGGCGCGCGCTCGAGGTACGCGGAGGCGGGGTAGACCACGTCGATCCGACGCTCGTCGAGGCCCAGCGCGACGAGCTGCTTCTTCGAGAACTCCGAGTTCGTCCAGATCCGTGCCTCGGGGAGGACTTCCGCGACTCGGAGCAGCTCGAGGAAGCCCCGCACGGTCCGGTGGGTCGGCACGGGGGAATACTTGCCGAAGAACCATGGGGGAGTGTTGTTGTGCCATCGAAGGACGACGGGCACGTTCGCGCGGGCGAGGAGCTCGTCGCCCTTCTGCCAGCCGTCGACCCAGTGGTAGAGAATCGGTCCGGGCTCGCGGGCGATCGCGGTCTCCAGAGCGTCGAGCGACTTCGCCTCGATCCCCGGGTAGGTCTCCGGATCGTACCTCTCGGCGAAGACGGGGGCGCGAATCCCCCACGTCTCCAGGAGCCGACGATGAACGCACGTGTCGTACGCGATCGAATCGGCGCGAAGGTACATTCCCTGGATCAAGAGGTGCACGGGAGGAGGCATCGCTCCTGAGCGCCGTAGCACTTCGGGGCGTCTCGCCGCATCCGTCACGCGCGTTCTCCCTTGCGACCCCCGGGGTGGTAGTCTCCCGGCGATGCGCGACCCTTCCGGACGTTCGCCCCGGGCACGGAGTGTTCCGAGATGGCCGGGGGCCCGGCTGTGGATCCCCGTGTTCCTCGCCGCATGCTCGACGCCCGCCCCCCACGAGCTCGAGCTGCCGCCGCTCCCGACGCAGACGCAGGTGCGCGTCTCCTACACGGATGTCGCACCCGTCCTCGAGAAGCGGTGCGCCGTCTGCCACGGCTGCTACGACGCGCCGTGCCAGGTGGTGCTGACGTCGCCGGAAGGTGCGGATCGCGGCGCGAGCACGGAGGTCGTGTACGATGGGGATCGACTCCTGCCCGTCGAGCCGTCGCGACTCTTCGTCGACGCCCGGACGACGGCCGAATGGCGGGAGAAGGGCTTCTTCGCGGTGCTCCCTTCCGCGGCCGGCGATTCCGAGAGCCTGGTGGCGCTCATGCTCGAGCTCGGCGCGGCGCACGAGTTCCCGGCGGGGGAGAAGCTGCCGCCGGAGGTCGGTCTCGACATCACGCGCAAGCTGACCTGCACGAAGCGGGAGGCGTTTGCGGAGTACGTCGAGGATCATCCGAGCGGCGGGATGCCGTACGGAACCGCACGGCTCGCTCCGGACGAGCTCGCCCTTCTCTCTTCGTGGCTGGAAGCCGGCGCTCCGCTCGAGCGGACGCCCGTGCGTCTCCCCGCCCGAGCGGCGACGCAGGTGGCGGCCTGGGAGTCTTTCCTGAACGGGCCGTCGCTGAAGGAGCGCATCACGGCGCGCTACCTGTACGAGCATTGGTTCCTCGCGCACCTCTACTTCGACGACCTCCCGAACGGGCCCTTCTTTCGCGTGGTGCGGTCGCGCACCGCCCCCGGGCAGCCGGTCGACGAGATCGCGACGCGGCGCCCCTACGGGGATCCGGGAGACGGGCGGTTCTGGTACCGCCTGCGCCCGGTGGAGGGCACGATTCTCCACAAGACGCACACGCTGTACGAGCTCGGCGACGCGAAGCGGCGGCGCCTCTCCGAGCTGTTCCTCGGGTCGGACTGGGAGCCGACGCGGTTCCCGAGCTACGACCCGACTCCCGCGAGCAATCCTTTCGTGACGTACGTCGAGATGCCGGCACGCGCCCGCTATCAGTATCTCCTGGACGACGCGCAGTACTTCGTGATGACCTTCATCCGGGGGCCCGTCTGCCGTGGTCAGATCGCGACGAACGTCATCGAAGACCACTTCTTCGTCGCGTTTCTCGATCCCGACCACGACCTGTCCGTCGTGCGGCCGGAGTTCCTGCCCGCCGTCATGGAGGACTTGAGCCTCCCGGCCGAGCACCTGAACTTCCTCGTCCCCGGCGAGTTCTTCGTTCAGTACGGCATCGAGCAGCGGAAGTATCTGGACCGCCGCGAAGCCCTCTACGATGCCGCCGATCCCCGGAAGGACGGTCCCGGCCTCGATTCCCTCTGGGACGGCGACGGCACGAACACGAACGCGCTGCTGACGGTCTTCCGCCACTGGGACAACGCGACCGTGATTCGTGGTTGGCAAGGTGCCGACCCGAAGACGGCATGGGTGCTCGACTACCCCATCTTCGAGCGCATTTACTACGACCTCGTCGCCGGGTTCGACGTCTTTGGTAACGTGGCTCATCAGGCGGCGACGCGGCTTTACATGGATCACCTGCGCATGCAGGGCGAGAACGTCTTCCTCTCGTATCTGCCGCGAGACGAGCGCCGGAGGATTCGCGCCTCGTGGTACGTCGGAGCGACGAAGAGCCTCGACTACGCGCACGTCGATGAGCTTCGCGACACCGAGCGCGGCACTCGGGTTCCGTATCCGCCCGGAACGACGGACCCGATGGCTGACCTGATCGAGCTCGTGCTCGAGAAGAACCGCGCCGTGGCCGGGCCACCCGACCTCCTGAATCGGTGCGGAGCGCCGCCCTGCGCGCGGCCCGACGCGACCGGGTTGGAGCGGCGCGCGGAGGAGGTCTTGCAGACGCTGGCGGCTCGCAAGGGCCCGTGGGTCGCGCCGTTGCCCGAGGTCACCCGGATCCGGATTCACGACGGGAGCACGGCGATCGCCTACACCATCGTGCACAATCGCGCGCATACGAACGTCGCGTACATGTTCGACGAGGATGAGCGCCTCGTGCCGGGCGACGACACGCTGACGATCGTGCGGGGCTATCTCGGAAGCTATCCGAACTTCGCCTTCGACGTGGCGGCGGACGATCTCGCAACGTTTCGTGACCAGGTCATGGCCGTCGCGACGTCCGCCGATCTCGAACGCCTCGCCGCGCGCTTCGGAGTTCGTCGCACCGATCCGAGCTTCTGGGCTACGATGGATTGGATGAACGACGACTTCGCCTCGCGGCGGCCGACGGCACATGGCCTCTTCGACCTCGGCCGTTACGAGAATTTATAGAGGGCCGACGCGTCGATTCCATGAAGATCGCTCTCGTCGCACCGAGGGATCGTTCGTGTTTCGCGACGGCCGAACGGCTCGCGCGGGTCTGCGACGTCGAGGTGCTGGCAACCTGCCTCGGCCCGAATGGCGCGCACGACTACGACGATCCGGGCGTGTTCCGCCACGGCGACGTGATCGTTCGCCGGTTCCGAAACGACCACGGCTCCGTCTCGCGCCTCGAGAATCGGCTCGCGGCCCAGGTGCGGGCGGGTGGGGCGGCCCTCGATCTCGAGCGCCGCTGGATCGAGGAGCGCGGGCCCCATTCGTCGGCGTTGCTCGAGCATCTCGAGGACCAGGGGGATGCGTTCGACGCGGTCGTCTTTCTGGGGCTCGAGTCGGCTCTGACCGCTCTCGGGGTGCCGCGTGTGGAGTGCGCGGTCGTCGTTCCCTGCGCCCCGGGCGGGGATCCGGCTCGGTCGAAGCTCCTCGCGGCATGTTTGCGGTCGGCGTCGGGAATCGTCTTCGGCTCGGAAGAAGAGCGCCGCACGCTGTCGCGCCTCGTCCCGGGCGACCGTCCTCACGCCGTCGTGACGTCCTCTCTCGCGGACGCGATCGGCGACGTGGTGAGGTGCGTGGTAGGGGAAGGATGACGGGGCCCGACCCGGTCGCGTCGGCGGAGTCGCGAAACCCGTTCACGTCGCCGCGCTTTCTTTCGTGGTGGCTCGCATCTCTCGTCGCCGGCACGGGTGTCGGGATTCAATCCGTCACGGTACCGCTCTTCATCCGCGACCGGGTGGGCGTCGACGAGCGGGCGATCGCCATCGCGGCGGCCCTCATCGCGCACAGCCTTCCCGGTGCTCTTCTGACGCTCTTCGGGGGAGCGATCGCCGATCGCGTCGAGCGGGGACGCATTCTCGCGCGGACGTACGGAACGGTCGCGGTGGTGTCCGTCGCGTACGTGTTCCTCTCGGGTTTCGACGTTCGCCTCGTCTGGCCGGTCTTCGTGCTCGGCGCGATCGTCGGGTCGTCCACCGCCTTCACGAATCCGGCGCGTCAGAGCATGCTGCCGCAGCTGGTGTCGCCGGCCCAGCTCCAGAACGGCGTCATCCTCGGGACGATGGGGTTCATGGCGACCCTGCAGTTTCTCGGTCCGATGGTGGCCGGCCTCCTCGCGGAAGCGTCCGGGCTCACGTTGGCGTTCGCGCTCGAGGTGGCGCTCCTGTTCGCGGCGGCGTTCTTCTTCTCTCGCGTGCCCACGGATCTTCCCGAGCCGAGCGGTCGAAGCGTCGCCGCGGATCTCGTGGAGGGCCTTCACTACATCCGCGCGCGACGGGAGCTGCTCTGGCTGCTGCTGATGGCAACCCTGCCGG
>JAUIFY010000227.1 GCA_030430245.1 bacterium | reverse complement strand
CGAGGAGGCCCGTCGGCTGGCCGAAGCACTCGACGGCATGACGGCGGAGGTCGACGCCAACCCGCGCGGTTGGAAGCGGTAGGCCGAGGCGAGCGGACCGGAGGTCGTCCCGGTAGAGAGCGCGTGGCTCGTTCGGTAGCGTCTCGAAGATGAGCACCCGGTACCAGGCCGTCCTCTTCGACTTCGGAGGCGTGTTCACGGCGTCGCCGTTCGCCGCCGCCGGTAGCATTGCGGCCGAGCTCGGCACGTCGGCCGACCGGCTCGTCGAGGTGGTCTTCGGCTCGTATTCGGAGGACACCGACCACCCCTGGCACCGGCTCGAACGCGGAGAGCTCACGATCGAGGACGCCCGCCAGGCGATCCTCGCGATCGGCGCCGAGCAGGGATTCGAGGCCGACCTCTACAAGCTCTTCGGCGCCATGGGATCGGCCGGCGGCGTGCGCGAGGAGCTCGTCGAGTGCGTGCGCGGCGTGAGGCGCGGGGGGCTTCGAACGGGGCTCCTCACCAACAACGTCGCGGAGCTCCGGGAGCACTGGCGGGCGATGATCCCGGTCGACGAGATCTTCGACGACGTAGTCGACTCCAGCGAGGTCGGCATGCGGAAACCGGATCCGCGCATCTTCACTCTGGCGTGCGAACGGCTCGCGGTCGAGCCGGCGCGGTCGGTCTTCCTCGATGATCATCCGGGCAACGTCGCCGCGGCGAAGAGGGTGGGGCTGGAGGCGGTGCTCGTGGGCGAAGCGCACGAGGACGCGCTCCGAGAGCTCGCGCGCCTTCTCGCAGAGTGAGTCGAGTCGGCCTGACCGTGCAAACAGGGGTTGCCGAGGCCCGCGCGGCGAGCGAAGGATGTCGATGCGCCACCTCATGTCCCGACCTCGCCTGGCACTGTCGCTCGCCCTCGTTTCGCTCCTGGGCGCGTCCGCCGCTCGCGCGGCCGACGAGGGCGAGTCGTGGCACGACGTCTCGCCTCCGGGCGAGCCCTTCCGGGTCCAGATGCCGGCGGCGCCGGAGAAGCGGGTGAAGGAGACCTCGACCTTCGCCGGTACCGTGCAGGACGTGAGCTATCGCGCGAAACGTGGTGAGGCGGTGTTTCTGGCGACGCGCGTCGACCTGCCGGGCGTCGCCACGTTCTTCATGTCGGACGAGTCCCTCCTCGGAAACATCCGCGACAGCTTTCTCGAGAAGGGAAACGGCACGGAGAAGTCGTACGTCGACATCGAGCGCGACGGACACGGGGGCAAGAAGCTCGACTTCATCATGAACAACAAGCCGACGGGCCCCGAGGACGCACGTGCCGAGTTCTTCCTCGTCGGTGGAAGGATGGTGAGCTTCACCGGCATCGTGCCCCGGGGGCACTCGATGGCCGACGTAGACCGCTTCCTCGGCTCGATCGACATCCTCGAGGACTGAGGCGATGTTCAACTCGCCACTGGGACACCTGCGCGTCGTGGATCTGACGGACCTCCGTGGCGCGCTCGCGGGCCGACTCCTCGCCGATCTCGGTGCGGACGTCGTGAAGATCGAATCGGAGGACCCGGACTCGGACGAGATGGAGTCGGTCCCGTACCTGTATCGCAACGCGAACAAGCGTGGAGCCTTCCTCGACCTCGACCGCGAGCCCGGGCGGCAGAGGTTCGAGTCGCTGTGTGCGGGCGCGGACGTTCTGATCGAGAACCTCGGGCCGTCGCGGCAGCGGAACCTGGACCTGACGCCGAAGCAGATCGCCGAACGCCATCCGCACCTCGTCCACGTCTCGCTCTCCGACTTCGGAGCGATGGGACCCAAGGCCGATTGGCACCTCGAGCCGCTGCCGGCCTTTGCCGCGTCCGGCGCGTTGTTCGCGTCGGGCTTCCCGGACCGGGCGCCGTGCTGGCTGCCGGGGTTCGCCGCGCACGACTGCGCGTCCGTGCACGCGGCGCTGGGGGCGCTTGCCGCGGTCATGGACCGGGATCGGCACGGGTGCGGTCAGAACGTCGAGGTGTCGGTGCAGGAGGCGTCGATCGCGGGCCTCAACCCGTGGTCGATTCCGCTCGAAGACTACGCACGCCTCTATCCCATCCTCCCGAAGTCTCCGCCACGCGCGGCGGACGGCAACTACCTCGTTCTGCCGGCATCGGACGGCTGGGTACGCATCGTACCGGGCAACGTCCGGCACTGGAGGGGGCTTCTCGACGTTCTCGGGCAGCCCGAGGCGCTGCAGGGCGATCAATGGGAAGACATGGTCTTCCGCGCGTTGAACGGAGACGTGATCCGGACCGTCGCGTCCGAGATCATGAAGACCCGAAGCCGAGCCGAGCTGTTCGAGCATGCGCGCAAGGTCGGTCTTCCGCTGGGACCGGTGCACCGACCGGAGGAGTTCGTCGCCTGCGAGCAGAGCAAGCAGCGCGAGACGTTCGTCGAGACGGACTTCCCCGGCCTCGGCGACGCGCCGTTCTGCGCACCGGTGTGGAGCCTCAGCGAGACCCCGGCGACCGTTCGTCGGCATGCCCCGGTGGCGGGGCTCGACGATCGCGAGGGGTTCCCGCCCCGGTCGAGCGAGCCACGGCCCGAGCCCGAGCCGAGCGGCTTGCTTCTGGAGGGAGTCACGGTCGTCGAGTTCGGCGTGGCCGCCGTGGTGCCCGAGCTCGTGCGCGTCCTCTCCGAGCTCGGCGCCGAGGTCCTCAAGATCGAGTCGCGGGCGCATCTCGACGTCCTTCGCCAGGCAACTCTCGACCAGGAGCCCAACCGAGCCTGGACCTTCAACGACGAGTGTCGCGGGCGCAAGAGCGTCTGCCTCGATCTCAACACGGATGAGGGACGCAAGCTCGCCCTGGACCTCTGCGCGAAGGCCGACGTCGTGGCGGAGAACAATCGCGGGGGTGTGCTCGAGGGCCTCGGTCTCGGATACGAGGACGTGGCGGAGGTGAACCCGAGCGTCGTCTACTTCTCCTCGCAGGGGTACGGGCGGGGTGGTCCGCTCGACCAGATGCAGGCGTTCGGTCCGCTCAACGCGGCCTTCGCGGGCATCCACCCCCTCTGGAATCATCCCGACACCCCGTACCCGTGTGGGACGGCCCTGAATCATCCGGATCACATCGCGGGGAAGATGGGCGCTCTGGCGGTCCTTGCGGCGCTCGATCACCGCGGTAAGACCGGCGAGGGCCAGTACGTCGAGATGGCCCAGACCGAGGCGGCCGCCTACCTTCTCGGCGAGGTCTACCTCCACGAGGCGGTCACGGGTCGCGCGTTCGAAGCGAAGGGCAACCGGAGCGACACGGCCGTGCCGCACGACGTCTACCCGTGCGCGGGGGAAGACCGCTGGTGCGCGATCGCCGTTCCCGACGACGCGACGTGGGACCGGCTCGTTCGCGCGGTCGGCTGGCCGGCCGAGGAGCGGCTCGCGTCGGCCGACGGCAGGCTCGCGGCGCGCGCCGAGATCGACGAGAAGCTCGCGGCGTGGACGCGGGAACGCTCGGCCGAAGACGTGACGGAGATCCTGCAAGCGGCCGGCGTGTCGGCGATGTTCGTGCAGGGCCCGGACGACCACCGGACGGATCTCCACCTGGCGACGCGTGGCGCGATCGTGACGCTCGAGCACCCCGAGGTCGGCCCGGCGCGCCACATCGGCAACCCGCTGCGTCTCTCCAGGACGCCGCAGCGCATCGCGGACGCGGCGCCGCTGCTCGGCGCGGACACGGAAGAGGTGCTCGCGCGGGTCCTCGGTCTCGACCCCTCGGAGATCGCGCGGCTCGCGGAGGCCGAGGTGCTTCGATGAGCGCGCTCACGGGCAAGCAACGTCGCTACCTGCGGGGACTCGGTCATTCCCTCGAGCCGGTGCTTCAGGTGGGCAAGGGGGGCGTGACGGACCCAGTGGTCGCGGCCGCCGACGACGCGCTTCTCGCGCACGAGCTCATCAAGGTGCGCCGCGGCGCGGAATGTCCGCTCGATCGAGGCGAGGTCGGTGAAGCGCTCGCCGGCGCGACCGGGGCCGAGGTCGTGCAGACGCTCGGACGCACGCTCCTCCTGTACCGTCCGCATCCCGAGGCGCCCCGCATCCGCCTGCCCTGAGGGCTCCCCTCCTCGGCGGTCTCGGTCGGGTGTGACCCGACGGCGGGCGCGCGGTACACCTGGGGCATGCCGCCGAACTCCGCCGAACGAATCTCGGTGTGTCTCGGGTTTCCCGCGTTCCACTCCGAGGCGCACCTGGACGCGCTCCGTGCGATCCATCCGCGCGTCGCTCCCGAGCTCCTGCCGATCGATCCCGGCGGGGACTGGCTCTCGTACGCGCCGTCCGAGCCCCACGCGGAGCCACCTCCGTGGGGTGCGTCGACCGCCGTGGAGCGACGCGAGGCTCTGGCGCGCGCCGAAGTCCTCGTCAGCCTTCACACGCCGGCCGACCTGATGCAGCTCGCGCCGTGTCTCCGTTGGGTTCAGGCGTGCGGCGCCGGCGTCGACGGCTGGGTCGCCGCGGGCGTCGCGGCCGATCGGGTCGTCGTGACGAACATGTCGGGGCTCGGAGCGCGGTCGATCTCGGAATTCGTGTTGGGACGGCTCCTCCAGGTCTGGAAGTCGTTCCGCGCGATCGACGAGAACCAGAAGACGCACACCTGGACTCCGTCGTACGGGAAGACGTTCGCGGGCACGACGATGGGCATCGTGGGCTTCGGTGCGATCGGCGAGGAGGTGGCGCGGCGTGCGCGGGCCTTCGGCGTGCGGGTCCTCGGAATGAAGCGCTCGTACCGCCCGGGGATGACGTCGGAGCTGGCGGACGAGCTCTTCGGCCCCTCGGACCTCCGCCGGGTGCTCGGGGAGTGCGACTCCGTGGTCTTGGCCGCGCCGCATACGCCGGAGACGGAAGGGATGTTCGATGCCGATACCTTTGCGGCGATGAAGCCGGGCGCGGTCTTCGTGAACGTGGCGCGCGGTCCCCTGGTCGTCACGTCCGATCTCGTCGAGACGATGCGGAGTGGCCATCTCGGCGCCGCGATCCTGGACGTGTTCGAAGAGGAGCCGTTGCCCGGATCGAGCCCGCTCTGGGACCTCCCGAACACCTACGTGTCGCCCCACGGTGCGGTGTCGGTCGACCGCTACGCGGAGGACGCGTTCGAGTTCTTCGTCGAGAACGTGCGGCGGTACGTCGCGGGCGAGCCGCTCCGGAATGCCGTCGACATGAAGGCGCTCGGCTTCCGGAGCGGGAACGGAAGCGCTACGAGGGGCCCATGGCAAAGACGACCGTGAAGGAAGAGATCGCCGTCCCCGCGTCCGAGCTGTGGGGGCTCGTCGCCGACTTCGGCCACATCCCGTGGATCCCGGGAGGCGACCAGGCGACGGTGGAGGGAACGGGCGTCGGCATGACGCGTTCGCTGATGGAGGGCGCCGTCGTCGAGCGACTCGAGAGCGTCGACGAGTCGAAGCAGCAGATCGGCTACACGATCGACAAGGGCCTCCCGCTTCCGATCACGGACTATCATGCGACGATGACGGTGTCGGATCGCGGGGCGGATCGTTCGGAGCTGGACTGGACGTGCACGTACGAACCGGCCGGCGTGAGTGCCGAGGACGCGGACGCGCAGGTCCGAGGGCTCTACGGCACGATGATCGGGTGGATCAAGGAGAACCTCGGCGTCGCTTGAGCCGTATCCGCTCCTCCGCGGGCCCAAGGTGCTTCGTCAGGCGAGGTGCGGAAGGCAGCCCGAGCGCTCGAGGACGGCGCGGAGCTCCGGGTCATCGCGGACCTCGCCGTACTTGCGTCGAATCTCCTTCAGGGACTTCGCGTGGTACTTCTGGGGGCCACCGACGGTCTGCGACCAGCTCTTGCCATCGAGGTCGACCGTGACGTTCGCTGCGCCGGACGCGATCGCGTCGGCGATCGCCGACGCCCACGCGAGGAAGATGCGGACCTCTTGCTGGAGCAGCGGCTCGAGCGTCGGGGCCAGCGTGTCCCAGGACTCGAAGTCGCCCTCGGCCTTCGGGTCGAGCATGCGATCGATCCACGCGCGGACCGCGGGCTTCCCGTCGATCGCTTTCTTGCACGTCGGATCGGTCCACGCGTTGTAGACTTGTCCCCAGAGGCCGAAGTCGGCGAAGCTCGGGCGCCCGCCGAAGAGATAGGCGCGCCCCGTGAGGTGCTTCTCGAGAAGGTCGAGGCCGTTTGCGAACGAGGCCTCGATGATGGGTGCGGTCGCTTCGTTCGAGCCGACGACGCCGACCCGGCCGACCATGCGCTCGCGGATCTGGTCGGCCATCGTCGCACGCTCGGCGTCGGACGCGTTCGGCATCATCGTCGCCACGAGTCGCTCGGCCGCCGACCGTTGGTCCGCCTCTTCCTTCCAACGGTAGTGGAACATCCACTTGTTGCCCCACTCGTCGCCGAACTCCTCCAGCAGCTCCGAGAGGAACTTCAGGGCCGGGGTGGGGGGATGCGTGGTCGGGTCGGGGAACTTCGCCTCCATGGCCTCGAGGATCGGCGTCGAATCCTGCAGCCCCTCGTCCTCGGGTGTGGCGACGGCCGGGATGATCGGCAGGCGCGCGTACTTCTGGTACTCGGCCATCGAATCCGCGCTGCGCGGGATCCACTCGTGCGGGATGCCCTTGTAGCGATAGTAGGAACGCGTCTTCACCGAGTAGGGAGACAGCTCGGCGCCGAAGATCCGGTACGTGCCCTGGTTGGCCATGCGTCCCTTTGGCGTTTCCCGTGGGGGCATGCAAGGAGATCGTTCGGGCCGGGGGCGCCCGGCACCGGCGCGGTGGCCCGAAATCCCGAGCCCCCATCGACACTTGCGGCCGGTGCCGGCGGGCGGCCCGGAGAGGGCGCCGTAACGTGACAATTTGTCACGACTTTTTCTGTGTCGGGGCGAGGAAATCCGTTGCCAACGATCGTTCGTTTACGGTAACGCATGGCATCAAGGGGAGGCGCCGGCCGGATCGCCGTGGCGCCCGTCATCACTGGAGGACCCGTGCCCGCTCGCCGCTGCCTGCTACCGACGCTCGCTCTACTCTTCTCCCTGGCCGTATCGGGCCTCGTCGCCCCGGCGCGGGCGGCCGACATCGGCGTGACCGCAAAGAAGGTCGTGATCGTCGACAAGACGGCGCTGAACGGCTCCTCCAAGCTCGTCCTCCAATCGAAGGATGGTGCGGTCACGTCGGGTCCCGCCGGGGATCCCGCCGAGCTCACCGGACTCGTCCGCATCTTCTACACGGACGACTCGGCCAACGGCTCCCATCTGGATCTGCCGTTCCCGTGGATCAAGAACACGACGAAGGTCGCCAAGTACCAGAACAAGCTCGCGCCGGACGGGCCCAGCGAGGTGCGCAACGCGGTCGTGAAGGTCGGCAAGGGCTACAAGATCTCGGCCAAGAGCAAGGGCGCCATCGACATTTCGACGCCTCCCGGCGCGGGGGGCGTCACGGTCGTCCTCGTCGTGAACAACGGCATCGACTCGTCGAACAATCGAAGCTGCACGCGCTTCTCGCTCGGGGATGGCAGCAAGGTCGATCACAAGACGATCGCGGGAGGTCTGGGGTACAAGCTCACACTGAAGGACGGCCAACCGGTCGCGTGTCCGACGGATTGTGCCGACGGCTTCATGAACGGCGACGAGACCGACGTCGATTGCGGAGGGCCAACCTGCGATGCGTGCGCCGATGGGCTCGCGTGCTCGGCGGCGGGCGACTGCACGAGTAACGTCTGCACCGGGAACGTCTGCCAGGCCCCCACGTGCAACGATCTCGTGCAGAACCAGGACGAGACCGACGTCGACTGCGGCGGGTCCGTCTGTGCCGGCTGCCTCGACGGCGAGGCGTGCGTGCTCGCGAGCGACTGCACGAGCGGTGTCTGCAACGGCAACGTGTGCCAGGTCCCGACGTGCTCCGACGGCGTGAGCAACCAGGACGAGACCGACGTGGATTGCGGCGGCTCGACCTGTGCGTCGTGTCCGAACGGCGACGCGTGCAGCGCGGGCTCGGATTGCCAGAGCGGCGTCTGCACCGCCAACGTTTGCCAGCCGCCTTCCTGCGGCGACGCCGTGCAGAACGGCGACGAGACCGACGTGGATTGCGGCGGTACCGTCTGCGCTCCGTGCGGCCCGGGGCTGAGCTGCGGCTCGGGCTCGGATTGCACCAGCACGATCTGCAGCTCGGGATCCTGCACGACGCCGACCTGCGCCGATGGGGCGCAGAACCAGGACGAGTCCGACGTCGACTGCGGCGGGACCATCTGCTCGGCCTGCTCGCCGGGTGATTCCTGCGGGAGCGGGTCCGACTGCGCGAGCGGCGTGTGCACGGGCAGCGTCTGTCAGGCGCCGACGTGCGGCGACGGCGTGCAGAATCAGGACGAGACCGACATCGACTGCGGCGGCTCGACCTGCGCGGGCTGCGGAACCGGTGAGATGTGCGGCGGCGGCGCGGACTGTGCGAGCGGCGTCTGTACCGGAAGTCTGTGTCAGGCGGCGACCTGCGGCGACGGAGTGCAGAACCAGGACGAGACGGACGTCGACTGCGGCGGCTCGGCCTGCGGGGCCTGCGGTCCGGGCGATGGGTGCGCGGTCGGAAGCGACTGCACGAGCCTGATCTGCTCGGGCGGCACGTGCACGACGCCGAGCTGCGGCGACGGCGTGAAGAACCAGAACGAGACCGACGTCGACTGTGGCGGCACCTGCGGCGCGAGCTGTTCGCTCGGTGAGACGTGCGCCGGTGGGGGCGATTGCGCCTCCAGCGTCTGCACGGGCAACGTCTGCAACTGCGGCACGCAGACCCACACGTTCTCGCACACTTCGAACAACGGCGGTGTCTTCGACAGCGCCGAGTGGCAAGGTGGCACCCAGCAGCGCGTCTTCTCGGCCGAGTGCACCGTCACGATCGAGAACCCGACCGGCAACATCGATCTGGTCGGCACCCTGGGCGACAACTTCGCGGTTCAGAGCCGGACCGGGTTCTCGACCTGCTTCGGCTCCGGCGGAGAGGATGGCGACGGTTGCGACGTCGCCAGCTGTCCGCCCGCGGGCATCGGCTCGTGCCAGGCGGCCCGGCCGTCGTGCTCGGCCGCCCTGAACGGAAGCGGGCGGGGCACCTACGAGGTGCAGTGCAACCCGTAGCGTGAGCCCGGCTCGGTTCGTCGAGGCTGCGCGGACGCGATGGGGCAGGAGGGGATGATGGAAACGACCACTTTGTACAAGCGTATGATGACCGTGGCGCTCGGCGCCTTCGCCTTCGGTGCGTTGGTGCCGGCCCAGGCACTCGCCCTCGACGGCGTCACGACCTGTCTGACGTTGAAGCTCAAGGCCGCGGGGAGGCACGCGAAGAAGGTCGCGAAGTGCCACTCGAAGAACGCGAAGAAGGTCGGGAGCGTGAGCGTCCCGGGCTGCATCGAGGGCGAGGAGTCGAAGACCGATCTTCTCTTCCGCAAGGCCGAGCTGAAGACCGTGCTGACCGGCGGTCACTGTCCGGCGACGTTGGACATGGTGGACCTGGCGGGCGAGGCCGAGTGGCTGACGACTCTGTTCGAGGACACGCTGCTTCCGCCCCACAACGCGCTTCCGAACAAGTGCGTCGCTGCCAAGATCGACGCGACCGGCAAGCTCGCCGACAAGCTCTCGAAATGCCTCTTCAAAGAGGTGAAGAAGCCCGACGCGTCGAAGTACGCGGCGTGCAAAGCGACCCATGAAGGCAAGCTCACGGAGGCCTTCCAGAAGGCCGAAGACAAGTTCGGCGCCTGCGTGAGCTTGACGGCGGAGCAAACGATCGCCGAGGTGAACCGCATCGTCGACCGGCAGCTCTACGTCCTTCGGTTCGGAGACGGCCTGCTCATCGACACCCCCGAGAACGGCGTATTCACGAATGCGTCGTCGGTCCAGGTGTCGGGCGCGGCGAACGGTGCCGAGCCGGTGACGGACTTCACCGTGAACGGCGGGTCCGTGCTTCCGCTGGACGAGGACAACGCGTACTCGGTGAACGTCCCGCTGAGCTCGACCGCGATCTTCAATCCGATCGTGGCCGAGCTCTCGACGCAGGTGGGTACGATCCTGCGCGACCGCGTGACCCAGATCGTGGGCGACGGCGTCGATACGGGATTCGTGCTGGACGGGGCGATGGCGCCGCAGAGCATCGCGATGCGCTTCACCGACACGGGCCTCGGGCAGATCGAACCGATCGTCGCGACGCTTTCCGGCGACGCGCTCGACATCGAGACGCTCCTGACCGCGCAGAACCCGGTGCTCGACGACGAGTGCGTCTTCGAGGTGGCGGGACTCTGCTGGTACTTCGCCACGGTCAATATCACCGAGGTCGGCTTCTCGAGCTTCGATCTCGAGTTCGACGCGCAGGCGTCGGGCTCGACCGCGGTCGATGTGACGATCAACGACTTCTTCGTCGACATCGATCTGCACATTCGCGACCAGGTGGCGGTGAACTTCGACTGCGGTCTCGAGATCTCGGCCGCTTCGACCGGGATCGACGGCAACTACGACATGGTGCCGCTCGCCGGGAACCCGTCGAAGGTCGACGTGAACCAGGTGGGCAACGTCGCGGTGACGTTGAGCGGGTTCAGTCACCAATTCACGTGGGGCTTGTGCAACGCGCCGGTGATCGGTGACATCATTCAGGCGATCGTCGGGGGCTCGATTCAGGGTCTCGTCCAGGGCGGCTTCGAGGACAACCTGAACGATCCGGACGGGGGCGGGCCACTCGATTCGCCCATCGCCGGTGGCATTCAGAGCGCGCTCGACGGAATCGACATCGCCGGGCCCGTCGGGCAGACGATCGGCGTCAACCTCGATGGCGAACGCGACGTGTTGGGCCTCTGGCTGGGACCCTCGGGCGGCGAGGGCGCCAAGCAGTGGGCCACGATGCTCACCGAGCTGCGCAACCGCGGCATCGCCGATGTGTTGATCGTGTGCTGCGACGGGCTGCGGGGCCTGCCCGAGTCGATCCGCACGACGTGGCCCGACGCGACGGTCCAGACCTGTGTCGTGCACCTGGTGCGCAACTCGCTGCGCTACGCATCGAAGAAGCACTGGTCCCAGATCACCCGGCAGATGCGCGCCATCTACGGTGACCACCAGCGCTTCAAGGACACCTACTTCGCCACCTACCCGGGTACCTACTTCACCGGCGACGGCGCGCGCCGCGACGCCGACGGGTATTACTGGATCACCGGCCGGGTCGACGACGTCA
>JAUIFY010000441.1 GCA_030430245.1 bacterium | reverse complement strand
CCGCCTTTCGCATGTCGCCTCAAAAGACGACCGCGCTCAGGCCGTGCTCGACATTCTCAATGAAGTCCAGCCACACCGCCGCGGCATGAGCTGCGCCATCCTGTGCCGCACCACAGCGGCCGCCACCGGCATTGCGGATTTCCTGCGGACTGAAAGTGATGACATTCCCGTCGTCCTCGATGCCGAGAGGTGGAGCGATCCCTTCGAACGACCGGAGTAGGGACGCGGCGACGGGGAGTCGAGCTCGATTGCCTCTCGTCGAGCGAGCTGCCAAACACCGTCCATGGAGCCCACCGGAGTCGCACTCGTCACGGGAGCCAACCGCGGGATCGGCCGAGCGACGGCGCTCGAGCTCGCATCGCGCGGCTTCGAGGTGGTCGCCACGATGCGCGACCCGACGAAGTCGAACGGACTCGCGAAGCAGGCGCGCGCCGCGGGCGGCCGCCTGACCGTCGAACGTCTCGATCTGGACGACCCGGCATCGATCGAGATCCCGAGAGGGCTCCGCGTGCTGGTCAACAACGCCGGCATCGAGACCGAGTATCGTCCCGTCGAGGACGCCCCGATGGACCAATGGCGCCGCGTCTTCGAGACCAACGTGTTCGGTCTGGTCGAGGTCACCCGGCGCGCGGTTCCCGTTCTGCGCGAGGGCGGCGGGGGAGTGGTGTGCAACGTGACCACGTCTTCGTTGCTCTTCCCCATGCCGTTCTACTCCGTCTACCGTGCGAGCAAGGCGGCCGTGTCGGCACTCGGAGAGAGCCTCCAGGCCGAAGTCGCGCCGCACGGCATTCGTGTGCTCGAGATCCTCCCGGGTCCCATCGACACGGACATGCTACGCGCTTCGGATCGGCTCCCGGAGGCGGCTCAGAACGACGCCTATCGAGCGGCCGCCCGGCACGCCCATGCACAACGCCAGGGGGTCGACGCCGTGGTGACGCCCCCGGAGGTGGCGGCGGCCACGATCGTGGACGCGATTCTGGACGACGCCTCTCCGCTGCGCGTCGGCTGCGACGTCCTCTCGCAGGGGGCGCTCGAGGCCTGGCGCACGACGTCGGACCAGGAGCTTCTGGAAAGCTTCGTCACGTCCTTCGGCGGGTGAGCCCGACCTGCCCTCGGAGGGGAGGGCGCGCCGAGATCGTCTCCGACCTCAGCGGGCGCCGGTGGAGGAGCGTTTGCGAGCGTGGCCCTTCGACCTCGTTGATCCCCTACGTGCTTTGGCCATGCGCGCGAGGACCTTCTTGCGGGTGGCGGGAGTCGCGACCGACAGCAGGGAGATGCCCAGGGCGAGGATGAGGTTCGTGCGCAGGGTCGCGTCGTCGATCTCGCCGTCGACCCAGCGGTCGTAGACGCCCTGGTTGGCGACGAAGACGTGGCGCGCGAGCTCGGGGGTCGGAACGTCGGCGTTCAGGAGTCCGGCTTTGGTCGCGTCGAGGAGTCCGGCCTGGAGGAGTGAGATCGGGCCGTCCGCGTAGCGGCTCAGGTCGGCGCCGGACTCGCGCGCGGTGCGCAGGAGCTCTCGAAAGAGAGGGGTGTCTTCGGTCCACGCATCCGCCAGCGCCTCGGCGCTCACGAACAGCCGCTCGATCGGGTCGGCGGGCATCTCGTCGAAGCTTCGCGCGACGACCCTTCCCACCGCGTCCTCGAAGAGTGCGGCGACGATGCCCCCCTTCGAGCCGAACAGGTTGTACGGGGTCATCTCGGAGACCTTGGACGCACGCGCGAGGTCGCGCATCGTCAGAGCCTCCGCACCGCCCTTCTGGAGGAGCTTCGCCGCCGCGTCGAGAATTCTCCTTCGCCGCGCTTGCTTGTTCTTCTCGCGGAGGTCCATCGGTCGTGGCCGGTACCATGCCACAGACGTGCGGGAGCGACCTACTCGAACCCGCCGCCGATCGCCCCGCGTGCGCGGAGACCGGCCAGTTCCTCGTCCGACAGCTCGAGCTCGGTGCGCAGGATCTCGTCGGTGTGCTGCCCGAGCGTCGGCCAGCGACGGGGTGGGACGTCCTCGTGCCGCGAGAGCTTGATCGGGTTTCCGACCAGGAGGAGTGGGTCGTCCGCATCGGGACGAGGTACGCGCCAGAGCATG
>JAUIFY010000226.1 GCA_030430245.1 bacterium | reverse complement strand
TCGCGGGAGCCAGGCCCTGGGGGTCCGCTCCGACCGGCGGTGCCCAGAGCGCCCAGGCGGTGCCGTTGGGCTGGAGCTCCACGCCGAAGACGCTCATCCTGCGCGGTAGGTAGTCCCGACGCCACTTCCCACCCTTGAAGGAGTGGATCGTGCCGACACCAGCCCGCGGGAGGCCGACCCGCCAGATGGTGCCGTCGGGCCCCTGCGCCACGTCGACCGGCCGACCGATCACCTCGTCGTCGTGGAGGAAGCCCGCGAGGAAGGATTCCTCGCGCAGGGTCGCGTCCTCCCCGAAGAGCACCGCGACGACCTCGTAGCCGATCTTGCGCGAGCGGTTCCACGATCCGTGCAGCGCCACGAAGGCCGCTCCGCGGTATCGCTCGGGGAACGCGTCTCCTTCGTAGAACGTGATGCCGAGCGGCGCCGTGTGCGCGGCGAAGTCGTGTGCGGGCGGGATGGACGCGGCGATCTGCGCATCGTACCCCTCGACGAAATCGGGATCGGGCACACGGTCGCCGTTGGCGAAGGGCCAGCCGTAGAAGCGCCCCTCGGCGATCTCGTTCAGCTCTCCCGGCGGGAAGTCGTCTCCGAGCAGATCTCGGTTGTTGTCCGTGGCCCAGAGACCGTCGCCGGCCCGCCACGCGAACCCGACGGAGTTGCGGAGTCCGGTCGCGTAGACCTGCTCGTTCGACCCATCGAGATCGTAGCGCGTGATCGCGGCGCGGCGCGGATCGTCCTCGATGCACACGTTGCAGCTCGAACCGACCGAGACGTAGAGCCTCTCGTCCGGGCCGATCGCGATCGTGCGCGTCCAGTGGCGCCCGCCGGGAGGGAGTCCCTCGACGACCGGCTCGACCGGACCGGTCACCGTGCGCGCATCCGCGTCGAAGCGCACCCGGCGAACCGCGCCGGTCTCCGCCACGTACAGCCACCCATCGTGCACGGCCAGGCCATGCGGAAGGTCCAGCTCTTCGAGCAGAACCCGCGTTCCGTCGGCGCGGCCGTCCCCGTCGGCGTCGCGCTCCAACAGCAGAACCCGGCCCTCCCGGGGAGAGCTCACGAGGAGATCGCCCGCGGCGGTGAACCGGAGCATCCGGGCATTGGGAATGCCGCTCGCGAACGAGCCGACGGAGAAGCCTTCCGGCACGCGGAGCCGCGCCATCTCGCCTTCCGAGAGGGTGTCGCCGCTCATCCCGGGAAAGTTCACGATGAGCCCACCGGGAAGCGCGATGTGGGTGCAGGCCGCGCCGCCCAGCGCGAAGAAGAGCACCGAGACGAGACGTGCGATTCGCCGCATGAGTCACGAGCCTACCCCGGGCGGGCCTGCGGATCGAGCAATCGTCATGGACGGATCGCGCCGGCTTCACCCGCCCGTCACACGGGGCGGCTAGGATCCCCCGCGATGGCGAAGCGAAGAAGCGAACGCGACATGCGGGCCGACCGCCACGACGACAAGCTCGGCGCCCTTCTCTGGCGCACGCTCGACCGACTCGAGCGCTCGATCCAGGAGCAGCGAATCGATCCAGCCCACGCGCGCGAGATCGTGGAGCTGGTCTCGGACCTCACCCGCGCCCTCCCCGGCGACGACCGCACGATCGCCCGGGTCGCTCAGGTCCGGTCGTCGTGGATCCATCTGCGCACCGAAGGCAGCAGGGCGTAGGCCGGCAACGCGAGCACGAACGTCGCGAGAAAGAAGTCCGCGTACCCCAGGCGTGCGGCGGCGAACCCGCTCGCGGCACCCGCGAGCGACCGGGTGAAGCCGAACAGCGCCGACAAGAGCGCGTACTCGGTCGCGGCCTGATTCTTGTCGCAGACGTGCATCAAGAAGGAGAGAAACGCGGCGGTACCGAGGCCGCCCGTGAAGCTCTCGAGGACCGACGCAGCGTAGATCGCGTACCGTCCTCCGTCCGCCGCCGCGACGCCGGCGTATCCCAGATTCGACGCCGCCTGTGCGAGACCGAGCACCCACAGCGCGCGAAGGATCCCGGCGCGCGTGGTGTAGACGCCTCCCAGGAGGGCGCCCGCCAGACTCGCGACCACGCCGACCGACGTCGACACGATGCCGATCTCCTCGACCGAGAGGCCCCGGTCGAGCCAGAACGGCTTGACCATCGGCGCCATCGCCGCATCACCCAGCTTGTAGATCAGGACGAAGACCAGGACGGCGATCGCTCCCGGTCGCGCGACCCAGTCTCGCAACGGCGCGAGCCAACGCCGCCGCTGCGCGGCGTCGCCGACGGGGACGTCGGGGGTGCGTCCCGTCGCGATCGCCAACGCGAAGAGAAGCGTCGACGCCATCCAAAAGACCGCGGGCCAGCCCGCGGTCCCCGCGAGCACCACGAGTCCACCCCCTCCGACGACGAGGGCCGCACGGTACGCCGACACGCGAATGCCGTTGGCCACGCCCTCCTCGCCCGGTGCGAGCAGACCGATCGTGTACGCGTCGATGGCGATGTCCTGCGTCGCCGAGGCAGCGGTGAAGGCGAGCAGCAGGGCCCACGTCCAGAACCGCGGCGCGGCGGGGTCGAGCAAGGGAAGGATCGCGAGCAGCGCCGCCATGACCAGCAGCGAGCCACGGATCCAATCCCGACGTCGTCCGTAGCGATCGACGAGCGGCGCCCAGAAGACCTTCAGAGTCCACGGAGCGCCGAGAAGGCTCATCAAGCCGATGTCGGTGAGCGAGACGCCGTGCACGCGGAAGTACACGGGGAAGTTATCGATCGCGAGACCGAACGGGAATCCCTCCGCGAAGTACAGAACCGAGACCCACGTGAGCTTTCGCCGGAGATTCAAACCGCCCCACCCTCCCCCCGAGGACATCGACCGCGCACCCGCGCGGTTGCAACGCCGCCGAAGCCGCCGCTACTGTATCAAATTGGTCGATTCCTCTCTCCGGCGCGAGGAGTTGCTCCTCGACCTCCTCTGCCATGATCCCCGCCGACACCGCATCGAGCCACGTCCGAGCCGCTTTGGCCGCACTGGCTCTCGTGGGCCTCGTCGCGTGCGACGCGTCGGAGTCTCCGACGTCGGCGCCCACGGCCGCGCCGGCGCCCACGCCCGCGCCGGCCGCGAACCTCGTCCCGGCCATCCGACTCGTCGGCGCCGCGTTCTTCACCGGGGGCGGCGATGCGATCGTCGCGCGCGGCCACGTCACTATCGACGACGTCATCCGACCCACGTTCTCCGGGGCGCGCGAGTTCCTCTTCGAGCCGAGCTGCATCACGGCCGAAGACGACGAATCCATGGTCGAGTGCTCGCTCGAGCAGCCCATCGAGGTGGAGGGACCCGAGTGGGCCGTCGTCGAGGCGAACCTCCCCGAGCCGAAGGAGCCGGACGGGCACGCGGGCCGGACGGGCGATCGACCCGGGCTCGAGACCGACTCGTTCCGCGCGCTCGTCCCGGCGGATCCCGAAAAGGCGCGACGGGCCGGCCGTACGGTTCGGCTCCCCGCCGGCCAGAAGCACCGCTTCTTCTCGCGGTTGATCCCCGCCCTGACGGAGCGCACCGTCGTGACGCCGGAGATCGCGCTCCATGGCGGCGGCCGACTTCGGACGTGGATCGGCCTCGAAGAGGCGAGCTGGCTCCCGGAGACGACACCGGTCCTCTTCAGCATCAGCCTCGTCCGCGTCGGCGCGGACGAGCGGGAGAGGCTCTTCGAGCGCGTCGTCGATCCATCGAACCCCGAGGACCGAGCCTGGATCCGCGCCGAGATCGAGCTCCCGGACCTCGGCGACCAAGCCTTCCATCTCCTCTTCGAGACCGCGCACCCGGACGAGAAGGACCAGAGCCCCGCCCTCCCGGTCTGGGGCGATCCGACGATCCTTCGCCCCGAGAAGGAACGACGACGGCCACGCCACGTGGTGCTCGTCTCGCTCGACACGTTGCGCGCCAAGAGCATGAGCGCCTACGGCCACGACCGGCCCACCACTCCCCTGTTCGAGAAGATGCTGGAGGAAGGCACCCTCTTCGAGAAGGCGTTCACGACGTTCTCGAACACGCTCGGCTCCCACATGAGCATGATGACCGGGCTGTATCCCGCCAATCACCGCGTGCGAGCCTCGAACCTCAACCTCGACGGCGCGATCCCGACGCTCGCGATGCGCATGCGCAAGGCGGGTTACGAGACCGCCGCCTTCACGGAGAACGCTCTCCTTCGAGCCAGCGCGGGGTTCCAGCGGGGCTTTGCCCGCTACTACGAGAACACCTCCGTCGAGGACGGGGCCGGCGACGCGGCGGGGACCTTTCGCCGCGCTCTGGATTGGGCAAAGGCCCAGCCCGACCATCCGCTCTTCCTGTTCGTCCACACGTACGAGGTTCACGCCCCCTACCTCCCGCCCGACGAGACGGCCGAGGCCCTCGGTGAGAGCGCGACGGAGGCCCGTCCGAAGGCTGCGAGCCAGCTCGACCTGTACGAACGGGAGATCCTGCACCTCGACCGTCTCCTCGCCGACTTCGTGGACGAGCTCGAGGGTCTCGCCCCCGAAGACGAGCTCCTCCTCGTCGTCACCGCAGACCACGGAGAGGAGTTCATGGAGCACGGCGCCGTCCTGCACCTGCAGCTCTTCGACGAGGTCATGCAGATCCCGATGTTCCTCCGGTGGCCGGGCCACGTGCCCGCCGGATTGAAGATCGATACCCCGGTCTCTCTCGTGGACCTGGTCCCGACCATCGTCGAGCTCGTGGGCGGCGAGCCGCTGCCCTCGGATGGCGTGAGCCTTCTCCCCCTTCTCGAGGGCGCCGAGATCGCCCGCGACGTCGTCTTCGCGCAGACCGCACGCTCCTCTCTCAACGACTACAAGAGCCGCTTCGTGGCGCGCGCCGGCGACGCCAAGTGCATGGTGCGCGAGGGCAGCGACGCCGACGACCAGAGCTGGTCCGCCTGCTACGACCTCCAGGCCGATCCCGACGAGAAGAACGCGATCGATCCGGCATCGGATCCCGCGATCACCGAGCTCCACCGGCATGCCATGGACTACCGCGACCACGCCAACCGGCACGTCGCGGGAGAAGCCCCCGAGGAGGTGCTCGAAGCCGAGGACGAGATCGACCCGGAACGGAGGGAAAAGCTCCGTATGCTCGGGTACGTCGAGTGATTCGCCGCGGCCGCGGCGCGAGATCGACGGTCGTCGCGGCCGTCGTCGTGGGCACGAGCCTCCTCGGGCCCCCGGCACCGCCCGACGCTCGCCCCGCTCCGGGGGACACGACCGGCGCGCCCGAGCCCGCCGCTCGCGTGCTCCAGAACCTCGTCACGGCGACCGAAAGGACGCCCCGAAGGGCCCTCCCGACACCGCAGGAGCCATTCGTCATCGGCACCGTGGCCCGACCCGTTCCCTTCCGCGCACCCGCCCATCGGCCGACGACGGCCTGCGACCCCGACCTGGGCCCGACGGGGCCGTGCGACGTCTCGCTGGCCGCCCGCAAGGGGTTCCGCTGGGCGATCCTCGCGCCGCGCTTCCCGCGACTCCGATGGGCCGACGAAGCAACGGTCCTCGACCACGTCGGCGGCCCACTCCCTCCGCTTCCCACCCGGGTCCTGGACGCGAAGGCGAAGGCCGCCGTCCCCATGCCGGCCTACGCCGCCCGCAAGGTGCTGGCCTATCCCGCGCGCCCACTCCGGCAGCTCGGACTGCAGAGCGAGCCCTTCCGGGCGTCTCCCCACCACCGCCTTCGGTTCTCGACGGCCGTCGAGCCGATCGCGTGGCCCGTCGACTCCGCCCCGACGGACTTCGTCGTGACGGTACACGCGCCCCGTGCCGAGCCCGTCGAGGTCTTTCGAACGACACTCGATCCGGCGAGGCGGCCGGAAGACCGGGGCTGGCGAGACCACGACGTCTCGCTCGAGCCGTTTCGCGGGAAGCGCATCGCGCTCCGACTGGAGACGCTGCCGACGAAGCTCGGGGACAGGCGTCCACAGCTCCCTCTCTGGGGAGACCCGAAGATCGTCTCCACCGCACCCGCGCGCGGCAGCCGCCCCTTCGTCGTCCTGGTCTCTCTCGACACCCTGCGCGCCCGAAGCCTGTCCGCACTGGGAAACGATCTCGAGACGAGCCCCTTCTTCGACACCCTGGCCACGCAGGGCACCCTCTTCGAGCGCGCGTTCACCACCTTCTCCAACACGCTCGGCTCGCACATGAGCATGCTGACGGGCCTCTGGCCGCGATCCCACCTCGTGCGGAGAAATCGCGCGCTCGCACGCAACGAGGCGACCCTCGCCGAGCGCCTCCGCGCGAACGGCTACGAGACGGCGGCGTTCACCGAGAACGCGCTTCTGAACGGACGCCAGGGGTTCTGGCGCGGTTTCGGCCTCTACTCCGAGAATCGCGACATCAAGGCGGGCGCCGGCGCATCGCGCGAGACCTTCGACGACGCGCTGCGCTGGGCGCGGGACCACCGCGACGTGCCGTTCTTCCTCTTCGTCCACACCTACGAGGTCCACGCGCCCTACGAGCCGAAAGAGCCGTACGCCTCCATGTTCACGTCGGACACGCACCGAAACCGAAACGGCCGCCGCTACGAGCAGGAGATCCGCTATCTCGACGACGAGCTGCGCCGTCTGGTCTCCGGACTCGACGAGATCCTCGGCGCGGAGAACCTGCTGCTCGTCGTCACCGCGGACCACGGCGAGGAGTTCGGCGAGCACGGTGGATTGCTCCACGGGCAAGTCTTCGACGAGGTCATGCACGTCCCCCTACTCCTTCGTTGGCCGGGCCACGTTCCCGCCGACCGACGGATCGCGGAGCCGGTCTCCCTGGTCGACGTCACACCCACGATCCTGGAGCTCACCGGCGCCCGAGCGTCCACGATCCGGGATGGCGCGAGCCTCGTGCCCTTGCTCGACCCGAGCCACGCACCCGCTGCGAGAATCGTGTTCGCCGAGGCACCCCCGAGCCTCCAGAACCGAGAACGAGGTCAGATCGCCGCGCGCAACGCCACGCACAAGTGCATCCTCGCCTGGGACGGAGACGGCGCGCGTTGCTTCGACGTCGCGACGGACCCCGCCGAGCGGTCGCCCCTGGAACCCGACCACGACGAGGAAACCCGCGCGCTGCACGACGCCGCGCTCGAGTATCGCCGCAACGCGAGCCTCCCGCTCGGCGACGCCGCGCCGCCGGCCGCGCAGAGCGAAGAAATCGACCCAAAACGACGAGAGAAGCTTCGCGCGCTCGGCTACGTAGAGTAGATTCACGAAGACGTGTCTCGTTCGCGACCGCTTCTCACTTTCCTCGGCTTCGTACTGCCCCTCGTTTTCGGCGCGCCGGCCCACGCCGAGCGCACGATCGGACCTCCGACGTTCTCGCCGACCGGGATCGTGAAGAACGTACGGCAGGCGACGGCCCGGTTCCGTGAGCCGATGGTCCCCCTGGGCGATCCGCGCGTCCTCGAGAAGCCCTTCGACATCGACTGCCCGGCGCAAGGGACTCCCCGGTGGGTCGACAGCCGGACGTGGGCGTTCGATTTCGAAGACGCGCTCCCGGGCGGCATCGAATGCCGATTCACCCTGCGGAACGGGCTGAGAACCCTGAACGGCGACTCCGTCGCGGGCGGCGAGGAGTTCACGTTCTCGACCGGCGGACCCCAGATCGTCTCGAGCGACCCCTATCGTGGCTCGAAGGTCGCCGAGGACGCCGCCTTCCTCCTTCGACTCGACGCGGAAGCGGCGCCGGAATCGGTCGAGGCCCACGCCCATTTCTCGGTCGAGGGGATCGGAGAGAAGGTCGGTGTCCGGATCCTCTCCGGCGACGACCGAGCCGCGATCCTCGAGACGCTCCCCGAGCGCTCCAGAACGGGCCCGATCGTGATCCTGCAGGCGCGCCAGACCTTCCCGGCCGAAGCGAAGATCGAGCTCGTCTGGGGCACCGGAATCGAGACGACCACGGGAGTCGCACGACACGAGCCCCAGAGGATCGCTTTCGTCGTTCGCAAGGCGTTTCACGCCACGTTCGCGTGCCAGCGGGAGAAGGCCCAGGGCCCCTGCGTGCCTCTCGCGCCGCTCCGGCTGCGCTTCTCGGAGCCAGTTCCCTGGCAGACGGCGCGCGCGGCGACCCTCACCGACCCGAGCTCGGAGTTCCGAGCGACGCCCTCGCCGTGGATGAAGAACGACACCAACGTGGGCGGCATCCGGTTCGAGCAGAGCCTTCCGCCCGAATCGACCCTCACCCTGTCGCTCCCGGCCGAGCTCCGGGACGAGAACGGGCGCGCGCTCGAGAACGCGGCGCAGTTCCCCCTCGAGGTCCGAACCGGGCCGCTGCCGCCGCTCGCGAAGTTCGCGGCTCGCTTCGGCATCCTGGAATCCACCGCCGACCCGGCCCTCCCGATCACGGTGCGAAGCCTCGGCCCCGAGCTCCACGGAAAGATCCTACAGACGACCACGTCTCTCGATGGCCGGACCGTCCGCGTCGGGGCGGACGATCCGGCCGAGATCGTGCCCTGGCTGCGCCGCCTTCGCGCCGCCAAGCGAGACCGCTCGATCTTCGGCGACGCGAAGATCGCGACGCGCGACCTCGCCATTCCCATTCCGGCGAAGCCGGGCGAAGCCGAGGTCCTCGGCATCCCCCTCTCCGAGCCGGGGCTCTACCTCGTGGAGGTCGCGAGCGAGCCCCTGGGCCGGGCGCTCCTCGGCAAGCCCGAGCCGATGTACGTCTCGGCGGCCGCGCTCGTGACGAATCTCGCGGTCCACCTGAAACACGGGGTCGAGAGCTCGCTCGTCTGGGTCACGACGCTCGACGGCGGGGAACCCGCGGCCGGGGCCGAGGTCCGGGCCTACGATTGCACCGGCGCGGTGCTCGCCACCGGAACGACCGATGCAAGCGGCATCACCCGCCTCGACTCCCTCCCCGCGCCCGATGCAATCGCGAGCTGCAGTCCGAAGAACGAGGGAGGGAACGATCCCTGGCGCGGCTGGCGCGGATCGAACCACGCACTCGACGGCATCGACGCCGGAGTCTTCGTCACGGCTCGCAAGGACGACGACCTGAGCTTCGTGTTCTCGACGTGGTCCGACGGTCTCGAGCCGTGGCGATTCGGGATCTACTCCTTCGGCTGGGGCCGGCCCGCCGGCATCCACACGATCTTCGGTCGTACGCTGCTGCGTGCCGGCGACACCGTCCACATGAAGCACGTCCTGCGGCTCGAGACCGGCGCCGGCTTCGCGCTCGCCGACCCGGCCGACCTGCCCACGATCGCGTCGATCCGGCACGTCGGGAGCGACGCCAAGGTCGAGCTCCCCATCACGTGGGCGGACGACGGCTCCGCCCTCACGACGTGGGCGATTCCGACGTCGGCGAAGCTCGGCGAGTACGAGGTCTACCTCGAGCAGGCGCCCGAGGACGAGAGCGCGCGCCCCGACGACGAAGACGACGAGAACGGCGGGGACGTGAACGTCTATCGCCCGCGCCCGCCGGAGCTTCGCGGACTCTCCGGGAGCTTTCGGGTGGAGGAGTTCCGCGTTCCGCTGATGCACGCCGTCCTGAAGCTGCCGACCGAAGCCCAGGTCGGCGTGCCCGTGGTCCCGGTCGACATCGCCCTGCGGTATCTCGCCGGCGGCGGGGCGGGCGACACGACCGTCCTTCTGCGCTCCCAGCTCCAGCCCGGAGTGATCCAAGCTCCGGCTGCCTTCGAGGACCTGGTGTTCGGCAACGGACCGGTGACACCCGGGATCGAGCGCCATCCGACCTACGAGCGGTCCGCACCAGAGACGCCCGAGATCCACGAGCGCAAGGAGGTCGAGCTCGATGCCGAAGGCACGGCACGCGCCTGGATCACCGACCTGCCGCCGCTGCAGGAGCCTCGCGAGCTCGAGGCGGAAGTCGAGTACCGCGACCCGAACGGCGAGACCCAAACCACGGCCGCGAGCATCACCCTGTGGCCCGCGGCGCGCGCGGTGGGACTGAAGGTCGAGGACTGGGTCGGCTCCACGGGCCGCCTCGTGATCGACACCGCCGTCATCGACCCCGCCGGCGCGCCCGTCGCGGGAGCGAAGGTCGAGGTTCGCGCGTTCACCCGACGCTACTCCACGACACGCAAGCGTGTCGTCGGAGGCTTCTACTCGTACGAGTCCGTGGAAGAGACGGCCTTTGCCCACACCCTCTGCTCCGGAGAGACCGACGAGCGGGGTCGCCTGGTGTGCCGACGCCGCCCCCCGGGCGACGGCGAGCTGGTTCTCGAAGCGCGCACCGAGGACGGCGAGGGCCGCGTCTCGACCGCGCACCAGTCGGTCTGGATCGCCGGCGACGAGGACCTGTGGTTCCGGCCGTCCGACTCCGACCGGATGGAGCTCCTGCCCGAGAAGCACCACTACGAGCCGGGAGAGACCGCCCGGCTGCAGGTTCGGATGCCCTTCCCGCGCGCCTCGGCCCTCGTGACCGTCGAGCGGGAGGGCGTCATCGACGCCTGGGTGACCCCGCTCGAGGGTCGGGATCCGATCGTCGAGGTGCCCGTGACCGGCAGCCTCGCCCCCAACGCGTTCGTGAGCGTGCTCGCCGTGCGCGGTCGCGTGAGCGAGCCGCGACCGACCGCGCTCGTGGACCTCGGCAAGCCGGCGTTTCGCCTCGGCCTTGCCGAGATCGACGTCGGCTGGCGCGCGCACGAGCTCGACGTCGCCGTCGCGTCCGACCGCGAGGTGTACCGCGTCCGCGAGAACGCCCAGGTCCGGATCCAGGTGCGGGACGAGACGGGCGCTCCGCCCCCGAGCGGCAGCGAGATCGCGGTGGCCGCGGTCGACGCGGGGCTTCTCGAGCTCGTCCCCAACCGCTCGTGGCATCTGCTCCGCGCCATGATGGGCGAGCGTCCCGAAAGCGTGACGACCTCGACCGCGCAGATGCAGGTGGTCGGCAAGCGGCACTTCGGCCGGAAGGCGCTCCCCGCGGGCGGCGGCGGCGGTCGCAAGCCCACCCGCGAGCTGTTCGACACCCTGCTCCTGTGGCAGGGCCGCGTCGCACTCGACGACGAGGGGAACGCCGCCCTCGAGATCCCACTCAACGACTCGCTGACGTCCTTCCGCATCGTCGCCGTCGCCACCGGAGGCCCGGGCCGCTTCGGCACGGGCCGCACGACGATCCGCACGACACAGGACCTGATGATCTTCTCCGGCCTCCCTCCGGTGGTGAGAGGCGGCGACAGCCTGTGGTCGGAGTTCACGGTGCGCAATACCACCAATCGAACGATCGACGTGCAGCTCACCGTGCTCGCGAGGGCGCTCGGCACCACCCTGCCACCCATCGACGTCCGGCTCGCCGC
>JAUIFY010000225.1 GCA_030430245.1 bacterium | reverse complement strand
CCTCGACGGCAAGGACGACCCGATGGGCCTCGGGTGCACGGAGTTCGTCGACTGTCCGATGACCACCTGGTGGGACATCTGCATGTTCGGCGGCTGTGACGAGGTCTTCCTCAAGCTGGACAGCCTGATCAACCCCGATCCCACGTCCGAGCTGATCTTCGAGCGGGTGGAGATCGTGAACCAGACCCTGTTCGCCGCCCCAGCCGAGGGGCTGACCGCCTCGCAGAGTGTCGCGACCATCGCGGTACTGGCGGGTGCGAACCTGCACGGGCAGGCGTCGAACCCCGACGGCCTCGGCCCGATCCAGAACCTGGCGAGCGCAGCCGCGGCCGCCGGCGATCGGGTTCGGCTCGAGCTGTGGCGACGCTTCCCGTCCGGGAACGAGCGGCGCGAGCGGGTGATCGGCGAGTTCGACGCGTCCGAGCTCGAGCTCGGGAGTCCGTCCGCGGGACCGTTCCTGCGCATCCAGTCGATCGTGGATCCCGAGACTCGCGCCGAGCGGCTCCTCGTGGACACCGCGCACACCATGGGTGTCGAGCCTGGCACGTCCCTGCCGGATCGGGACCGCGACGGCGTAGACGATCTGGTCGACAACTGTCCCGACGACGCGAACGCGACACAGGCCGACCAGGATCGCGACGGCTACGGCGATCGCTGCGACGCGGACCTGACCAACGACGGCAAGGTGTCGGATGACGACCTCGCGCACGTCGAGAGCTGCATGGGCGCGGACTTGTCGGAGAAGGTCCCGTCGTTGTGCGGCACCGAGGGGGTGGACGACCCGTACCTGCCGACTCCGGCGGCCGCCGCGCTCGCGCGGTGGTGCCGCTCCGCCGATCTCTCGGGCGACGGCGTCGTCGGCGCGGCCGACCGCCGCCTCGTTCAGGACAGGCTCGGAACCGAGATGGCCCTCGGCGCGCTCCGCGGCACGCCGCCACTACCCGCTCCGGGCTGCGTGGAGCCGGGGACGTTCGAGAAGGCGAGGATCTCGATTCGGGGCCTGCACCGGCCCGGTGGCCGCCACGTGATGACGCTCTCCGGAGAGCTGCCGCTTCTCCCCGGACGAGCGCCGTCCGATCCGGGGGTGAACGGGCTCCGGATCCTCGTTCGGTCGGCCTCGGGCCGCATTCTCGTGGACGGTGTCGTGCCGGCCGGTGAGTTCGATCCGACGGCCCGCGAGGGCTGGGTGACGCGCGGCAAGCGCACGACCTACGAGAGCGCCGCGGGGCGCAACGGCATCACGAAAGTGGTGTTGCGCAACTCGGGCGATCGTCTCGCCGCGAAGGTGATCGCGAAGAAGGGATCGTTCGACGCGTCCGCGGACGATCTACCGCTCTCGTTCGAGCTCACGTTCGATGCCGTCGCCGCGGCGACGAGTGACTGTGCGCGGGCGAGCTTCGGTGCGGCGACCGAGGGGGCGACGTGTCGCTCGAACTCCGAGGGCTCCAAGCTGTTCTGTCGCTAGGGGCGAAGAACGGAGGGGGGAGTGTGGGAGCACTCCCCCCTCCTGTGGTGGGCCCGTAGCCCGGCGAGAACGGCACGGGCCCGGGCGCGTGGATCGTGACCACGGCGGAGTGGTACGACTGCCGGATGGCGAAAGCGCACACGGGCATCACGCTTCTGCTCGCAGGGCTCCTGCTCTCCGGGTGCAGCGATGCGGATTCGCTGGGGCCCGTTCCCACGTTCGAGTCGGCGACCGCGCTCGCGAAGAGGATCCGAACCGGGGAGATCACCTCGCGGCAACTCCTCGAGCACTACCTGGAACGGATCGATCGCTTCGACGGCGAGCTGGGAGCGGTAGTTGCGATGGACGTCGAAGCGGCTCGTCGTCGCGCCGACGGCGCGGACGAAGCTCTGCGCGACGGACGCTCCTGGGGGCGGCTGCATGGCCTCCCGATCACCATCAAGGACTCCTTTCGTGTCGTCGGGATGCCGACCACGGCCGGCGAGTTTCCCGACCTGATGCCGGAGGAGAACGCGGTCGCCGTACAGCGCCTGATCGACGAAGGCGCAATCGTGTTCGGAAAGACCAACGTGCCATCCCTGCTCAGCGACTGGCAGACGTTCAACGACATCTACGGTACCACCAGCAACCCCTGGGATACGGCTCGCACTCCAGGAGGGTCGTCCGGCGGCGCGGCCGTGGCGGTCGCGACGGGCTTCGCCGCCTTCGAGCTGGGGAGCGACATCGCCGGGTCCATCCGGATTCCGTCGGGCTTCGTGGGGGTCTACGGCCACAAGCCGACCCATGGGATCGTCCCCCTCGCGGGTCACATCCCTCCCGTACCCCCGTCGGTGCGGGTTCCCGGCGTGCCGCCGGCCGACATCGCGGTCGCAGGTCCGATCGCGCGAAGCGTCGACGACCTGGAGTTGCTGCTCGACGTGCTCACGGCCGAGGGCGGTGAGACCGGCCCCGTCGAGCTGCCCCCGGCGCGGCGTGGCCGTCTCGAAGCCTACCGGGTGGCCGTCTGGTTCGATGATCCGGCGTTGGAGATGGACGACGGGGTCCGCGCGGTGCTGGACGACGCGGTCGCGGCCTTGCGGGACGCCGGACTCGAGGTCGACACGAGGGCTCGCCCCGCCTTCGAGCTCGCGAGCTACTTCCGCACGTACTTCAGGATCCTCGCCGGGCGGCTCACGGGAAACGCGGTTCCGCCCGAGGCGATCGCGGAGGCCCGTCGGCTCATCGTGGCGTGGGACGCCTTCTTCTCGGAGTATGACGTCCTGCTCTGCCCGGTGGCGCCGGTCACCGCCTTCCCTCACGACCACGACCTGCGAACGAGGCGGATCGTCGTGAACGGTCGCGACCGTCCGTACGTCGACCTCCCGATATGGTCGAGCTTGGCCACGCTCGCGGGTCTGCCGTCGACCGCGGTCCCGGTGGGCACATCGGATGAGGGGCTGCCCGTGGGAATCCAGATCCTGGGGCCGCCTCTCGCCGACCGGACGACCCTCGACTTCGCGCGCCGCCTCGCGGAGCACGTCGGCGGTTATGAGCCGCCCCCCGGCTACTGAGGCTCGTCGGTCGTTCGGCTCGAGCCCACGTTCGGGTTGCCGGTCATGTACGGCAGGAGGGCGGCGCCGATGTCCACGTGTGAGCCGAGCTGCTTCCCGATGCCGGAGAGGAGGCTCGAGACGCGCTCGACGAGCAGGATGTCGCCTGGCACCTCGACGAGCGGGTTCTCCTTGAGCGCGGCGGGAAGCGTCTCGTTGAACTTCTCGAGCATGTCGGCTTCGGCGTAGGACTTCTGGTTCTTGAGCGCCCAGCCGAGGAACGCCTCGCCGAGGAGCGCCAGCGTGTCGTCGCGGTCCTCTCGGGTGCGGAATCCGAGCGCCCGGAACGCCTTGCCGACCATCACCTCGTCCCCACTCATGACCGCCATGATCAGGGCGATGATCCCCTCGCGGAAGCCGGGCGCGAACTCCTTCGCCAACCCGAAGTCCAGGAGTACGAGGGTCCCATCCGGCCGCACGAGCATGTTTCCAGGGTGCGGATCGGCGTGGAAGAATCCGTGGACGAGTAGCATCTCGCTGAAGACGTCGATCAGGCGCTTGGCCATGTCGTCCGGCTCGATCCCGGCCGCGTGGAGCCCCTCGAGATCCGTGACGCGTGCGCCCGGCATGAACTCCATCACGAGCACGCGCTTCGTGCCGTGCTCTCCGATGATCGCGGGCACGACGACGTCGTCGCGCTTGGCGAGGCAGTCTTTCATCCGGGTCGCGTTGCGAGCCTCGTTCTCGAAGTCGAGTTCCAGAGGAACGTATTTCTCGACCTCGCGAATGACGACCGTGAAGTCGAAGTTGCGCTCGAGCTTCGACAGAACCTTCACGAAGAATTTGAAGTTCTCCAGGTCCGACCGGACGACGTGCTCGATCTCCGGGTACTGCACCTTCACGGCGACCTCGCGTCCGTCTCTCAATCGAGCGCGATGGACCTGGGCGAGTGACGCCGAGGCGATCGGGGTCGCTTCGAACTCCGAGAACACGTCGCCGAGATCGGCGCATCCGAGCTCTCTCGCGACGTGCGGTTCGATCTCGTCCATCGACCGCGGGGGAACGCGGTCCTGGAGGCGAGAGAGGACGTCGACATAGGCGCGGGGCAGCACGTCGGCGCGGGACCCGAGAAACTGACAGACCTTGATCGGGAGGCCTTCGAGGCGCACCGCCATCTCGTAGATCGCGTGCGCGCTGCGCTCGTGTTGACGGTCGAAGGCCGCTGTCGTGTCGCGTCCGAGCCGGTCGAGGAGCTGGACCCATTTGTATCCCGCGTAGACCCGGGCGACGAGCCAGCCCTGGACGAGGAAGCGAAGAGGTCGGGAGCGCATCCGGGAGAGTTTCGCGGACACCGCGCCGGGCGGCAACGTCGCGCCCGCTTCTCGCCGGGCCGACGCACGCGTCTGGAACGCGGTGATCCCAAGGGGAGCGCTCCTCGGGCCAGCAGTCGGCGGAGCGCGCCTCCCGGCAGACCGGCAGCGGCTCAATCCAGAAGCTGGCGGAGCACGTACGGCAGGATTCCGCCGTTCAGGTAGTAGTCGACCTCGATCGGGGTATCGATCCGCAGCGTCACCGGCACCTGCTCCTTCGACCCATCCTTTCGGGTGACGCCGAGCTGGAGCTGCATCCGGGGTGTGATGCCGCCGTCGAGGCCCGTCAGGTCGTATGTCTCGGTGCCGTCGAGTCCCAGCGTTTCGGGACTCGTCCCGTCGGCGAATTGGCATGGCAGCACGCCCATGAAGACGAGGTTCGAGCGGTGGATGCGCTCGAAGCTCTCGGCGATCACGGCTCTGGCGCCGAGGATCTGCGTGCCCTTGGCCGCCCAGTCGCGCGAGCTCCCCGTCCCGTACTCCTGGCCGGCGAGGACGACGAGCGGGACGCCTTCCTCCTTGTACTTCATCGCGGCATCATAGATGTCCATTTGCGTGCCGTCGGGCTGGTGGACCGTGACGCCGCCCTCGACGCCAGGGACCATCCGGTTCTTGATTCGGACGTTCGCGAACGTTCCGCGGGTCATGACGCGGTCGTTGCCGCGGCGCGAGCCGTAGCTGTTGAAGTCCTTCACGCCGACGCCGTTCTCTTGCAGGTAGCGTCCGGCGGGTGAGTCCGGCTTGATCGCACCCGCCGGGCTGATGTGGTCGGTCGTGACCGAGTCCCCGAAGACGGCGAGTGCTCGCGCGCCGACGACGTCGGCCGCCTTCCCTGGCTCGGGGCCGAACTCGTCGAAGAAGGGTGGGTTCTGGATGTACGTCGAGGCTTCGTCCCACGCGTAGACGTCGCCCGCGCTCGACGGGATGTCGTTCCACAGTGGATTCTGGTCGGCGAAGTTCGAGTAGAGGCGACGATACGTCGCCGGATCCGTCGCGGTGTTGAGGCAATCGCGGATCTCGCTCTGCGATGGCCAGATGTCCTTCAGGAAGACGTCGTTCCCATCGGCGCCCTTGCCGATCGGATCCTTCGAGAGATCGATGTCGACCGTGCCCGCCAGCGCGTACGCCACCACGAGAGGGGGGCTCGCGAGGAAGTTCGCCCGCACCTTCTGGTGTACGCGCGCCTCGAAGTTCCGGTTGCCGGACAAGACGCTCGCGGCGACCACGTCGTTCGCGTCGATCGCCTCCTCGATCTTCGGATCGAGCGGGCCCGAGTTCCCGATGCACGTCGTGCAGCCGTATCCGACGAGGTCGAAGCCGAGAGTGTCGAGATGTTGCTGCAGGCCCGTCTTCTCGAGGTAGTCGGAGACGACGCGTGATCCGGGCGCGAGCGAAGCCTTCACGGTCTTTCGGACCGTGAGGCCCTTTTCGACGGCATTCTTCGCGACGAGGCCCGCCGCGAGCATGACGCTCGGGTTCGAGGTGTTGGTGCACGAGGTGATCGCGGCGATCACGACGTCGCCGTCGTGCAGCGCTTCCGCGGTGCCGTTCAGCTGGACCGGTGAGGCTTTGCCGCGGTCCTCGCCACCCTTGTCCCAGCCGCCGTCGGTGAGCGGTGCACCGAGAAGCTCGTCGAAGCGGCTCTTGAGGTTCGAGACCTCGATCCGGTCCTGCGGTCGGCGTGGTCCCGCGACCGATGGCGTGATGGTGGAGAGGTCGAGCTCGACGACCTGGCTGTAGTCGCAGTCGCCCGCCGACGGGACTCCGAACATCCCCTGCGCGGTGAAGTAGCTTCGCACGCGGTCGACCTGCTCGTCCGTACGTCCGGTCGCGGCGAGGTAGGTGCGCGTCTGCTCGTCGACGGGGAAGAAGCCCATCGTGGCGCCGTACTCGGGCGACATGTTCGAGATCGTGGCGCGGTCCTGGACCGAGAGATTGCGGGCTCCTTCGCCGAAGTACTCGACGAACTTGCCCACCACCTTCGTCTGCCGAAGAAGCTCCGTCACGCGGAGCACCATGTCGGTCGCCGTCGCGCCTTCGGGAAGGCTTCCCTTCAGGTGCACGCCGACCACGTCCGGGGTCAGGAAGTAGATGGGCTGTCCGAGCATGCCGGCCTCGGCCTCGATGCCGCCGACACCCCAGCCCACGATGCCGAGTCCGTTGATCATGGTCGTGTGCGAGTCGGTGCCGACGAGCGTGTCTGGGTAGAGGACACCGCTCTTCTCGAGAATGCCCGGGGCCAGATACTCGAGATTGACCTGGTGGCAGATCCCGATGCCCGGAGGAATCACCTTGAACGTGTCGAACGCCTGCATGCCCCACTTGAGGAACTGGTAGCGCTCGCGGTTGCGCTGGAACTCGATCTCCATGTTGCGCGTGAGTGCGTGTGAGACGCCGGCGACGTCGACCTGGATGGAGTGGTCGACGACGAGGTCGACCGGAACGAGCGGCTCGATCACCTTGGGATCCTTGCCGAGCTCGGCGACCTTCGAGCGCATCGCCGCCAGATCGACGAGCAGCGGAACGCCCGTCAAGTCCTGCAGGAGGACGCGTGCGACGACGAACGGGATCTCTTCGGTGCGATCCCCGTTCGGCTGCCAGCTCGCGAGGGTACGCACGTCGTCCTCGGTGATCTGGCTTCCGTCGAAATTGCGCAGAACCGACTCCAGCACGATCCGGATCGAGACCGGCAGGCGGGAGATCTTCCCGACCCCGGCCTTCTCGAGCTGCGGCAGCGAATAGTACTGGCCGCCCGTAGAACCGGAGAGCTCGGTGAGCGTGTCGAAGAGGGAATGGGGGTTTGCGTTCTGCGTCATGGAGGCGATTTAGCCGTCGCTCGGAACGCCTGCAATTCCGGGGGTTTCGGTGATGCCGAAGCCCAGAGGCGACGTGGCTTTGTCCCGCCGGTCGGAGACGGTATGCACGGTCATGCTTCGATTGGGGCGGTACGCGATCGCAATCGGTTGGATCGCCGGCGTTGCGGAGGTTTTCGCTCCGGGGGCGCGAGCGAGCGACGTCCCGCAGGCGGCCTCGTCCGACTCCGCCGAGCCGTGGGGGCAGATCGCGAAGGTGCCCGGTGGTTCGGTGGACCACCGGGTGTGGGTGCACGACCGGGTGCTCCAGCATTCCCTCCTCTTCGACGGCGACACGGGCGAGATGCTCGGTGCCGTCGACGGAGCGAGCGGCGTTGGCGCGCGACCGTCGTACCCGGCGCGGGGGCGCGGCGAGGTGTACGTCGTCGAGACCTACTACTCTCGTGGGCTTCGCGGCGAGCGCCACGACCAGCTCGCGGTCTACGATGCGACGACGCTCGACGTGAAGGCGGAGATCGAGATTCCGCCGACCGCGGCCGATACGGGCATGGGGATCGCGCTCGGTGCGGTCCTCGATGGCGAGCGCTTCTTCGCGGCGTTGAACCAGTCGCCCGGCTCGTCCGTCTCGATCGTCGATCTCGAGACGCGCACGTTCGTGGGCGAGATCGTGACCGGCGGTTGCTCGATGGTGTACCCGGTGGGCCCGCGCCGCTTCGGGATGCTCTGCGGCGATGGGACGGCACTGCTGGTCGAGCTGGACGACGAGGGCCGGCAAAAGAGTGTGGCGTCGAGCGAGAAGTTCTTCGACGTGGTGGAAGACCCGGTCACCGTCGCCGGGGTTCGCAGCGGCCGGACGTGGTCGTTCGCGTCGTTCGAGGGGATGTTGCACGAGGTCGACTTCTCCGGCGCGAAGCCCGTCGCGTCGGAGCCATGGTCGCTCTTCACCGACGCGGAGCGGAGCGAAGGGTGGCGCGTCGGCGGGTTCCAACACCTCGCGCTTCACGGATCCACGGGGCGCCTCTACTCGATCGTCCACCAGGGAGGGGCAGGCTCACACAAGGACGCCGGTCCCCAGATCTGGGTGTACGACCGCGAGGCGCGACGGCGCTTCGACGTGATCGAGGCCCCGAACGTCCTCCTCGGCTTCCTGCGGCCACAGATCGGCGTGGAGCGGGACGGCTTCACGTTCGAGCTCCTCGAGTGGATCGTCCCCGCGCCGGGTGTGCATTCGATCGCCGTGACGCAGGACGCGAAGCCGCTCCTGTTCGCGCGCAACGTCGATCTCGGAGCGGTCGGCGTTCTCGATGCCCGCACGGGCGACCACCTGCGCGATCTCGAAGAGGTCGGGTTGTCCGGCACGACGTTGGTGTTGCCGTGAACGTCGACCCGCTGATCTCTCTCACGCTGCGTGCGCTTCTCGCGACGCTGCTCGTGTCGGCGGCGATGCACAAGCTGCGAGATCCCGCGGCGTTCGCCGACATCCTACGGGGCTATCGGCTCGTGCCGGAAGGTGCGGAGGCGGTGGTGGGAGTGGGGATCGGAGGCGTCGAGGCGCTGACCGCCGTCGCGCTCGTCGTCCCGGGCGTGGCGTCGGGGGCGGGATGGGCGGCGGCGCTCCTTCTCTGCGCGTACACGGCGGCGATCGGGATCAACCTCGTACGCGGTCGGCGAAACGTCGATTGTGGGTGCTTCGGCCCCGCCGGACGGGGGCAGACCCTCAGCGAGTGGTTGGTCGTACGGAATTCCGTTCTGATCGCAGGGACGCTCGTCGTCGCCGCTCCGGTAGGTGTTCGATCGCTCGGAGCATTCGACGCGTTCGTCGGGGCCGCGGCGTGTTCCGGAGGGGCGCTGCTGTGGGTCGGGGCGAATCAGCTCCTGGCTCAGTGGCCGCGGATGCGGCTCCTGCGGAGGGCGACGTGACCGAAGCCTTGATCGTCTCGAACGTCCTGTCGTGGATCCTCCTTCTTGTTCTCGCGGCGATCGTCGTGGCACTGGCGCGTCAGGTCGGCGTGCTCCACGAGCGCGTCGCCCCCGTCGGGGCGCTCGCCACGGGCGACGGCCCGTCGGTGGGAGACCCGGCGCCGCCGCTCTCGGTGACCGATCTGGGCGGGGCCGCGCGGACGATCGGCGGGGCGGCGGAGGCGTCGACGCTCGTGTTTTTCGTGTCGCCGACCTGTCCGGTGTGCAAGACGCTGCTTGCGACGGTGGAGCGGGTCGTCGAAGCCGAGGGCGGAGTCGATCTCGTTCTCGCGAGCGACGGTCCGCCGGAGGAGCATCGGGCGTTCGTCGAGGAACACGGGCTCGAACGATTTCCGTACGTGCTCTCGGCGGAGCTGGGACATACGTATCGGGTGGCCAAGCTGCCCTACGCGGTTCTGCTCGACGCCGAGGGCGTCGTTCGCGCCAAGGGGATCGTCAACACGCGTGAGCACGTGGAGAGCCTGTTCGACGCGCGCCGCGAGGGCGTTGGATCGATTCAGGAGTATCTCGACCGACGCGATCGCCGTGCGGTATGAAGGGGGAGCGATGAGTCGGCTCGATCACTGGTTCGAACAGGCGACGCGAGGTCTGGCGCGGCGTTCCGGACGACGGAGCTTTCTCGCCCGGGTCGGGCTCGGGCTCGTCGGAGGTGCCGCGCTTCCCGTGCTGCCCGTGGCGCGGGCCGCGAACGACCCGGCGCGCGCCTCGGCGCCGCCCGAGGACATCGAAGGCCCGGAGGGTGACCCACAGGCGTGCGAGTACTGGCGCTACTGCGCGATCGACGGGCTGCTGTGCAGCTGCTGCGGGGGCACGAAGACGTCGTGTCCGCCGGGAACCGAGATGGCCCCCGTCACCTGGGTCGGGACCTGCCGCAACCCGGCCGACGGCAAGGACTACATCATCTCGTACAACGATTGCTGCGGAAAGACCGTCTGCGGCCGATGCTTCTGCAACCGCAACGAAGGCGAACGCCCGGCCTACCACTGGTACCGCAACAACGACCTCAACTGGTGCTATGGTACGGAGTCGCAGGTCTACAACTGCTCGGTCGCGGTCGTCCTGGGCGTCGCGGTCGAGGGGCAGCCGGAGAAGTAGCTCGTGAAGATCTCCATCGAATACTGCGGTCGTTGAAACTATCTCCCCCGGGCCTCCAGTCTGGCGGCCAGGATCGAGGACGAGCTCGAGCTCGAGGCCGAGCTCATCAAGGGCGACAACGGCATCTTCGACGTCGTCGTCGATGGGGTGCTCGTCTTCTCCAAGGATGATGAGGGACGGTTTCCGGAAGAGAGCGAGATCGTCGCGGCTCTGCGGAGTCGCTGAGCGGTTCGTCGTCGTCGCCGTGTCGGTCGTCGGGGTTGGCGCGGCGACCGTGGGGGCGGCGGACGGAACGGCGGAGCACGACTACGTCCTGCACTGCTCCGGCTGTCATCGCGCCGACGGTACGGGCGCTCCCGAAGAGGTCCCCAGCCTCGTCGGCATCGATCGCTTTCTGCGCTCCCCGGAAGGCCGAGCGTATTTGATTCGTGCGCCGGGCGTCGCGCAGGCGCCGGTCGGCGACCAACGCCTCGCGAACCTGATGAACTGGGTGGTTGGCCGATTCGGGGCGACGCATACGTCGCCCGGGTACACGGCGGACGAAGTCGCCGTGTGGCGCCGAGATCCTCTTCGGGATCCGACGGAGCTTCGCGCTCGACTGCTCGCCGAGGCGGCCAACGAGTAGGAGGAGAGTCCGCATGTACTCGAAGCTCGTGAACTGGTTCTCCGCGACGAAGGCTGGTTCGTTCGTCGTCAAGCATTTCGCGTCCCACGTGGATCCCGTGATCTTTCGCGCGACCAACGGCCGCTTCACGTCCACCGGTCCCCCGACGCTTCCGCAGCTCATGGTGACGATGAAGGGCCGCAAGTCCGGCAAGCCGCGGTCCGTCCAGCTCGCCTACCACCAGGACGGCGGCGACTTCCTCGTCGTTGCGAGCGCGATGGGCCAGGAGCGTCACCCGGCCTGGCGGTACAACCTCGAGGCGAACCCGGACGTCGAGATCCAGATGCGCGGGGAGACGTTCCCGGCCCGGGCCGAAGTGCTCACGGACGCGGAGAAGGCCCGAGTGTGGCCCGCGATCAAGGAG
>JAUIFY010000224.1 GCA_030430245.1 bacterium | reverse complement strand
TCCGGCGCCGCCTTTCCTCCTCCATTGAACAGGACGACCTTCGACAGATCCCAGCCGTCGACTTCGCACCGGTGTCGGTCGGCGGCGGTCGGGCGGCAGGTGATCTCGCGACCGCCGATATAGCGCTCCATCCGGGTCGCGTGTCGGCCCCCGAGCCCCTCCACTCCCTCGAGGCGCAGGACCGTTCCGTCGACCCGGAACGTTCCCGTGTCTTCGACGGACGGGACTCCGACGAGAAGAACCTCTCCTTCCGACGTCGTCGCCTCGTCGTCGTCCGCCGCGAGCGCCGCCGGATTACCCAGGGCCGCTTCCACGAAGTCGTGCCAGATCTGCGCCGGAAGCTTGCCGCCCGTCATTCCTCCCGTCGGGGTTCCGTCGTCGTTCCCGACCCAGACACCCACGACGAGATCCTCGGCGAACCCGACGAACCACGCGTCGCGGTACGACTGCGTCGTCCCCGTCTTACCGTAGGCCGGCGTGCCCTCGAGCGCCGCCGCGCGGCCGGTGCCGGACCGGACCACCCGAGAGAGAAGCTCGTAGCTCTCCTCCTTCGACCACGAAGCCCCCCGCAGCACGCGTCGCGGCCGTCGAAACGAAGCACCTCCCTCGCTCTCGATCGTCCGGACGACCCACGGCTCGATGCGCTCCGCATGGGCCCGAACCGCCGCGAAAGCCGCGGTCATCTCGAGGAGCGTCGCCTCGACGGTTCCCAGCGCCAGGCTCGGATGACTCGCCTGGTCCGAAGAGATCCCCATGCGACGCGCGAGCCCGACGACCCGGTCCCGGCCGATGCGCTCTTGCAAGCGCACGGCCGCGGCGTTCGACGATCGCGCGAACGCACGCGAGAGCGAGATCGGACCCAGGTACCGGCCGGCGTAGTTCTGCGGACTCCAGCCGTCGACCTCGATCGGCGCGTCCTCGATCGTGTCGCTCGGGTGCATCCCCTCCTCGAGTGCCGCGAGGTAGACGAAGAGCTTGAAGACCGACCCCGGCTGACGTTCGCCCTGCGTCGCGCGATTGAACTGGCTCGTTCGGTGATCGCGACCGCCGACCAGGGCGACGACGCGGCCGTCCGGCCGCATGGCGACGAGCGCCGCCTGCGAGACGTCGAACGTCTCGGGCACGGCCTCGAGGGCCTCGCGGACCAGCCTCGTGGCGAGTCGTTGCAAGGGCGCCTCGATCGTCGTGCGCACGACGAAGTCGCCGGAGGTCCCATCGAGGAGCGTTCGCGCCTCCGTCGCCGCCCAGTCGGCCGCATAGCCGAAGGCGGATGCCTCGACCGGTGCATGCGCCAGTCGCGCCGGGTTCGCCTTCGCCTCCTCGGCTTCCTCCTCGGAGATGAATCCCTCGGACACCATCGCGTCGAGCACCAAGGCGGCGCGCTGCCGGGCTCCCTCCAGGTCGCGGGTCGGCGCGAGGCGGGACGGAGCCGGTGCCAGAGCCGCCAGGAGCGCTGCCTCGGCCAGGGTGACCTCGCCGGCCGCCTTGCCGAAGTAGCGGCGGCTCGCCGCATCGACGCCGTAGGCGCCGGCACCGAGATACAGCGTGTCGAGGTACCGCTCGAGGATCTCGTCCTTGGACAGCCGGGTCTCGATCCACGTCGCCAGGAGCACCTCCTGGATCTTTCGGAGCAGCGTCTTCTCCGGCGTCAGAAACGAGTTCTTCACGAGCTGCTGCGTGATGGTGCTCCCGCCCTGCTCGACTCCGCCCACGCTCGCGTTCCGAACCGCCGCGCGCAGCATCCCCCGAACGTCGATGCCCCGGTGCTCGCGAAATCGTCGATCCTCGATCGCCACGAACGCATCCGGCAGATGCTCGGGCAGGCGGTCGAGGCTCACCGGCCGTCCGTGCGCGACCCCGCGCATCGCGAAGGCGTCTCCGCGCGCCGACTGCAGCTCGAGGGCGATCCGCGTGGGATCACCAAAGCTCTCCGGCAGCGGAAGCGTGATGAGCGCGTAGAGCCCGACCGCCGCCACGACCACGAGCGCCGCCCCGAAGAGGCCGACGATCCCGAGCGCGAGGACCTTGCGGGCGCGGGACGCCGTCGTGGACGAGGGCGCCCGCGGAAGCTCCCCACGGGTCGGCTTCGAAGGACTCGCGCTCATGGATGGCTCCGATCTCTATACCCGGGACGCGACCGAGTGCGAGGAGGTGCGGCCCCCCTCCTCCTCGGTGCGGATGGCGCCTCGGGCCTCAAGCCCCGAAGACGCGCCCCGGACCGTCCGTGTAGACGTTCATCCGGTCGCCCCGCAGGAACGCGACCAGCGTCACGCACAGTCGCGTCGCGAGGTCGACGGCGAGGCTGCTCGGAGCGCTGACTGCGCAGACGACCGGCACGCCGCCCATCGCCGCCTTCTGCACGATCTCGAAGCTCGCACGCCCGGAGACGAGAAGGATGCCGTCGCCGATGGGCAGGCGCCCCAGCAGCACCTCGTGGCCGATCACCTTGTCGACCGCGTTGTGGCGCCCCACGTCCTCCCGCAACACGCGGAGGTCTCCGTCGGCGTCGAAGAGCGCCGCCGCGTGGAGCCCGCCCGTCGCCGCGAAGCCCTCCTGCGCGCGACGCATGCGCGTGGGGAGCGAGGCGAGTACGTTGGGGGAAACGAAGAAGCCCGCCGGCAACGCCGAGACCTCCTGGGCCACGCGATCGATCGACTCCTTGCCGCAGAGCCCGCACGAGCTCGATACGTACAGCTCGCGGCGCGCGCGCTCGACGCGAGCGGCGTGCCGGGGCGCCGCCGACTCCGACAGCTCGACCACCGCCACGTTCCCGTACTCGGCGACCGTACACGGTTCGATGCCCACGAGGTCGTCGGCCCCTTGGACGATCGCCTCGGTGAGACAGAAGCCAGCGGCGAGCTCTTCGTCGCACCCGGGAGTCCGCATGGTCACGGCGATCGGCCGATCGCCGATGCGGATCTCCAGGGGCTCCTCGACCGCCACCGCGTCTTCCCCGGCAACGACCCGGGCGCCGACGCGACGGAGGACGGGGCGCCGCGCAACCCCCGCCGGGTCGCTCATCCGTCAGCTCGCCGCGTCGCCTCGCGACGCACGCACGGTGACCGGGATGAACTTGGACACCGGCGTCCGGCTCTTGTCGGCGTAGCTCGAAACCGCGACCAGCGGATTCAGCTCGGGGAAGTACCCAGCGGCGCATCCTTCGGGGATGTCGTAGGCGACCGCCCGGAAGCCGGTGACGACGCGGTCTCGCCCATCGCCGTGGTGGCTCTGCACGTCGAGCAGGTCGCCGTCGCGGAGCCCACGCCGTTCGAGATCGGCCGCGTTCAGGAAGACCACACGACGTGTTCCGCGAATGCCCCGATAGCGGTCGTCGAGCTCGTAGATGGTCGTGTTGAACTGATCGTGGGAGCGCATCGTCATCAGCCGGAGCTGACCCTCGGGAAGCCCGAGTTCCGGTACGGACGCCGTGACGAACCGCGCCCGCCCGGTCGTCGTGTTCCACGCCCGATCCCGGGCCGCGTTCCCGAGATAGAAGCCCCCGGGTTGCTCGATGCGCGCGTTGAAGTCGGCGAAGAGGTCCGGGAGGACTCGCGCGATTCGGTCGCGGATCCGCGCATAGTCGCCGACCAGATCGTCCCACGGGATGGCGCGCGTCCTCCGGGTCGCGCGCCCGATCCCCGCGACGATCGCCGGCTCCGACACGAGCCCCGGCGACGCAGGCGCATTCCGTCCGCAGGACGCGTGCACCACGCTCATCGAGTCCTCCACGGTGACCTTCTGAAGCCCCGCCTCCTGCACGTCGGCCTCGGTACGGCCCAGGCACGGCAGGATGAGGGCATCGCGTCCGACCACCGTGTGACTTCGGTTCAGCTTCGTACTCACGTGAACGGTGAGCTCGCAGCGCTCCAGCGCGCGCGCCGTATGGTCGGTATCCGGCGTCGCCGCCACGAAGTTGCCACCCATCGCGAAGAACAAACGCGCGCGGCCCGCCGCCATCGCCTCGATCGCTCCGACCGTGTCGAGGCCGGGCCGCAACGGAGGCTCGAACCCGAACTCGGCCCCGAGACGCTCGAGGAAGTCGCTCGACGGCTTCTCGGTGATGCCGACGGTCCGGTCGCCCTGCACGTTGCTGTGACCGCGCACCGGACACGCTCCAGCCCCCGGGCGACCGACGTTGCCGCGCAGGAAGAGGAGGTTCGCGATCTGCTGGATCGTCGCGACCGCGTGGCGGTGTTGGGTGAGGCCCATCGCCCAACACGCAATCACGGACTCGGCTTCCACGTAGACGCGACCGACCTCTTCGAGCTGTCCCCGCGACAGTCCCGATTCCCTCTCGATCGTCTCCCAGGGCGTCGCGCGGACACACGCTTCGTACTCCTCGAAGCCCGTCGTATGGTCCTCGAGGAATCGCCGGTCGAGCACCGCGCCCGCGGCCGCATCTTCGGCGGCAAGAACGCTCTTCGCGATGCCGGTCAGGGCCGCGAGGTCGCCGCCCACCAAGACCTGGAGGTAGTGCGTGCTGATGGGCGTGGCGCCGCCCGGCAGCATCTCCCAGGGGCGCTTCGGATAGGCGAACGCGACGAGCGCGCGCTCGCGCAGGGGATTCAAGCTCACGATCTTCGCACCGCGCCGGCGAGCCGCCTGAAGCTCGGTCAGCATGCGGGGATGGTTCGTACCGGGGTTCTGTCCGATCACGAAGATGGCGTCGGCCCGCTCGAAATCCTCGAGCGTCACGGTGCCCTTGCCGACCCCGATCGACTCCGACAAGCCGACGCCGCTCGACTCGTGACACATGTTCGAACAGTCGGGAAAGTTGTTCGTCCCGAGCCGACGACCCAGCAGCTGATAGAGGAAGGCGGCTTCGTTGCTCGTGCGTCCGGACGTGTAGAAGATCGCCTCGTTCGGATCCCCCAGGTCGTCCAGGAGGGCCGCGATCCGGGAGAACGCCTCGTCCCACCCGACGGGTCGATACCGGTCGGTCTCGCGATCGTAGCGCATCGGGTGCGTCAGCCGACCCCTCCCCTCGAGCCAGTGATCGCTCTGCGCGCGCAGCTCGGCCACGCGATGGGACGCGAAGAACTCGGGATCGGCGCGCTTGCCCGTCGCCTCGAAGGCGACCGCCTTCGCGCCGTTCTCGCAGAACTCGAACCGCGACGTCCGGCGCGGCTCGGGCCACGCGCACCCGGGGCAGTCGAAGCCATCTGGCTGATTCACACGGGCCAGGCTGCGAACGGCCGTGAGCGGCGCCCCCTCGCGGCCGAGCCGCCGTGCCGTCGACACGAGAGCTTCGAGCCCACCGGCGGCGGGTCCGTCCGATCTCCGATCTCGGTCCGACATCGCTCCCGTCAGGCTTGCCATGCCGTCCCGATTCACGCCAGGGAGATCGCCGGCTCGTCTTGTCGCTCGGAGGCGCGCGTCGTAAACACACCCGGTGTCCCGCTTCCTGACCCGCCTCCGGGGAAAGTGGATGCCGCTGGTCACCGCGGTCGCCGTCGCGGTCGCGGGGTACTTCGTCTACCAGCGTATCGAGGGGAGCCTGCACCGTTTGCTGCGAGAGCAGCTCCAGACGATCCTGACGGCCGAGGTCGAGGCTCTCAAGCTCTGGGTCGAGCAGCAGAGGATCGAGGTCGAGGCCACCGCGCGCGACGCGAGGGTTCGGGACACCATTACCCGGCTGTCGAGCCTCGCGGCCGAGGGCGGGTCTCCCGACGACCTCCTGATCGCGCCCGAGCAGGCGGAGCTGCGGCGGCTCCTGGCGCCCCACCTCGACCGCCGGCGCACGGACTTCGTCGTCCTGTCCCCCGTCGGTCACGTGGTCGCGGCCTACCTCACCGAGCAGCTCGGCTCGACGGCGCTGGCAGATCGCCCGTTCGTCAAGACCGCCCTGAGCGGCGATTCCGTGGTGTCGCCTCCGATTCCGTCGAACATCGGACTCCCGGGAGACGACGGCGTGGGCGCCCCCGGGGAGCCCACCATGTTCGCGGCCGCGCCGATCCGTGGAGACCGGGGCGAGGTCCTGGGCGTTCTCGCCTTCCGGATCCCCCCCGCGGTCGACTTCGCCCGCATCCTCCGCCTGGCGCGCATGGGGCGCACCGGGGAAACGTACGCGTTCGACCGAGACGGTCTCCTCCTCTCCGACAGCCGGTTCGATCGCCAACTCCGGAAGCTGGGGCTTCTGGGGGAGGACCAGGACAGCAGCTTCAACATTCAGGTTCGCGACCCCGGTCGCGAACCGGGCACGGGCAAGCGGGAGGACCTCCGACCGGGGGAATGGCCGCTGACCCGCATGGCGCGCGACGCCGCCGCGGGCACCGCCGGCGTCGACACCAACGGCTACCGCGACTACCGGGGCGTGCCGGTCGTGGGGGCGTGGTCGTGGCTGCCCGAGCTCCAGATCGGCGTCGCGACCGAGGTCGACGTCGCGGAGGCGTACGGTCCGCTCATCGTGGTCCGAAACTCGTTCCGGCTCCTGATCGCGATCGCCGTGCTGGTCGCCGCGGTGAACATCTTCGTCTCGCGGCGCGCCTCCAAGCTGGAGCGCCAGATCGAGGAATCGCAGCACCTCGGACAGTACAGGCTCGAGCGAAAGATCGGTGAGGGCGGCATGGGTGCCGTGTACCTGGCGCGACACGCCCTCCTTCAACGGCCCACCGCGGTCAAGGTCCTCGGCAAGGACGCGGCCGGCGCCGGAGCCATGGAACGCTTCGAGCGCGAGGTTCAGGTGACGGCGGGGTTGAGCCACCCCAACACGATCGCGATCTACGACTTCGGCCGGACGCCCGACGACGTCTTCTACTATGCGATGGAGTTCCTGGAGGGAGTGACGCTCGGGCACTGCATCGAGACCTGCGGGCCGTTCGAGGAAGCGCGGCTCATCTACGTCCTCGAGCAGGCGTGCGGCTCGCTCGCCGAGGCCCACCATGCCGGACTCCTCCATCGCGACATCAAACCCGCGAACATGATGATCGGCGAGCGCGGCGGGGTCTACGACTTCCTGAAGGTCCTCGATTTCGGCCTCGTCCGTCCCGTCGAGCACTCCGAGCAACTCGGATTGACGAACGTGAACTCGCTGACGGGCACGCCGCTCTTCCTTTCTCCCGAGCTCATCCAGACTCCGGAAGATGCCGACACCCGCAGCGACGTCTACCAGCTCGGCGTGGTCGCCTACTACATGCTGACCGGAGCGCACGTGTTCCAGGGAGCCAACATCTTCGAGGTCTGCGCCCACCACCTCTACGCAGAGCCCGACACTCCCGAGCAGCGCACGGGGCGCAGCTTCTCGGCCGATCTCAGCGCGCTCATCATGAGCTGTCTGGCCAAGAACCCCGACGAGCGACCGACCGACGCGAGCGTCGTCCTCGAGCGACTTCGCGCCTGCGCGGCCGCCGGCAGCTGGACGCAGGCCGAGGCGCGTGCGTGGTGGGAGCGCTGGCACGACGATCTCCGAGCCGCCGGCGGCGGAACGACCTCGCTCCCGGGCCAGAGCATCGGAACGAACCCTCCGACCGTGGTGATCGATCTCGGAGCACGCGTCGGGAAGGACCCGTGACGTCGTCTCGTCCCCCCGTCGACACGGATCGAACGGCGCTCGTCGTCGCGACGCTCTCGGCCACGACCATGATCGCGCAGCAGGTCGCCGGCAAGGTCACTCGCGACACGCTCTTTCTCTCGCAGTTCCCGGCGACGACCCTGCCCCGCGCCGTCATCGTCGCATCGATTCTCTCGATCGCGGCTTCGCTGATCTTCTCCCGCATTCTGTCGCGGTCGACCCCGGCCAAGGTCGTGCCCGGCCTGTTCGCGACGAGTGCGACCCTGTTCGTCGTCGAGTGGTTCGCGGCGGCGCCGCTCCCGAGAGTCGTGGCCGTCGCACTGTACCTCCACATGGCGGTCTTCGGGCTGCTCGTCATCAGCGGCTTCTGGTCCGTCGTCAATGAGACGTTCGACCCACACGCGGCCAAGCGTGCGGTGAGCCGTATCGGCGCGGGCGCTGCGTTCGGGGGCGTGCTCGGCGGCGTGCTCGCCGATCGGGTCGCCGCCCTCGTCGACGTCCGAGCGATGCTTCTCCTCCTCGCAGCCCTGCACTTCCTCTGCTCGGCAGGCGTGGCCCGGTTCGGCCGAACGCGGTCCGGAGCGAAGGGCGACGAGGCCGAGCCACGACTCGGGCTCGACGTAATCCGGACGACGCCCTACCTCCAACAGATCGCGTGGCTGGTCGCGATGGTCTCCGTCTGCGGCGCGCTGCTGGACTACGCCCTCAAGGCGCAGGCCGCGGCCACCTACGACGCCAGCGAAGACCTCGTCGCGTTCTTCGCGGCCTTCTACACGATTTCGGGCATCGCCGGGTTCCTGGTCCAACGCGGCCTCGCCGTGCCGGCCCTGCGCCGCCTCGGCCTGGGCGGCACGCTCGCGACGCTTCCCTTTGCCGTCTTCTTGACGACGGCGGCGGGGGCCGTCGCAACCAGGCTCGCGACGATCGTGCTCGCGCGCGCGAGCGAGACGCTGCTCGCCAACTCTCTCTTTCGTTCGGGACTCGAGCTCTTGTACACGCCGGTCGCTCCCACCAAGAAGCGTGCGAGCAAAGCCATCATCGACGTGGCGGCGCAACGCGGCGGCGACCTCGTGGGAGCGGGTGCGCTCCTCCTGATCGTTGCGATTCTGCCGGACGCCGCCATACGAACGGCGCTCGGCCTGGCGTCCGGGCTCTCGCTCGTGACCCTCGCCGTCGTCGCACGCCTCAATCGCGGCTACGTGAACCAGCTGGCGGAGAGCCTTCGACGCGGCGTGATCACCCTCGACAGCAAGGACGTCATCGACGCGACCACCGCGCGGACCATGGCGGCCACGCGCGTCGGAGTCGACCGGAGGACGCTGCTCGAGGAGGTCGAGCGTTATCGAACGCGGTGGCTCGCCGAGGCGCAGCCGGCGACCGCGCAAGCACCGGTGGTCGAGCGCGCGACCACGCCAGAGACCCCACGCCTGGCGGAGGATCTGCTGTCGGCCGACCCGGTGCGCGTGCGCAAGGCGCTCACGCGCGAGGACGTCGATGGCCGGGTCGCCGCGCTGATCGTCCCGTGGCTCGCTCATCCGGAGGTGCGGGACGCCGCGGCTACCGCGCTCCGGTCGATCGGCCCGCGGATCATCGGGACTCTGGAGGACGCCCTCCTCGACGAATCCGTCGCCGCCACCGCGCGCGTCCGCATTCCGACGATCCTCCAGAGCTTCTCCGAACGCCGCGCGGTCAAAGCGCTGCTGCACGGGCTCACCGATCCGTACTTCGCCGTGCGATTCGCGTGCGGTCAGTCGCTCGCGAGGCTCGTGCGTACGGCGCCCGGGCTCCGGCCGTCCGACGAGGTCATCCTGGAGATCGTCCAGCGCGAGGTGGACGTCGACGAGACGCTGTGGGCGAATCAGGAGGTCGAGGACATCCATGCAAGCTCGGTACTCCTCGACGCACCCCAGCGCCGTCGGGTGCAGCGCTCGGCCGAGCACGCCTTCACGCTTCTGTCGGTGATTTCGGACCGGGAGCCCCTGCGGTTCTCTCTGTTCGCGCTCGCGTCGGGCGACCCGAATCTGCGCGGAACGGCCCTCGAATACCTGGAGAACGTGTTGCCCGATGGCCTCAGGCGTGCTCTTTGGCGCCACGTGGCCCGCGAAGGAACCGTGATTCCGTCCAGCCGATCGACCGAAGAGCTGGCCCAGGAGCTTCATCGCACCATCTCTCCCCTGGTTGGCCGGCGGTCCCGATCGTGAAGGAGCTCACGCCCTCCGAGCGATTCCTGCGGATCTTCACGGAGGTCCGCCCGGGCGAAGGATCGACGGCTCTCCTGCTCTTCGCCAACGTCTTCCTGATCCTCTGCGCCTATTACTTCGTGAAGCCGCTGCGGGACGGATGGATCGCCGTCTCGGCGATCGAGGGGCTCTCGAAGATGGAGGTGAAGGCCTACTCCAGCTTCGGCCAGAGCCTTCTCTTCCTCGGCGCCATCGGGGTCTACGCGCGGCTCTCCTCGATGCTGCCCCGCGCCGACCTCATCGCACGCTCGACGCTCTTCTGCATGTCGAATCTCGTGCTGTTCTGGTTCCTGCAGCCGAACTTCTTCCTCGAGAACCTTCCCGGGATGGGAATCGCGTTCTACCTGTGGGTCGGGATGTTCGGCCTGTTCGTGGTGGCGCAGTTCTGGGCGTTCGCCGCGGATCTCTACACGGACGAACGCGGCCGTCGACTGCTGCCGATGATCGCCATCGGGGCGACGTCCGGCGCCACGGTCGGCTCGTTCATCGTCGAACGGGTCGTCGCGAGCGACCTGGTCGACAGCGGAACGCTTCTCCTGCTCGCGAATCTGCCCCTGGGGCTCTCGATCTGGCTCACGCGACGGGCCGACGTTCGCGGCCCCCTGGGCGCCGGGACCCCCCTCGAGGAGACGTCCGCGAATCGGGAGTCGGAGGAGCCCGGAGATCCCGATCGAGGAGCCTTCGCGCTCATCCGGGCGCACCGGTATCTGATCCTGGTGGCCGGCGTCACTCTGATCAACGCCTGGGTGAACACCAACGGAGAAAACCTGCTATTTCGGGTCGTGCAGGAGGCGCTCGAGGTCGAGGTCGCGGCGACGGGCGTCACCGACCCCGATGAGGTCCTGTACGGGGTCCGCGAGGGCACAACGGCGTTTTACGGGGATTTCTTCTTCTGGGTGAACGTGACGGCCCTGGTCCTGCAATCCCTGGTCGCGTCGCGTCTCCTTGCCCTCGGCGGATTCGGCGCTATCCTACTGCTTCTTCCCAGCATAGCGCTCATCGGCTATACGGCTATGGCTTTCCTGCCGATACTGGGGGTGGTGAGGGTGATGAAGATCGCCGAGAACGCGACGGATTACTCCATCAATAATACGGCGTCGCAGGTGTTGTGGTTGCCGACGACGGCCGAAATGAAGTTCAAGGCCAAGCCCGCGATCTCGACCTTCTGCGTGCGACTCGGGGATGGCCTGGCGGCGTTGACGGTCCTGGTGGGCGTTCAGCTCCTCGACCTGTCGACGCGGTCCTTCTTTCTTCTCAATGCCGCACTCGTTCTGATTTGGCTCGGGGTGGCAGTGGCGGTGGTGGGTGAGCATGGGCGGATCGTCGGTTCGAGTGCGGGGGAGCATGCCATCTAGTCGCGACAAGCTCCGAGGGAGCCTGCCGCTTCGTTCGCGGCAGCTCCCGACACGGTTCTTCCTGGGGAGTCTGATGGCCTTGGCCCCCCTCCTCGTCGCGACGCCCGTCGTCGCAGACGACATCGGCGCCGGGGAGATCATCCTCGAAGCCGATCCCGCGCCCCTGTGGGACGCGGTCGACCCCGTCTTCCAACGACAGCTCGAACAGCGCCTCGAAACCCTGGGATTCGC
>JAUIFY010000223.1 GCA_030430245.1 bacterium | reverse complement strand
CGTTCCTCGCGTATCTCCGGTGGTGCGCGCAGCAGCCGGCGACGCCCGCCGAGGCGTGGCGAGCGTGGCGAGCCGGCGCGCTCGACCTGGGCCCCGCGCGGGTGCCGGCGTGAGTCTTCGCGCCGAGTTGCTCGCTGCGACCCGCGTGGAGCTCCTGGCCCGGTTGGCGGCCGGGCACGCGATCGACGTCGACGCGATCGCGGACTGGGAGTACCGCGGGATCAGTCTCGGTCTTCCGGAGTTCGTCGACCGACTCGCGTGGAAGACGTTCCTCAAGACCTTTCACCGGGATCCGTCGACGCGGGCGCTCCGAGGCTGGAACGTGCGACTCGAGCAGTGCGGCATCGACGGACCCATCGAAGCGATGACGAAGAACGGCGAGCCGCTGCGCTTCGGGCACTACACGGTCGAATCCCTCGAGGACTACGTGCTCCCGCACCCCGTCCCGCGCGGGCTGCTGTTGGACTACGGCCGGGGAGGGAATCCCGGTCTCGATCCGACGCGGTTCCTGCGCGACCCGATCGTGGCTCTCGAGGAGGGCAGGGTGGAGCGGCTGTTGGGTTGGTCGTACGTCGATCTCGCCGGCCTTCGGTTCGGAACGCCGAGCTTCTTTCTCCTCGAGCGCCTGCGGCCCCTCGAGGATCCCGTACCCGCTCCGGCCGGTTGAACTGCGCGGAGCGGACGGGCTATCCCCGTTCGACCTTGTTCGCTCGACTCGACGACCAGCAGAGGCGAGACCTCCCCGAGCGCACCCTCTCGTTCTGGCGCATGGCCGGTCCGGGTGCGATCCTCGTCGGGCTCTCGATCGGCGCGGGCGAGATCGTGATCTGGCCGCGGATCGTCGCCGAGTACGGTGGCTCGATGGTCTGGGCGGCCGTGCTCGGAGTGTTCCTCCAGATGTGGGTGAACCTCGAGATCGCGCGCTGGACGGTGGCGACGGGGGAGACCGTCTACACCGGGTTCGCTCGGGTGTGGCAGGGCTTCGCACCGGTCTTCATCCTGCTCACGCTGCTGGCCTGGCTCGCGCCGGGCTGGGCGCGCGCTTCCGGGCTCGCGCTCAAGGCTCTTCTGGTCGGGCCCGAGGGCTTCGGCTCGGATACCTTCTGGACCGTCGTCACCTTCGCGGGGGCGGCAGCGATCCTGTTCGGACCGAAGGTGGCGTACCTCGCCGTCGAGCGTACGGTCGAGATCCTCGTCGTCGTGGTCACGGCAGGGCTCGTCCTCGTCGCCGTCGCGGTCGGCACCCGGGAGGCCTGGGCCGAGCTCGGGGCCGGCATTCTGAACGTGGGTCATCGTGCGCCCGGGATGACCGTGAAGGCGCTCTTCATCGCCATCGTGTTCGCGGGCGCGGGCGGGACGGCGAATCTCTTCTACTCGTTCTACCTGCGCGACAAGGGCATCGGCATGGGCGCGCACGTTCCGACCCTGCAGAACCCCTTGCGGGGGCGCACCGAGGCGATCGCGTCCACAGGATTCACCTTCGGCGACGATCCCGAAAACGCGCGGCGCTTCGGGAGCTGGTGGAGCTACATCAAGCAGGACCAGATGTCGTTCTTCTGGGGCCTGAACACCGTGACGATCCTCCTCTTCATCTTCGGCGCGCTGGCGGTGCTCCACCCCCAGGGTGTCGTTCCGGCCGCAGGCTCGCTCGTGTGGGACGAGGCGGCGATCCTCGAGGGCGTCTGGGGGCCGGCGGGTCGCGTGCTCTTCCTGCTCGTCGGGCTCGCCACCCTCTTCTCCACGCAGCTCGCCGTTCTCGACGGGGTGTCGCGGAGTCTCGCCGACATCGTGCACACGAACTTCGAGGTCGCGCGCAGTCGCAGCGTGAATTGGTGGTACCTGGTCGTCGCGAGCGTCTGGATCGTCGCGGGCTGCGCGATCACCTGGGTCATGGAGAACGCCGGGGTGACCGAGCTCGGGTTTCTCTTCAACGCGGCCTACATGGGTGGCTTCGCCATGGCCATCTACGTGCCGGTGACGCTCTACATGAACCACCGGTACCTGCCTTCTGCGGCACGGCCGGGGATCGTATGTACCGTGATGACGGCGATCGCGGGAGCGATCTACGTCGGCTTCGCCCTGGCGTGTCTCTGGTGGGAAGCGTTCGGTTGATGCGTGCGGGGCGAGATTTCCTCGTCTCCCGCCATCGAGGGGCTATCGTCCAACGCTGCGTGGCGCAGAATTTTTGCGTGCGGTGGATTCTCGCGTCGAATCGTCGAGTGAGCAGGAGGAGCCGACTCGGGCTCCCGCGCGTCTCCCTCGTTCTTCTCCTCGTGCTCGCGTGGGTGGGCCGCGGCGTCGGTGCGGACGACGCCGTGCCGGCGCAAGAGCCGGGCACCCTGTATCTCTATCGTCCGGGCGCGAGCGCTCAGGTCACCGTCACGACGCGGGTGAACGCAGAAGAGGCCGGGCGCCTCGATCCGGACACGTTCTTCCGGTGGGAGCTCCCGGCCGGCGCGTACCAGATCACGGCCCGGTCGCAGACCAACGTCGCCAAACGCACCGTTCGTGTCGAGCCCGGGAAGAGCACCTACGTCGAGCAGTCGTTCGTCGTCGACTTCCGCTCGTTCCGGCGCGTTCGTCTGTCGGAGGTGAGCCCGGAGCGGGGGGCAGCATCCGTCGCCCGGCTGTCGCGCGCGCGGAGTCGCTCCGCGCCGAGCGTCGTGCCGGCTCCCCCCGAGACGACCGCAGGCGGCCGAAGCCCCGACTGAGTCTGGCGGCGCGCGGCTCAGCTTCGCACGAGAGCCATGGCTTCCGCACGGGCGGCGCGGTTCCGAACGAAGCTGCCGCGGACGGTCGTCGTGACCATCTCGGCCGTCGGCTTGTTCGCGCCGCGAATGGTCATGCACATGTGGCTGCTCTCGATCACGACCATCGTCCCCCGCGCGTTCAGGTGCGACTGGATCGCGTCCGCGATCTGTGTGCCCAGGCGCTCCTGGATCTGGGGGCGGCGTGCGAAGACGTCGACCGTACGCGCGATCTTGCTCAGACCCACGACCCTGTCCGCCGCCGGCTGGTACACGACGTGGGCCCGGCCTCGAAACGGGAGGAGGTGGTGCTCGCAGAGACTGGAGAACTCGATGTCGCGAACGACGACGAGATCTCCTTCGGCGCCCTCGTGCTCGAACACCTTCGACAGGTGCGTCGATGGATCCTGCTCGAGGCCGCCCACCATCTCGCGCATCGCTTTCGCGACGCGTCGGGGGGTGTCGAGCAGTCCCTCGCGGTCCGGATCCTCGCCGATCCCGGCGAGCAGCTCGCGAACGGCGGCCTCGACGCGCTCCGTGTCGAAGGCACGCGGGGTTCGGATCTCGGGCTGAATCAACGTCGCTACGGCGGCAGGGGGCGGCATCTCGATTTCCTCTTCGGTGGGTGTGGGCCGGACGGCCTTGTGGACGTTTTGAACGTTTCATCGATGCGGGGGGTGTCAACGGTCTTTCACGAGTTTCCCTCCTGGGCGCCTTCTCGCCCCCGGCGTTGGCAGCGGGCCCCTCGGGGCTGGCACCTTCCTGTCTCTCGGGTGCGCGGTAGCGTATGGGATCGGGGATGGCGCAAGAGCTGCTTCGAGGTGTGCGGGTCGTCGATCTCGCGGGGGAGCCGGCGGCGATGGCGGGTCGGATCCTCGCCGACCTGGGTGCGGAGGTTCTGAAGGTCGAACCCCCGACGGGCGATCCGTTGCGACGGATCGGTCCGTTCGCCGGGGGGGGCCGGCCGGGAGGCGGCGTGGGGCGCTCGCTCCGCTTCGCCGCCTGGAACGCGGGCAAGGACGGCCTCGCCTGTGCGGCCGACGATCCGCGGCTCGACGCGGCCCTGGCGGGCGCCGACATCGTTCTCCAGACCCCGGGATGGCCAGGCGTGCTCGAGGTCGATCCGGCCCGCGCGGCCGGTGCGGTCTGGGTACGGGTCACGCCGTTCGGCGGTGACGGACCGCGCTCGTCGTGGCGCGCGTCCGATCTCGGGGTGATGGCGTCTTCGGGCAACATGTTCGCGACCGGCGATCCCGATCGCCCGCCCGTGCGGTGCAGCGAGCCCTCGGGCTACGCGCACGTTGGCCCCGAGGTCGCGTTCGCGGCGCTGACCGCGTACGCCTCGGGGCGACCGCAGGTCGTGGACGTCTCCATGCAGGAGGTGGTGCTCGTCGCCAACATGGCGTCGGTCGCGTCGTTCGGGAAGACCGGACGGCGTGGGCAGCGCATCGGTGCCTCGATCGGGCGGACGCGCGAGATCTGGCGGTGCAAGGACGGCTTCGTCACGTTCGGCCTTCGCGGTGGCCCCGCCCGGGTGCCCAGTCTGAAGATCATCACGCAGCTCCTCGTCGACAACGGCATCGAGGCGCCCGCGTGGACCGGCCGCGACTGGGCCGAGTTCAACCCGAATGCGACGAGCGACGAGGAGATGCGCGCGCTCGAGGCTCCTCTCGTCGAGCTCTTCTCGCGCTACGGGATGAGCGAGATCTTCGAGATCGCGACGGAGAAGAACTTGATGCTCGCGCCCGCGAATACGTCGCGGGAGATCTACGCGAGTGCGCAGCTCGCCGCCCGCGAGATGTTCCGGCCCCTGGCTGGCCTCGAGGGCTTTCCGACGCGCTTCGCGATCGCGACGAGCCGCGATGGCGAGGCGGCTCCGATCGACGCACGGCGGGGCGAGCCCTCGCTCGACGACGTGCGCGCGGCTTCCGCGCCTCGCGTGGAATGGGCGCCGCGCGACGCCTCCGCCGGCGACTCCCCCAGGGGCGGCGCGTGGGATGGCCTCAAGATCGTCGAGTTCGGCTCCGGCGCGGCCGGCCCGATCGCGGCTCGCTACTTCGCCGAACAGGGGGCGACGGTCGTCAAGGTCGAGTCGCGGAGCCGGCCGGACTTCTTGCGGATCTACGCGTTGGGGCCCGGCAATCCGCACGGGCTCGAAGGCTCGGACCTGTTCAACGCGCTCAACGTCGGGAAGTGCAGCATCACTCTCGATTTGAAGAACGAGCAGGGAATCGAGGTCGCGCGCCGACTCATGTTCTGGGCCGACGCGGTGCTGGAGAACTTCGCGCCGAAGGCGATGCGAGGCTTCGGCCTCGACTACGCGAGCGTCGCGGCGGACAAGCCCGACCTGGTCATGGTCTCTTCGTGCATGAACGGCCAGACCGGACCGCATCGGAACTACCCGGGCTTCGGGGCGCAGGGCTCGGCGCTCTCGTGCTTCAACCACCTGACGGGTTGGCCCGACGCCGAGCCGCTGGGCCCGTACGCGACGATCACCGATTCACTCTCGCCGCGCTTTTCGGCCACCGCGATCGCGGCGGGGATCCTCTACCGGCGGCGCACGGGGCGGGGTGTGCACATCGACGTATCGCAGGTCGAGAATGCGCTCTACACCCTGTCTCCGTGGCTGCTCGACTTCGCGGTGAACGGCGAGATCACCGGACGCATCGGGAATCGCTCGCTCCGGACCGCACCGCACGGGGCCTTCCCGTGTCGGGCGGAAGGCGACCTCTCCGACCGCTGGGTCGCGATCGCCGTCTGGAGCGACGACGAGTGGGCGACCCTCGCGGGCTTCCTGGGGGTCGAGGACGCCTCGCTCGCGACGAACGAGGCGCGCCTCGAGCGGGCCGACGAGGTCGAGGCGTTGGTCGCCGACTGGACGCGCGAGCGCACGAGGGCCGAGGCCGCCGACCAGCTGCAGGCCGCCGGCATCGAGGCGGTACCGGTGCAGGACTTCGGCGATTTGAACGACGATCCCCAGCTCCGGCATCGCGGGCACTTCGTCGTGCTCGAGCACGGCGTGATCGGCCCGGCGCTCTACGAACGCAACGGTTTCCGGTTGAGCGATGCGGCCCAGGGGTATCGGGGTGCGACACCGACGCTGGGGCAACACACCAACCGCGTGCTGGGCGAGTTGCTCGGTCTCGGGGCGGACGAGATCGAGGCGTTGCGGGAGGCCGGCGCGCTGGACTGAAGACTCCGTGCGCGAGCCGCCGCGTGTCGCCTCATGAGCGGCTCGGCGCGGCGAAGACGTCCGCGCGGCCCTCCCAGAGCTCCTTGCGAAGTACGTGGCGGAGCAGCTTTCCGGTTCCGTCGCGAGGAATCGCGTCGCGGACGACGAACGAGCGGGGCCGCTTGTAGCCGGCGAGGCGCTCGCCGCAGGCCGCCTCGATTCGTCCGAGCGCGGCCTCGGGGCTCGCCTCCTCGGGGGCGAGCGCCACGAAGGCGGCGATGGTCTCTCCGCGAGTCTCGTCCGGTGCGCCCACCACGCACGCGTCGCGGACCTCGGGCAGGGAGAACAGCACGTCTTCGATCTCCGCCGGGTAGACGTTGACCCCGGACGACACGATGAGGTCGGCCTTGCGGCCGGAGATGAAGAGGTAGCCGTCCTCGTCGAGGTAGCCGATGTCTCCCACCGTGAACGCGCCGTCGCGGTGCGCGTCCTGGGTCTTCTCCGGGGAGTTGCGGTACTCGAACGTCTTGCCGGTCGACGTCGCGAAGTAGATCGTGCCCTCTTCGCCCGGGCCCAGTCGGTTCCCCTCGTTGTCGAGGATCCGGATCTCGAGGTTGTTCTTCGCGCGTCCCACCGTTCCGGGGCGCTCGAGCCACTCGGGAGACGTCGCGGCGGTGAGCCCACCCTCGGTCATCCCGTAGTACTCCGTGAAGATCGGCCCCCACCAATCGATCATCCTCTGCTTGAGGGGCTGCGGGCACGGCTCCCCTCCGTGCATCACGCAACGAAGCTCCGGGGCCGAGAACGTCCGGCGTTGCTCCTCGGGGAGGGCCAGGAGCTGGCGGAACATCGTGGGTACCATGCACGTGGAGTGAATGCCGTCCGCGAGGGCGGCGAGGACGCGATCGGGCTCCCAGCCTCCGAGCACGCGCACGGTCGCGCCACTGGCCAGGAGGGACAGGCTGAAGGCGAGCGGCGCTCCGTGGAACAGGGCCGACAGGTTCAGGTGGGGACCCGTCGTCGGTACGCTCATCGTGTCCTTGAACGCGGTCGTCGCGGCGAACGCCTCGCACCAGGGACGGCTCGTGTCGGCGGCGCGGACGACCCCCTTGGGGCGACCCGTGGTGCCGGAGGTGTAGGACATGCGCATTCCGCACCGGTCGTACGGCAGCGGGTCGGACGACTGATCCGAGAGCCAACGGTCGAAGCCGTCCTCGAGATCGAGCACGGGAACGCCGCGAAGCCGGGCCGCCTCTCGGCCATTCGGGAGATCGGTCACGACGAGCTGGCTGCCGGCGTCTTCGAGGACGTACGCGATCTCTTCCGCCGTCCAGCTGGTCTTCACCGGCGTGACGATCATCCCGGCCCGCATGCCGCCGATCAGCGCTTCGTAGAACTCGCGTCGGTTGCTCACGGCGAGAACGACGTGGCTGCCCACCGCGACGTCCATCGCTTCGATGCCGCGGCCCAGGGCGTTGGTTCGTGCCTCGAGCTGCTCCCACGTGATCCGCCCGCGCGGGTCCGCGAGCGCCTCGGCACGAGGATCCGCCCCGGCGATCGAGTAGATGGTCGGTGCGAGCTTCGAGGTCATGCGGGGACGTTATTCGAAAGGAGTGTCGGCGTCATTCGTCCGGGAGGAGGTCCGTCTCGCCGGCCCTCCTGCCTTTCTGCCCGTCGCGCCGGGGCCGGGATGGCGCCCGATCGGGCGGGCCCCATGGCGAACCGCATGGCACCCGGCTTCCTCGTTCGTGCGAACTCGATTGTTACGTTTCGTGGCCCCCTGCTGTTGATGCGCTGCGTCGATGCTACCCTGGAAGCGTGGAAGTGGGTCGCTGGATCGACGCTCGCGTGGGCCGTGCGCGTGGGTGGTGGGACGAGCTCTCGTTTCGCACCGCGAGCGGCGCGGTCGGGGCCGTGCGCTACGAGCCGCGCCGGCTCGTTCTCTCCGGCGGCTCGCGGCTCGGGGGCGTCGCCGGGAGCGGAACCCCGGACCTCTTCCGGCGGGTGTCGACCGGCCTGGACCACCTCCTGGATGGGTGGGTCGGACGGATCGGTGCGCAGCTCGGCGAGAACGCCGAGTCGTGGCTCCGCTGGCTCTCGGGCGCGGCGGGAGGCCTGCTCGACAACGTCGGGGCCGGCGCGCTCGAGGAGATGCCCTTCCAGCGCCGGCTCGGCCCCGGCATCCTGACGCCGCACGAGCACGCGGTCGGCGTCCTCGTGATCGACATGCGCGGCTTCTCGAAGCTCACGGTCGATCTGCGGGACACCCAGGAGCTGACGGCGCGCATCGAGGAATACCTGGCGGCGATGACGCGCGTGGTCGAGCTCCATCATGGCATCGTCTTTCAATACACGGGCGACGGACTCCTCGCGCTGTTCCTGTCCGAGCTCACCCGGAAGGATGGTGGCGAGCTCGTCGAGCACCTGGCCGGGCCCGTCGCGCACGATCTGCAGGAGGCGTTCGACGATCTGCACCAGCGTTGGCGCGCGAGCTGGGACGAGCGAGGCATCCGCGCTCCGCACGTGGGCCTCGCGGTGGGCGCATCCTACGGCGTCGGAACGATCGGGCTCGTCGGCCCGCCGCGGCGCAAGTACTTCGGTATCGTGGGCCCCCCGGTGAATCTGGCGTCGTTCCTCTGCTCGAAGGCGGCTGCGGGAACCCTCCTCATCGACGAGGACTCCTTCCGCCTCACCGGCGCCGCTCGTCCGGCGGGCTCCCGGACGATCCGCCTCGATTCCGACAAGCTCCACCAACGCGTCACCACCGTACAGATCTGACCGGGGACGTTCGTAGATCTGACCGGGGACGTTCGTTACCTTTTTCGTTTTTGTTACGTTTTTCCGGTCCGGGAGGTACGTCGTTCGATGCGGGTGCCGTCGCCGACGCGGTCGCTCGGGTAGAGGACGACTTCGTCGCCGGGGCTCATGCCGCCGAGGATCTGGGTCGTGTCGCCGTTGGTGCGGCCGACGTCTACGGTCGTGAGCCGGGCCCGGCCGTCCCGCGCGACGAACGTCGCCCACGTGGATCCGATGCGGAAGAGAGCGGCACTCGGGACCTGGAGTACGTCGGCGTCGTGCCAGATCGAGATCCGCGCTTCGATCTCGTAGCCGTGCCCGAGCTTGCGCCACTTCGACACCGGGTCCGTCAGATCGATGATCACGTTCACGCGTTGCTCCTCGATCCCGAGGGCGGAGAGCTTGGTGACCCCGTACGGCTCGACGCGGCGGACGACGCCCGCCAGAGGTTCCGCGCCGCCCCATCGTTCGATGCGCACGTCGTCTCCCGGAGAGACGCGTGTCGCCTCGGAGGACAGGAGGTCGACGACGATCTCGAGCTCCGTCGGGTCGCCGATCTGCGCGATCGGGGTCCCGGCCGGGACCACGCCTTCGCTTTCGCGGAAGATGTGCAGGATCGTGCCGCTCACGGGAGCACGAACGGGCAGGGCATCGTCGAGTACATTGCGGATGCCCGTGGGCTCGGCCACGGGTGGCCCGATGAGAGCGGCTCGGGCCGTCGCCAGCTCGTGCTCCCGTACGTGTAGAGCCGCGCGGGCCGTGCGGAGGCCGGCCTCGGCGGTCCGGGCTTCCTTCCGGATTCGGTCGAGGTCCGCCGCCGAGATCGCGCCTTGATCGGCGAGCTTCTCCGCCCGCCGGAGCTCGGTCCGCGCGAAGTCGGTCTCGGCCTCGCGTCGGCCGATGTCGGCGGCGGCGAGGCTCCGCGCGGCGGACGCCGCCTCCACGGACGCTTCGAGCTGTGAGCGCGTGCGAACGTCGAGGAACGCGGGGCTGGACGCCAACATGTGGGCGAGCACCGTTTCGCCGGCGATGACGGGGTCTCCCACGTCCCCTTGGAAGCGCAGGACGCGTCCGGGGATCGGTGCCGACACGACGTAGACCTCCCGAACGCGGGTCTGGCCGTCGTCGCGGATCGTGATCTCCATCGGGCCACGTTCGACCCGCGCGACGTCGACCGGAACCGGACGCGGGCGAAGAGCGAAGTAGAGACCGAGCGCGATCGCGAACACCGCGAGGGTCCAGCCGAGCCACGTGCGCGAGGTGCCGTTCCTCATCGGATTCACTCCCGGGTCTTCAAGACCTGCACGAGATCCATGTGGGCGATCCGGCGCGCCACGTTGGCGCCGGCGACCAACGCGGCCGCGGCGACGATCGCGGTTGCGTAGCCGTACGAGGCGGGCGCGATCACGAGCGGAAGACGGAACAGGTCCGTGTCGAACATCTGGACCATCAGCGCGGCGAGACCGTATCCGAGAACGCACCCCAACGGCAGGGCCAGAGCGGTGAGAACGGCCAGCTCTCCGAGGAGGATGTACGTCACCTCGGAGCGGTGGAAGCCGAGCACGCGCAAGCTGCCGAGCTCCCGCGCACGTTCCGCCAACGAGATCCGCGCGTTGTTGTAGACGACTCCGATCGCGATGATCGAGGCGAAGGCGATGTAGACGCCGACCATCGCGCCCATGGTCTGCCCGAGGATTTCGCGGAACGTGTCGAGCGCCGTCCGGCGCACGGTGACGCCCAGGACCTTCGGAGTCTCCTTCAGGCGTTGGTACAGCTCGTTTCGGGTCTGGGTGTCGATCGTCAGATGAGCGCCCGATGCGGTGGGAGCCTCCCGGAGGAGGCGACTCAGGGCGAGTCGGTTCATGTAGGCTCCCATCCCGATGTACTCGTCGACGATTCTCTCCACCGGGACGTCGAGTTCGGGACGTCGGTCGTCGAGAACCTCCATCCGCACGACGTCCCCTCGGGCGACCTCGAGACGATCGGCGAGTCTCCGGGTCAAGACGAGTCCCGTGGCGGGCAGGCGCGCGCGCCGTCCCTCGACGTCGACGAGTTGCGTGAGACGCGCCTCCGGCTCGACGCCGGTCACGCCGACGAGCTCCCGGCGAGGGCCGTGGCGGAGACGAGCGGCCACGGCGCGGTATCCCTCGGCTCGCAGAACTCCGGGGAGACGACGTAGGTCGTGTTTCACGTCGTCGCTCTGCTCGTCCACGAAGTGAACGGCGACGTCGTGACGCTGGCTTCGGAAGAAAAACGCATCGAGCATCTCCTCGAGAGAGTCGAGAAAGAAGAAGGAGCTGACGAGAAGGGCGACCGAGAACGCGATCCCGAGGCACGTCAGGGAGGAGCGTACCGGCCACCGCGAGAGATGTCGCACGATCATCCGGTCCGGCGGGCGCAGCGAGGAGAAGAGCTTCAGACGCTCGATCGCGCCGGCGTGGTACCTCGTCGGCGGCGGGGGTGCCATCGCCACCGCGGGAGCGATCCGGACCGCGCGACGCACGGCGACGAGCGCGCCCAGAATCGCAGCCGCTCCGCTCACGATCGCCGCCAACGCAAACAGCTTCAGATCGAGAATGTAGACCAGGAACGGGAAGCGGTAGTAGGCGCCGTACATCTCG
>JAUIFY010000222.1 GCA_030430245.1 bacterium | reverse complement strand
CGAGGCGGCGATCTCCTTCGCCCTGGAAGCGAAGAACAAGGGTGAGGAAGACAAGGTGATGGGTGGCCTGCAGCGCTTGCAGGAGGAAGACCCGGCCATCCATCTCGATCGCGACCCGGAGTCGAAGGAGATCGTGCTCGGCGGGATGGGGCAGCTCCATGTCGATCTGGTGGTCGAGCGGCTCAAGCGCAAGTTCGGCGCCGAGGTCCTGCTGTCCGCGCCGAAGATCCCGTACCGCGAGACGATCCGCACGAGAGCCCAGGCCGAAGGCAAGCTGAAGAAGCAGACGGGTGGCCACGGGCAGTTCGCTCTGGTCCAGCTCGAGATCGAGCCGCTTCCGCGTGGCGAGGGTTTCGAGTTCGTCGACAAGATCGTCGGCGGTGCGGTGCCGCGAAACTTCATCCCCGCGGTCGAGAAGGGCGTGGTGGAGACGATGCGCAAGGGAAACCTCGCCGGCGCGCCGGTGGTCGACGTGCGGGTGACGCTCTACGATGGCAAGCATCACGACGTCGATTCTTCGGAGATGGCGTTCAAGGTCGCGGCCTCGACCGGGTTCCGCGCCGCCTTCGACCAGGCGAAGCCCGTCCTCCTCGAGCCCGTGATGGCCCTCTCGGTGAGCGTGCCCGACGAGACGATGGGCGATGTGATCGGGGACGTGAACGCGCGGCGCGGCAAGGTCCAGGGCGTCGAGCCGAAGGGGCACAATCAGGTCATCAAGGCGGTCGTGCCGATGGCCGAAATCCTCACCTACGCGCCCGACCTGAACTCGATGACGGCCGGCCGCGGCTCGTTCCACGTCGAATTCTCCCACTACGAGGAGCTGCCCGCGCACCTCGCGGAGAAGGTCGCCAAGGCGCGCCAAGAGGCGGAAGCCGCTTCATGAGCGATCCGCCGCGCTCGGTCTCTGCCGGCGCGCGGCCGGACGGGGAGGAGAAGGATCCCGAGGTCGTCGCCGTCCTGGAGGGGCGCGACACCATCCGGCTCGAGGGGGATCTCGTCGCCGAGCCAGCCCCACCGGAGCGGCGCGATTCGTTCCACGCGCGCATTCGACGGCTGAAGGTGGCGGAGCGCGTGAAGCTCGCCCTCTCCGGAAACAAGGAGGCGCGCCAGATCCTCGCGCGCGACCCGGTGCAGATCGTGCAGACCTGCGTGCTGAAGAACCCTCGCGTGACGCTCGAAGAAGCGTTGGCCATGGCCAAGAACCGGAGCCTCCACGGCGACCTGCTCCGCAGGATCGCCGACGAACGGGAGTGGGTTCGGCACTACTCGGTGCGGCTCGCTCTCGTCCAGAACCCGAAGACTCCGCTGCAGGTGGCCCTCACGCTCCTCACCGGCGTGCACGACCGCGACATGCGTCTGCTTGCCCGTTCCAAGAACGTCTCTTCCGTCCTCCAACAGCAGGCCCGTCGCAACATCCTGCGCAAGGACGGGAAGTAGACCCTTCGCCTCGTCCGCGAGGCGGAGGTCGTCAGGGCGTCGACGTCGGCGAAGGGGTCGGGGTCGTGTCGGGCGTGATGAAGACGTTGATGCGGTCGGTCGACGCGAAGCCCGTCTCGTCGGGGACCACGGAGAACGTGACGTCGGCGGGGAAGGTCTGCGCTGTGTAGCCGAGACGGACGTCTTCGAGTTTCGACACCTCGCTCTCGACCTCCGTCAGCTCCGCGAAGAAGTCGCCGTCCTCGATCAGAACCGGGTCCACGATGACCTGCTGCGGCACCCAGAAGCCGAGTCGGATCGACGCCTGCGTCTGGTCGATCGTCGAGAGGTTGTTCGTGATCGTGAAGTTCCGGTCGGAGTCGGGCTCGACCTGCGTCTTTCCCGGGCAGTCGTCGAAAGCCTTCGGGTCGGTGATCGAGGGGTCGAGGTCGAAGCATGCGATGACCCGGATCGTCGTGACGTCGATGCCGAAGTTGTTGGCGTCGATGCTGCCCTCGATGGTGATGACGTCGCGTGGCCCGGGGGTCGGGGTCGGGACGGCATCGCAGTTGAGGCAGATGTCGTTGCCGCCGCAGCGGGCGATCATCAGCGCGAGAAGCGCCATTCCCAACGTCGGAGTCCAGGCCCGCAGCGTCCGCATCTCCGGAACTCTAGGGCCGCTCGGGGAAGCCGTCAAACGGGTTCCGCCCCAGTAGCGCGGGGCCGGCGCGCTCGCTAGACGACAGTGCGCGCGGCGGTCCCTTCGCGACTCGCCCGACATCCGCCCATTCAGCAGGAGGAGGACCACAATGGCACGGAACAAGATCGCCCTGATCGGGGCCGGCAACATCGGTGGAACCATCGCGCACATGGCGGCGCTGAAGCAGCTGGGCGACGTCGTTCTCTACGACGTGGTCGAGGGCATGCCGCAGGGCAAGGCGCTGGACCTCACCGAGTCGGGTCCGATCGACCTGTTCGACGTCGAGCTGACGGGCTCGAACGACATCAAAGACATCGCGGGTGCCGACGTCTGCATCGTCACGTCGGGGCTCGCGCGCAAGCCGGGCATGAGCCGCGACGACCTGCTGGGCATCAACGCGAAGATCATCTCCGAGGTCGCGGCGGGCATCAAGACGCACGCGCCGAACGCGCTCGTCATCGTACTCACGAATCCACTCGATGCGATGGTGACGTTGATGAAGCGCGAGACGGGCTTCCCCAAGCAGAAGGTCGTGGGCATGGCCGGCGTTCTCGACTCGGCTCGCTACTGCTCGTTCCTCGCCATGGAGCTGAGCGTGTCCGTGAAGAGCGTGCAGGCTCTCGTTCTCGGGGGCCACGGCGACGACATGGTTCCGGTTCGTTCGAGCTGTACGGTGGGCGGCGTGCCGGTGGAGCAGCTCATCGCGGCGGATCGCCTCGACGCAATCGAGGAGCGGACGCGCAAGGCGGGTGGCGAGATCGTCGGCCTCCTGAAGACCGGGTCGGCCTACTACTCGCCGGCCGCGGCGGCGGTCCGCATGGCCGAGTCGTATCTGCTCGACAAGAAGGAGCAGCTTCCGTGTGCCGCTTACCTCGAGGGCGAGTACGGCGTGAGCGACCTCTATCTGGGCGTGCCCGTCCAGATCGGTGCCGGTGGCGTCGAGAAGGTCATCGAGGTTCCGCTCACCGAAAAGGAGAAGAAGGAGGTGGAGGTCTCCGCTTCGCACGTCGGAGAGCTCGTCGCGGCGCTCGACAAGGTTCTCGCGTCCTGACGCGACACGACGCGGGGCCGAGCCGATGGATTGCGTCGCGATCGATTTCGGAGGCTCGGTCACCGACGTCGTGTACCGACCGGCCGCGGGGGACGAGATCCTCCGGGCCGAGCCGACCGTCGAGCGTCCGACGATCGACGATGTGCGTCGCTTGGTCGAGGTGGCGGGCTCACCCGGACGCCTCGCCCTGGTCGCCGTCACCGGCGGACGATCCTCGTCGCTCTCCGGAGACCTCGACGGGGTGCCGATCGTCGTGGTCGACGAGTCGGAGGCGACGGCGGCAGGGGCGGTGGGCTCCGGCGCGCCGGTTCCGAGCGTGGTCGTCAGCCTCGGAACCGGGACGGGGATCGTCCTGGCGCGTCCGCCGGAGCCTCCGCAGCGACTGATCGGCAGCGGCGTCGCGGGCGGCGCGCTCCTCGGCCTCGCGCGCCTGCTTCTCGGGACGACGGACATCGAGGAGATCGGCGCGCTCGTGCGGGCCGGCGACCCGGCGCGCTGCGATCTGACGGTGGGCGACATCGTCGGTCGGGCGGTCGGCCCGGTCCGTCCGGAGGCGACGGCATCGCATTTCGGTCGCCTGACGCGGCACGATGGGTCGGTCGAGCGGGCCGACGTGGCCGCGGCCCTCGTCCGTCTGGTGGGCCAGACCGCGCTTCGCCTCTCGATCGATTCCGTGATCGCGCACCAGGCGTCGGGCATCGTGCTCGTCGGCCACGTCCTCGACATCCCCGGCTTCCGGGATTCGATTCTCGCCACGCCTGGCGTCGATTCGAGCTTCGTCCACATGCCCTCGGATCCGGGGTTCGCAGTCGCGCGGGGGGCGCTCGACGTCGCCCTCGCGAGCCGCTCCGACCTGGCAGGGTAGAGGGGCGTATGCCATGACACACGGGGTTTCGCTCACAACATCGAGGCGACATGAACATCCACGAACACCAGGGTAAAGAGATCCTCGCGAAGTACGGCGTGGCGACGCTGAAGGGCGTCATGACCACGACGGCGTCCGGTGCGCGCGAGGCGGTGGAGACGATCGGTGGCGACGGGCCGTGGGTCGTCAAGGCACAGATCCACGCCGGCGGGCGCGGGAAGGCCGGCGGCGTGAAGCTCGTGAAGAGCGCGGCCGAGGCGGAGGAGTTCGCTGGATCGCTCCTCGGCAAGGCGCTGGTCACGCACCAGACCGGCCCCGAGGGCCGGGTCGTGCGTCGGATCTTCGTGGAGCAGGGCTGCAACATCGATCGCGAGCTCTATCTGGGGCTGACGCTCGACCGGGCCACGAGCCTCGTGACGGCGATCGCGTCGGCCGAGGGGGGCGTCGAGATCGAAGAGGTAGCCGCGAAGACGCCGGAGAAGATCCTGCGCGAGCCGATCCGGCCCGAGATCGGGTGCCAGGGTTTCCAGGGGCGCAAGCTCGGCAAGGCGCTCGGTCTACCGGCGAAGAGCCTCGGCAAGTTCGCCAAGTTCCTGTCGGCACTCTACGACGCCTACGTCGCCACGGATGCATCGCTGGTCGAGATCAACCCGCTCGTCCTCACCAAGGAGGGCGACCTGATCGCCCTCGACGCCAAGATGGGGTTCGACGACAACGCGCTCTACCGTCACCCCGACGTTCGTGAGCTGCGCGACCCGGACGAAGAGGATCCCCGCGAGCAGCAGGCGCAGGAGTACGACCTGTCGTACATCGCCCTCGACGGCTCGATCGGTTGCATGGTGAACGGCGCCGGGCTCGCCATGGCGACGATGGACATCGTCAAGCTGGCGGGTGCGGAGCCCGCGAATTTTCTCGACGTCGGCGGCGGCGCGGATGCGAAGAAGGTCGCGGCCGCCTTTCGGATCATTCTGGCCGACACCAGCGTGAAGGCGGTCCTGATCAACATCTTCGGCGGCATCATGCGGTGCGACGTGCTCGCCGAAGGTGTGGTGCAGGCCGCGAGTGAGATGAAGCTCACCGTGCCGGTGGTCTGTCGGCTCGAAGGAACGAACGTGGAGGAGGGTCGCAAGATCCTCGCGGACTCGGGCCTGAACATCATTACCGCGTCGGACATGGCCGACGCCGCCAAGAAGGTCGTGGAGGCGTCGAAGTGAGCATTCTCGTCGGTAAGGACACGAAGGTCGTCACCCAGGGCATCACCGGGTCGACGGGGCAATTCCACACCCGTACGTGCAAGGAGTACGGAACGCAGATGGTCGCGGGCGTGACCCCGGGCAAAGGGGGCGGCGACTTCGAGGGCATCCCGATCTACGACACGGTCGGCGAGGCCCGAGAGGCGACCGGCTGCAACGCGAGTGTGATCTACGTACCACCGCCGTTCGCGGCCGACGCGATCATGGAGGCGGCCGACGCCGGCGTCGAGCTCGTGATCTGCATCACGGAGGGCATTCCGGTCCTCGACATGGTGAAGGTCAAGCGGTTCCTGGCGGACAAGGAGACTCGACTGGTCGGTCCGAACTGCCCCGGGGTGATCACGCCCGGGGAGTGCAAGATCGGGATCATGCCGGGGTACATCCACCAAGCGGGCAAGATCGGCGTCGTCTCTCGCAGCGGGACGCTGACGTACGAGGCCGTCCACCAGCTGACTCAGCTCGGCATCGGGCAATCGACGTGCGTCGGCATCGGTGGGGATCCCGTGAACGGAACGGGCTTCATCGACGTCCTCGAGCTGTACAACGCCGATCCGGACACCGAAGGCGTCATCATGATCGGCGAGATCGGCGGCACGGCGGAGGAAGAGGCGGCCGACTACGTCAAGCGTGAGATGAAGAAGCCGGTCGCCGGCTTCATCGCGGGCCAGACCGCTCCGAAGGGGAAGCGGATGGGCCACGCCGGTGCCATCATCTCGGGAGGCAAGGGCACGGCCGCCGACAAGATGGAGGCGATGAAGGCGGCAGGGATCAAGGTCGCCGCGAGCCCGGCCGACCTGGGTGTGACCCTGAAGGAGGCGATGGGCGGCTGAGCCGACCCTCGACCCAAAAGGACCAGAATCATGGCGGAGAGAACCTTTTCGATCATCAAGCCCGACGCCGTCGCGAAGCACGGCATCGGCGCCGTCCTCGCGCGCATCGAGGCGGGCGGCCTCAAGGTCGTCGCGGGCCGCGTCACGCAGCTCTCGCGCGCGCAGGCCGAGGCGTTCTACGCGGTTCACAAGGAGCGTCCGTTCTACTCGGATCTCTGTGATTTCATGACGTCGGGCCCCGTCTTCGTCTCGGTGCTCGAGGGAGAGAACGCGATCAAGCGCTACCGCGAGGTCCTCGGGGCGACGAACCCGGCGGAGGCGGCGGCGGGCACGGTCCGCGCCGACTTCGGCACCGACGTGGAGAAGAACGCGGCGCATGGTTCCGACGGTCCGGACACGGCCCGCGAGGAGATCTCGTTCTTCTTCCCGGGCGCCGATCTGACCTGACTCCCTGCCACGCGGGGCACTGATGCAGCCCGTCCACGCGCTCGACCCGGCGTCGGCCGAGAGCCTGGTGGCCTCGCTCGGGCTGCCCCGCTACCGGGCGGGCCAGCTCCTCGCGTGGGTCTACCGCCGGGGTGTCTGGCATCCCGACGAGATGACCGACTGGCCGGTGGCGGCGCGCGAGGCGCTTCGCGGCCGGCTCGGGCCGGCCGCGGTGACCGTCGGGCGCGTGCAGGAGTCCGCCGACGGCACGCGAAAGATCGCGTTCGGGCTCGGCGACGGAGAGCTGATCGAGAGCGTTCTGATCCCGGACGGGGAGCGTTTGACTCTGTGCGTGTCGTCGCAGGTCGGTTGCGCCATGGGGTGCACCTTCTGTGCGACCGCGCGCCTCGGTTTGAAGCGACATCTGCGGGTCGACGAGATCGTCGGACAGGTCGTGCTCGCGCGCACGATGGCCGCGACCTTCGAGCCGGAGGGGCGCGCGCTCACGAACCTCGTGTTCATGGGCATGGGCGAGCCGTTGCACAACCTGGAGGCTCTGCTGCCGGCCCTCGAGATCCTGACGTCGCCCTGGGGTCTGGGCATCTCGCCGCGGCGCATCACGGTGTCCACGGTGGGGCTGGTGCCGGAGATGCGGCGGCTTCTCGAGGAGACCAAGGTCGGCCTCGCCGTGTCGCTCGGTGCGACGACCGAGGAGCGGCGGCGTGAGCTCATGCCCGTCACCCGGAAGTACGGCCTCGCCCGACTACTCGACGAGTGTCGTACCCTGCCGGTGCCCCGGCGGCGCCGGATCACGTTCGAGTACACCCTGCTGGCTGGCCAGAACGACGCGGACGACGACGCGCGCCGGCTGGTTTCGCTTCTCCACGGCATTCGCGCCAAGGTGAACCTCATCCATTGGAACCCGTTTCCCGGGGCGGATCACGAGCGGGTCTCGCGCGAGCGGACGGAGCGGTTTCGGGATCTGCTTCTCGAGCATGGCGTTCACGCGAGCATCCGCGAGAGCCGCGGGCCGGACATCGACGCGGCCTGCGGGCAGCTCGCCGCACGCGGTGCCGACGGCGAGGCCCCGGCCCCCTAGCCCCGAGGCCTCCATTGCCCCATTCCGGGCCGTGTGCGAAAGGTCCGTCCACCCATGTCTGAAGATGCGCGTGCGACCCTGGGGGTCATCGGCGGAAGTGGTCTCTACGATCTCGACGAGCTCCAGAACCTGCGGAGGATCCGCCTCGCGACGCCGTTCGGCGACCCTTCGGACGAGCTGGTGCTGGGAACGGTGGGCGACACCGAGCTCGCGTTCCTGCCCCGGCACGGGCGCGGCCACCGGATCCTTCCGAGCGAGCTGAACTTCCGCGCGAACGTCCACGCGATGAAGCAGCTGGGGGTGAAGCACCTGCTTTCGGTGGGTGCCGTCGGCTCATTGCGCGAGGAGATCGCGCCGGGGCATGTGGTCGTGCCCGACCAGTTCATCGACCGCTCGGTGGGTCGCACGGCGACCTTCTTCGGCGACGGCGTCGTGGCGCACGTGCAGTTCGGCGACCCGGTGTGCGCGCGACTCGCCGGCGCGACGGTGGCCGCGGCGCGAGGGGCGGGTGCCGAGCATCTTCACGAGGGCGGCACGTACGTCAACATGAACGGACCGCAGTTCTCGACGCGCGCCGAGTCGAATCTCTATCGGTCGTGGAACGCCTCGATCATCGGCATGACGAACCTCCAGGAGGCGAAGCTCGCCCGCGAGGCCGAGATGTGCTTCGCCAGTCTCTCGCTCTGCACGGACTACGACTGCTGGCACGAGGACGAGGACGAGGTCGACGTGAACGCGATCCTGGAAGTCCTCCGGGCCAACGCCCGGCTGGCGGCACGGACCGTGGGCGAGCTCGCGTCGCGGCTGCCCGATGGGGACTGTGCGTGCCGGCACGCTCTCGAGGGGGCGATCATCTCGGACCCGGCGTCGATTCCCGCCGAGGCGCGCGAACGTCTGCGCGTCATCGCCGGGAAGTACCTATGACGGGCGACGGGGCACAGGACACCTGCGACCTCTCCGTCGTCGTTCCCTTCTACGAGGAGGAGGAGGCGATCGCGCCGTTCTTCTCCGAGCTTCTTCCGGTGCTCGACGCCCTCGACGCGACGACCGAGGTCGTTGCGGTCGACGATGGCTCGCGCGATCGCACGTTCGACGAGCTGCGGCGGGTGTTCGAGGCAGACCGTCGCGTGCGCGTGGTCCGGCTTCGGCGCAACTTCGGCCAGACGGCGGGGCTGGCCGCCGGCTTCGAAGCGGCGCGCGGGCGGGTCGTCGTCACGATGGACGGCGATCTTCAGAACGATCCGGCGGACATTCCCCGGTTGCTCGAGGCTCTCGACGCCGGTGCGGACGTCGTCTCGGGCTGGCGGCACGATCGCCAGGACGCCCAGCTGCATCGCGTGCTCCCCTCGAAGATCGCCAATTGGATCATCTCGCGAGTGACGGCCGTCCCGCTCCACGACTACGGATGCGGGATCAAGGCGTATCGTCGGCACGTGGTCGCCGAGCTGCGCCTCTACGGGGAGATGCACCGGTTTCTGCCCGCGATCGCTGCGGATCTCGGGGCGCACGTGACCGAATGCAAGGTCAATCACCGGCCGCGCACGCTCGGACGATCGAAATACGGCCTCGCGCGCACGGTTCGAGTGATTCTCGACCTGCTGACGGTCAAGTTCCTCTCGGATTTCTCGACGCGCCCGATCCAGATCTTCGGGCTGCTCGGGCTGCTGCTCGCCGTCGCCGGCGGCGGCCTGCTCGGGCTGCTCGGGATCGAGAGGATCTTCTTCGGCGTCGAGCTCGGCAACCGCCCGATCGTTCTCCTCGCGATCGTCGTTCTGATCACGGGACTCCAGTTCATCACGTTCGGGCTTCTCGGAGAGATGCTCGCCCGCACGTATCACGAGTCGCAGGGCAAGCCGGTCTACGTCGTGGGTGAGACGCTCGACGCGGCCGCTGAAGGCAGCTAGGAGCGACCGCGGTGCCGAGGATCGGGCTGGATGCGCGGATGCTGCCGAACGGGGGCATCGGGCGCTACATCGGGGAGCTCATCGAGCATTACCCGGAGCTCGTCCGCAACGAGGACATCGTCGTGATGGCGCATCCGCGCGATCACGTCGAGGTGCGCCGGCTCGCTCCCGGGATCGAGCTGGTTCCGCTGCAGTCCCCGATCTACTCGATTCGCGAGCATCTGGAGACGGCCTGGCAGGTGCGCCGGGCGGAGCTCGACCTGCTGCACGTACCCCACTACGTGCCGCCATACGGCGTCCGCTGCCCCCTCGTCGTGACCATCCATGACGTGATCCATCTGCGCTTCCCGCGGTCGCGGCTTCACGCGATGTACTGCCGCCGCATGCTCGCGGAGGTTCGCAAGCGGGCCGCCCTGGTCCTCGCGCCGTCGAGAGCCGTCGCGGCCGAGATCACGGAGTTCGGGGGCATCGAGCCGGAGCGGATCCGGGTCGTCTACAACGGGGTGCGTGCCGATTTCGGAGCGCCTTCGGAGGGGCCCGAAGTCGAGGCCTTCCTGCGAAGGATGCGGCTGGAGCGGCCCTATCTGCTGAACGTCACGAACGGGCTCCCTCACAAGGGGCTGCGCACGCTTCTCGAGGCATTCCGGGACCTTCTCCCCGAGGCCGTCCGACGGGATCCCCGAGGCATCCGTCTGGTCCTGGCCGGCGACGGGTCGGACCGGCCGGCCGTCCTGGACGAAATCGCGGACTGCGGGCTCCCGGCCGACACCGTCCTTCCGCTCGGGGGGCTGTCGGAGCGGGAGATGCGCTTCGCCTACGCATGCTCCGCGGCGGTGGTCGTCGCCTCCGATCACGAGGGATTCGGGCTGCCCGTGCTCGAAGGCATGGCCTCGCGGGTGCCGGTGGTCTCCTCGGACGCCGGAGGGCTGCCCGAGGTGGTCGGGGACGCCGGCCTCCTGTTCCCCGCCGGATCGGTTGCCGACCTGCGAAAGGCTCTCTATACAGTAGCTTTCGAGCTCCAGGGGGGTGAGCGCGACGAGCTGGTGCAACGCGGAGCGGACCAGGCGGCCCGCTTCCCGTGGGAGGGCACGGCCCGGGCGACGCTGGCCGCCTACGAGCGCGCACTCGCGAGCGTGACGTGAACACGAGATCGTGCGAACAGAGGCCCGGAGCCCGAACCGCCCACGCGGGGACCGTCCGGTGTTGAAGGAGCGCCAGCAGCTCTTCAGTGGGCTCTTCGTCGCCGCCGATCTGTTCGTGATCGGGCTGGCGTTCGTGGTGGCCTACGCGCTCCGCTTCTACGTACCGCTCGTTCCGGTGACCAAGGGCGTTCCCCCGGCCGAGAACTACCTGGCGCTCCTGCCCGTCGTCTTCGCGATCTGGGGTCTCGTCTTCCAGGCACAGGGCCTCTACGACCCGATGCGGGGTGCCAGTGAGGCCACCGAGCGCCGGCGGATCGTCCGAGCCTCGTCGCTCGCGATGCTCATCTTCACCGCGGTCAGCTTCCTCGGCATCGAGAAGGCCTTCTCCCTGTCGCGCCTCACGCTCCTGTTCTTCTACGTGCTGGCCACGATCGCGGTGATCCTCGAGCGCGCGGCCCTTCGGGAGGTGCTCCGGGAGGCGCGTCGGCGGGGGTACAACCTGCGCCACGTGTTGCTCGTGGGCGACGGCGAGCTCGCCCGTGCGATTCACGAGCGGATGAGGCGTCACCCGGAGTTCGGGCTCAAGGTACGGGGCTTTCTGACCGAAGACCCCCTGAGGGTCGGAGGATTCGTGGGCTCCACGCCGATCTGTGGGCAATGGGACGAGGTGGCGGAGATCGTAGAGCGCGACGGCATCGATCAGGTGGTGTTCGCGCTTCCGT
>JAUIFY010000221.1 GCA_030430245.1 bacterium | reverse complement strand
TGCTTGCAGGTCCTGGCGAACGGTGGCGAGCTCGCGGTGCCAGTCCTCGAACGTCCCGTGCGGCGCGAGCCGCGCTTCGAGGTCGCGCAGCGACGCCGCAATGGCGGCCGCTCGAGTCGGCGCGTTGCCGTCGGGCGGGCGGCACGCCTCGGTGCGCGCGCGCGTGGACGACGACGCGCCGATCGCGGCGAACATGGCGAGATCGAAGGCGTCGGTCTCGTCGACGCGCTGGATAGAGCGTGAGCTGTCCGGCATCTCGCGCCAGGGCACGAGCTGGGAGCGGACGACCATGCCGGGTCGAAAGCTCGCTGGCTTGAAGCTGAGGAGCTTGTCCGCCGCCGCGCCGCGGGTCGGATATTTCGCCAGCATCTTGTCCACCTCCTTCGGTTTCGCACCGAAGCCGGTGCGCCTCAGAAGATGGCGTACGTCCGCCTCGGACAAGGCGGTGTTCTCGTCTCCCATGTTCCCCCTCCGGATGATCGCCTGGTGATTTCGATCGGGGAGGTGTCAAGCCAACAAAAGATGGCCCTTCCTCTTTCCCCGAACGGTTCGCACAAGGGTAGGGGGATGTCGGGTTGGAACAAGAGGGAGTGCGCCTCATCTCGACGCACCTCGACTGCGGCGCGGGGCGCGTGCCCAGGGGATCGAGCGCTTGCCGGGACGAGTGCGAGGCGCGACGAGGATGCGCTCAGTCCGACTCGTCGGGAACGAAGTCGAGGCTCACCGAGTTGATGCAGTAGCGGAGGCCGGTCGGGGTCGGGCCGTCGTCGAACACGTGGCCCAGGTGCGATCCGCAGGCCGTGCAGTGCACCTCCGTCCGTCGCATCCCGTGACTCGTGTCGACCTGCTCGGCGACGTTCTCGGCGACCGCCGGCGAGTGGAAGCTCGGCCAACCCGTCCCGGAGTCGAACTTCGTATCCGACTCGAAGAGCTCCGCCCCGCACCCGGAGCAGCGGTACATCCCGGCGGCATGGTGATCCCAGTACTTGCCGGAAAACGCGCGTTCCGTCGCTTGCTCGCGGCAGACCGCGAACTGCTCGGGGGACATCTCTTCGCGCCACTCGGCGGGGGACTTCTCGACCTTCTTCGTCATGGCTCGGGCTCCTGCCGTGGGGCCGCACCGGCGCGGTCCTCGAAGGTTTCTACCGTGCGACGGAGCCCGGGAAAAGGCCGCCCGGCGAGGCTCAGCGTCGACGAGATCGAGCGTGGGACTCCGCTTCGCGCAGCGCCCGCTCGAGATCGTTCGTGCCCTCGGGGACCACGATCGCGCCCGTCTCGTCGCGTTCGATTTGCGTCAGTCCCTCCCACTGGCTCTCCAGTTCGGCCAGGGCGGCTTCCCGCCGGTGGACGCGCTCGAGCGATGCCTCGGAGGCGTGGCGCAGGCTCCACTCGTCCAGCGCGTCGCGGATGGCCGAGCCCAGCTCGGAAGCGCGCACGGGCTTCAGGAGGAACCGGTAGACCTGGCCGTCGTTGATCGCTCGCATCGCGACGTCGACGGAGCTCTGTCCGGTGAGCATGAGCCGCATGGCATCGGGGTACTCCAGCTGAATGCGGGAAAGGAGCTCCGTGCCGCTCATGCCGGGCATCCTCTCGTCGGAGACGACCACGGCGATGCGACGAGAGGCCAGGATCTCGAACGCCTGCTCCGAGCCCGCGGCGACCTCGATCTCGTAGGGCTCGCGCCGCAACAGCTTGCGGAACATCTCCAGGATTTCGACGTCGTCGTCGACCAGCAAGACGGCGTGCGTCATACGGCGGTCCCCTTCGCAGCGGCAGTCAATCTTTCGTCACTCGCGTCACGGTTTCGTCATGAGTGCCGCGATGCGCCCGCACCGATGCGGGAAAAACGACACCGGAGCGATGACAAAGCAACGCGTATGCCGCTCGGTGGGGCAGGGGGCGCCGGGGCGCCGCTCAACCGAAGCTGCGTCGAAAGAGGTCGTCGATCGCCGCCTTGCCCGCATCGGAGAGGAAGCGCGTGCCGGTGCCGGTGAAGCGGGGGTGAGAGATCTTCGGGGCCGGGCCGCTCTGCCAGGCCTCGCCGTTCCACTGGGACCACGAGCCCGCGTCCTGATCGAAGACGAAGAGCGGCTTGTTGCAGAGCTTCGCGAACTCGGCGCCCCAGCCCGTCCCGCCCTTCACGGTGCCGTCCTCGAGGATGCGTCCGACGACGTACACTTCCTGTCCGCTGTTCACCTGGTGCCAGATGCTCTGGAGCACCTTCTTGAACAGCGGCGTGTCGGGGTACTTGCGGTGCATCAGCCGGCTCACGTAGCCGAGGCTGACGTCGCCCTTCGCGAGCTCGGCGTGCGTCAGGACGCGGATTCCGCGCGACCGGGCGTCGTTGTGCCCCTCGAAGGTGAAGTTCACCTCTTCGATGCCATGGCGTTCGGCAGCGGCCCCGAACTCGGCCTCCGCGCCGCTCGCGGCGCCGCTGAACAAGATGCACTCCTCGGGTTTCACGACCGTGTTTGTCCCCAATCGGGCGCCGGTGGTCAACCTGCCCGGTGCCGCTCCGGTTCGCTAAGAGCGAGGCATGTCCGACCCGAGCCGAATCCCCGTCTCGTCGCGTCGTTCCGTGTTGAGGGCGGGCCTGAGTGCCGGGGCGGGGGCCGTGGTGGCACCGCTCCTGCGCGGGGGAGCGGCCGAGGCGGTCGCCTCGACGGCGCCCGATCCGGGCCGGCTCGCTCCCGTCGAGTACCCCCTGCGTCTTGTGCACGGCGAGCGCGCCCCCGGCGGGCGGACCCAGGCGGTCCTCCTCACCAACGACGCAATGCCAGCGCCCGAGATCCGCTTTCGCGCGGGCTTCCTCTTGCGGACGGCGATCGAGAACGGACTCGACGAGGCGACCGCGCTCCACTGGCACGGTCCCCTGGTGCCGAACGCGATGGACGGCGAGATCGGCGTCACGCAGCTCGCGATCGGTCGCGGAGCGGTCACCACCTACGAGTTCCCAGCCGCCGAGCCGGGTACGTTCTGGTATCGCTCGACCGCGGGGCTGCAGCGGCAGCTCGGACTCGCCGGGCCGCTCGTCGTGACCGAACGCGAAGACCCCGACGGCGCGAGCGCGGACCAGGTCGTCTTCCTGTCGGATTGGGCGTCCGATCCGGACGCGGTTCTCGAGGGACTGCGGGCGCGGCGCGGGGTGCCGGAGGTGGAAGAGCGCCAGCGCTTCGTGAACCCCGGGCCCGACGGTCGCCCCTTCCCGACCGACGTTCGGTTCCCGACCTTCCTCCTGAACGGCCGCGCGTTCCGGAACGCGTGGACGTGTCGCGCGTCGGCGGGGACGCGGGTACGCCTTCGCCTGGTCAACGGCTCGGCGCAGACCTTCTTTCGGGTGATGGTGGCGGGACATCGGCTCGAGGTCGTGGCGGCCGACGGCCGTCCGGTCGAACCGATCGAGGTCGATCATCTCGTTCTCGCGACCGGCGAGCGGTACGACGTCGTCGTGACCGTCCGCGAGCCCGGCTCGTGGGCCATTCGCGCCGTGGCGCTCGGGCAATCCGGCGGCGCCGTCGGCGTGCTGCACACGCCCGAGGCGAAGCCGTCGGTGAGTACGGCTCCTCCCACGTGGTCGGGCGAGGGCTTGCGCTACGACATGCTGCGCGCCCGTCACGAGGCGGACCTGCCTACGGGCGCCTGGCGGAACCTCCGTGTCTCGCTCGCCGAAGACGAGGCCGCGTACCGCTTCACGGTCAATGGCCGGTCGTATCCGGCGGACCCGGGTCGCGGTGAGATCCCCGACGCGCTCTCGATTCAGCCGGGGGAGCGCGTCGCGATGGAGATCGACAACAAGACCCGCTTCGCGCAAGCCGTGCATCTCCACGGCCACGTGTTTCGCGTCCTGTCGGACGGCGTGCCGCCTGGGGTCGCGCCGCGCAAGGACACCCTCTGGGTCGCGCCCGGGAGCCAGGCGCGGATCCAGTTCGCGGCGGACAATCCCGGACGGTGGCTCCTCGAGGGCATGGGCCTCTACCGTCGTCTGGCGGGCCTGTCTCGGGTCGTCGCCTACGTCTCCGGCTCCGCGACGCGCTAGGCGGCGAGGTCTCTGGCCGGCGCGCGTCTGTTGTCACCGCGGCCATGGCGACCACGGGGCGGCGGAGTCTACGTCTCTCGCCATGGGGACGATGGGGGTCCTGGGGGCCGTCGCTCTCGCGACGGCCGTGTCCATCACGCATCGGTTCGAGACGGATGCGCTGCCGGCCGGCGACGGAGTGCTCGTCTGTCGCATCACGAGCGACACGAGCGAGCCGCGTCGAGTGCGCGTCGAAGCGATCGACGAGCGGGGCACGTCGACGTTCGATTCGGGTGTCTTCGCTCTCGCGGGCGGAGCCACGTTCCTGTCGAGTGGGGGACTGGAGGCCGAGCGGTGTCGCTTCTCGGTGGAGGGGGCGGCCAGGGGCCTCCGCGCGCACGGGGTCGTCGTGATGCCGGACGGGAGCGCGTGGTCGCTGCCCCCCGCCTCGGTGCGTTGACGCGTCGTCCCCGGCTCCCTCCTGGCTGCGACGGCGCTCCCGCCCCGACGAGCGGGTCCGAAATGGGCCAGCCGCGTCGGAGAAGGTGCTATATCCACGGGTCCATGGCGTCCCCAGACGAGAGGCTCTACCGGGCGCTCGCGAGCCGCGACGCCCGTTTCGATGGTCGCTTCTTCGCCTGCGTCCGAACGACGGGGGTGTACGGTCGGCCGATTTGCTCCGCGCGGACGCCGAAGCGCGAGAACGTGCTCTTCGTTCCGACGGCCGCCGCGGCCGAGGCGGCGGGCTTCCGGCCGTGTCGGCGCTGTCGCCCCGAAACGGCTCCGGGAAGTCCGGCCTGGGTCGGCACGCCGGGGGTGGTTTCGCGGGCTCTGCGGTTGGTCGAGGCGGGCTTTCTCGATCGCGGCGACGTCCCCGGGCTGGCCGAGCGACTCGGCGTCGGGGAGCGGCAGCTCCGACGGTTGGTCCGCCAGCACTTCGGCGCGCCGCTGCTCGCGATCGCGCAGGCGCATCGGGTGCACTTCGCGCGGCGCCTCGTCGACGAGACGGATCTACCGATGTCCGAGATCGCCTTCGCGTCCGGCTTCGGGAGCGTGCGCGGCTTCGATCAAGCGGTCCGGAAGACGTTCGGGCGTCCTCCTTCCGAGCTGCGGCGGCGCCGGCGCGCGCAGGCCGTCCCCGTGCCGGGGGTCACCCTGCGGCTCGCCTACCGGCCGCCGCTCGATTGGGACCGGCTGCTCGCGTTCTTGGCACCGCGCGCGACCCCGGGCGTGGAGGTGGTCGCTCGTGGGGTCTACGGGCGGACGATCCGATTCCAGGATCGGATCGGCACGATCGCCGTCCGTCGCGTCGACGGGCGGCATCTCGCCGCCACTGTGGATCTGCCTCCGGGGCCCGGGCTGCCGGCGGTCGTCGAGAGGATTCGTCGCACGTTCGATCTGGGGGCCGACCCCCTGGCGATCGTCCCCCATCTGCGTCGGGATCCGGCGTTGCGCGCGGCGCTCGGCACGAGACGCGACGTCCGCGTTCCCGGCGCGTGGGACGGCTTCGAACTCGCCGTGCGCGCCGTTCTGGGGCAGCAGGTCACCGTCCGCGGCGCCACGACCCTGGCCGGGCGCCTCGTCGAGCGGTTCGGTCGATCGCGGGACGATGCGGCGGGGCCGGGGCTCGACCGGCTGTTCCCGACGCCGGTGGATCTGGCCGAGGCCCCGGTGGAGACGATCGGCGTTCCCGGCGCGCGCGCCGACGCATTGCGTGCCGTCGCGCGCGCGACTCGCGACGATGCGGACCTGTTCGATCCGGGACGCGACGTCGCGCGGACCGTGCGCCGCCTCCGCGCGCTGCCCGGGATCGGCGACTGGACGGCGCAGTACGTGGCCATGCGGGTCCTGCGTGATTCGGATGCGTTTCCGGCGGGAGACCTCGCCCTGCGAAGGATTCTCGGCAACGGCGCACCGCTGCGGGAGCGCGAGCTCCTCGCACGGGCGGAGGCATGGCGCCCATGGCGCTCCTACGCGGCCATGGCGATCTGGGGAGGCGAGCCTGGGTGATCGGGCCGACGCTCACGCGAACTGAGCTCGAGACGCCGCTCGGACGGCTGCTCCTGTTCGCCACTGCGGGCGGCCTCTGTGTCGCGGCGTTCGAGGACGGCTGGGCGCGTCGGCGACGAGTGCTCGAGCGACGGTTCGGCGCGGTCGAGGCCGCGCCCGCCCGGCTCGAGGCCGTCGATCACCTGCGCGACTACTTCGACGGGGATCTCGGTGCGCTCGACAGGATCCGCGTCGACCCCGCGGGGACGCCCTTCCAGGCGCGCGTCTGGCGGCATCTTCGCGGCGTGCCCGCCGGGCGCGTCGCGACCTACGGGCAGGTCGCCGCGCGCCTCGGCGCCCCGCGGGCGAGTCGCGCGGTCGGCGCGGCGAACGGCGCGAACCCCATCGCGGTCGTGATTCCCTGTCACCGCCTCGTCGGCGCGAGTGGCGACCTCACCGGGTACGCGTTCGGCGTGCGCCGCAAGCGCTGGCTTCTGCGGCACGAGGGCGCTCGCGGATTCTGATGAGTGGACCCGCGGGCGCCGATCCGCGAGCGGCTCAGGCCCCTTCGCGGGTTCGGGCGATCGCGAGGTTCGGCGACGGCGGCAGGTTCAGCACCCCGCGCGGGAAGAGGTCGACCAGGTACTCCACGATGTGTCGCATGGCGACCACGCCGGCGGGACGACCGTGGAGATCGACGAGTGGAACGTGACGGAAGCCGCCGATGGTCATCTTGTTGAGCGCATAGGCGATGCCATCCTCGAGCGTCAGGCACTCCGGATCCCGTGTCATCAGCTCCTCGACGGGAGTCCGGTCGATGTCGATCGCGGTGCCGGCCAGCTTCGTCAGCACGTCGCGCTCGGTGAATACGCCGACGAGCTGGCCTTCGTCCACGATGAGCACACAGCCGGCGCGCTCCTGGTTCAGCCGGTCGATGACCGCGCGCAGCGTCGCGCGGCGATCGACCTGGATGGGCTCGCGGAGGCTCGGGAGCGAGCCGATCGGTCGCTCGAGGATCTCCGCTTCGATCGAGTTCCCTTGATCCGCGCGTTCGGACGCGATGGCCGCTTCTTCCTCGAGGATGCTGTCACGAACCATCAGAACCTCCCTGTCGTGGTGGGCGAGGCGGTGGGGTCCCCCCGACTCTGGCCGAGTATTGCCCCCCCCCGTGGCGCGAGGCAAGACGCACCGCGTCTCTTCCGCCGAGCCGTTTGCTGTGTCAAAACGGGGTTCGGATGACGCCTCCGGATGCGCGCTCGGAGGGCCCGATGGGTCGGGCCTGGCGCTTCGTCGAGACTCTCGCGATGCGCTTCTACCTCGACGGGTGCTTGGTCCATGCGTCGGCACTCGCGTACACGACGCTGCTCTCTCTCGTTCCGCTGATGGCGCTGATGTTCGCGGTTCTGAAAGGGCTCGGGACCCAGGCCCGGCTCGAGCACTGGCTCCTGACCCAGCTCGGCATGAGCGCTGAAGTCACCGAGCGCATCATCGGCTTCGTCGCCGAAACGAACGCGGGCACCCTCACGTCGATGGGGGTCGTCGCCCTGATCTTCACGGCGATCTCGGTCCTGGGAAACGTGGAGGCGAGCCTGAACCACATCTGGCGGGTTCGCACCGGCCGGGTCTGGTGGCGGAAGGTGAGCGACTACCTGAGCGTCGTTCTCCTCACGCCGTTCCTCCTGCTCGCGGGCTTCGGGGCGACGTCGTTCCTCGCGGAGCAAGAGACACTGAAGGGGCTCCTCGCGAACGAGATCATCGGCGAAGCGTGGGCGCAGGCGCTGCGTCTGGTGCCGTATGGGTTCAACGTCCTCGCGCTCGCGATCGTGTACACGGTGATGCCGAACCGTCGCCCCGACTTTCGGGGGATCGCGGTGGCGGCGGTGGTCGCCGGCGTCTCCTGGCAGCTCGTTCAGATCGGGTACGTGCAGCTGCAGATCGGAGTCGCGCGGGCGAACCTCGTCTACGGAGCTCTCGCACAGCTGCCCGTCACTCTCGTCTGGGTGTACGTGAGCTGGACCATCGTGCTCCTGGGCGCCGAGATCGCGGCCCTGATCGAGTTCGGACTGGACGCGGCAGAGATCGAGAGCACGCCGCCGCAGCCGTGGGTGGTCGGTCTGCACGTGCTCGTGAGAACGGCCGAGCAGTTTCGCGGACCGGGCGGGGGGCTTCGCCCACGCGCGGTCGCCCGGGAGATCCAGCTGGAGAGTGTCGTCGTCGAGGAGGTGGCCGAGCGGCTCTGCTCCGCGGGCTTCCTGGTACCCGTCTCCGGCTCGGAAGGAGAATACGCCCTCGGACGCGATCCGGCGGCGATCCAGCTCGCGGCGGTGTCGGCCTCGTTGGAGGAGGACGTCGCTGCGCGGCGGTGGGACGGGCGCGTCGCAGACGTCGTCCGACATGCACGGCGCCGTCGTCGCGAGGTTCTCGAAGGGGTGAGCCTCGCCGACCTGCTGGACGACCGCGTCCGGCTCGGGGACGATGCGTCGATTTCCCTCGTGGGTGGCGCCTCCGCGAAGCCGACGGGCTGACCGCCTCGATGCGCACGCCTCCGTGGAAGAACCTCGTCCGCGAGCTGTCGCGGAGCGGGTTCGAGAGTCCGTACCTCGACCGTCTCAAGAAGAAGGTCGACGTCGAGTTGGCGACCGAGGAGCTCGAGAAGGAGATCGTGCAGGAGATGGCGTCCGCTCTCGGTCGCGCGGGCGACAAGGTCGACTACGCGCTTCTGCGCTTGGACGTGGTCGCTCGAGCGATCGACGATGCGTCCACGCCCGGAGAACGAAGAGCGGAGGTCGCGCGTTGGAACGCGCTGCGGGAAGAGGCGATCCAGGCGCGGTACGAGCTTCGGATCCATCGCGAGGCCGTCGGCATTCGACGGAATCGCGTGCTGGAGACGATGTACCCGATACCGCCCCGCAGGCGGTTCGTGCGGGCCGCAACCGACGAGGACGAGCCGCGCCGCGCGTGAGCGTCGCCGTGGTCACCGGGGAAGGATCTCACCGACGCCCGCCGCGGGCATCCAACCGGCCTGGCCGTCGTCGGTGCGAACGAGCGCGAAATCGTCGTGCCGTCGTTCGACGTCCACGATCAGCCCCGAGGGAAGCTCGGTCGAGATCGTGGCCGTCTCGAACGGCGCGACGCGGAGCGCCGGAGCCTCGGCGACCAGGACCGAGCGATCGAGCTCCTCGAGTCGGGTCAGACAGAGACCGGCCGCCGTGGTCGCACCGACGAGCCCGACGAGCGCGGTGGCGACGACGGCGCGCGACGGCGGTCGATCTTCGTCGATGCGCAGCGCGTGTCGCGACAGGGCGAGGCAGGTGAGCACGACGCCCGCGATCGCGGCCCAGGCCCAGTCGTCGACGGTTCCGGACGCCGCGATCGTTTGCCATCGACCGCGCTCGGGCTCGGGTAGGTTGGCCCCGCTTCGCGTCTGCCGGAGGTTCGCCAGGATGTCCGGATCCCGGGGCGCGAGGCTGAGGGCGCGCTCGTACGCGAGGATCGCGAGCCCCGGGCGCCCGTCTTTCGCATGCGCGTTGCCGAGGTCGTAGAGGAGCGCACTCGACACGACTCCCTTCTCGAAGAGAGACTGCAGCTCCTCCGCCGCCGCGCGGTACTCGCCGGCCGCGTACGCTTCGTTCGCTCGCGCGAATGCCGCTTGCGGATCGGAGCCGGCTCGAGCCGGCGCACTCCCGACGAGAAGGGGCAGCCCGATCGCCGCTGCGAGAAGGATCCTCATGCCCCGAGGGCCTTCTCGATCGCCCGAAGCAGGTCGAGCACGTCGTCGCGCCGACGGCCGAGCTCTTCGGGGGCTTGCCCGCCGCCGTAGGCGAGCGCGTCCGCGGCATCGAAGACGGCGCGAACGCGCGTCTGCAGCTCCGGGTGACGGGCGAGCCGCCTGTCGATGTCGGTTCGCGTGAGGCTCTCCGCTCGAGCCGAGTCGTCGAGGGCGGCGACGCGTTCCTGCAGCGCGCGACGGGCGCTCGAGAAGAACGACCTCGCGTCGCCGGCGCGAACCGCGTCGTCCATCTTCGCCGCCAACGTCCGGAGGTCGCCCTGGAGCCGCTTGTTGCGCGCGTGTCGTGGATCGAGAGCGAGCCGTCGGCGATGGCGCCCCCAGGTGATGGCGCCGGCCGCCGCCGCGATCGGCAGCAGGGGCAGCGCGAGGAACCAGGCCCGCGTCGCGTACGGGGACAGCGAGCCACGGATCGCACCGAGTTCGATCACGTTGGGAGCGAGCTCGTACGCGTCGACGCCGGCGGGCGCGGCGCGGCCCACGCCGCGCGGTCGGTGGCCGGCGGGCGCGTCTCGTACCACGATGGGAATCGCGGCCGTCGCGATCGTGACGTACTTCTTCTGCTCGGGGTCGAAGTAGCTGAGCCGTCGCGCGGGCAGCTCGGTCGTCTCGGAGTTCAGCGGCAGGAGGGCCTGCTCGAAGCTCTTGCGCCCAGAGAGGCCGAGCGCGTCCTCGGCACGGAAGTCGGCGGTGGGATCGTATGCCTTCCATTCCTCGTCGTCTCGCACCGGGGGCAGCTGGAGTCGATCGAAGTTTCCCTCGCCGTACACGGAGACGCGAAGGGTGATCGGGTCACCGACTGCGACCGTGGTCGGCTCTGCAGTGGCCTCGAGCGAGAAGCGACCGACGCCGCCGGTGAAGCTCTCGGGGCGGCCGTCCTCGGGGAGAGGTGAGACGCTCACGACGACCGGCTCGGAGGCGACGGGCACCTTCTGCTCGACGGCCCGGTAGGCGAAGGAGTCGAAGAACGAGTCGAAGAAGGGGTCGTCGAAGCGACGGCGCTGGCGCGGGACCTTCTGCGGGATGCGCGCCGTGATGTCGAGGGAGGCCTCGAGCGGGACGTCGCCGGACGTGATCGGGGAGAGCGCCGCCGGGAACGTGAGCTTCGTGTACACGCCATCGGAGAGTCGGACGCGCTGCTGCATCGGCTCTCGATCCGACGGACGCTGGAGGGTGAAGCCGCTTCCCACGAGCGTCGGAGGGCTCGCTTCGGTCACCCGGGTTCCCTCTCGCACGTAGAGGTGGATTTCGATCGGAAGGGCTTCTCCGACGAACAGCTCACGGGCGGGCAAGCCCGAGACCTCGAGCAGGGCGATCGGCGGCTCGCCGTCCGCCGCCGGATCGCCGCCGCGGTCCACGTTCTGCGCGCTCCGCGGGCGTGTGCGCTTGACCCGGGGCACTCTCGCGGCGTCCACGACGTGAAGCGTGAGAGCTCGGGTCTTCAGCGTTTCGCCGCCCACGTCGATCGCGATCGGGGGGATCTCGAACTGCCCGACCTCGGTGGGCCGGACGAGGAACGTGTTGGTGACCTCGGTCGTCATCGAGCCGTTCACGAACTGCATGCTCATCGTCTGGCCCATGTTCTGGATGTCGAGGCCGGGCACCGGGGCCGGACGTGGCGTCGGTGCGTTGGTCGCACCCGAGACCGTGACCTCGAGGCGCGCGTCCTGGCCGAGTGGAATCTGGTTGGGCTGGACGCGTGCCGTGATCGTCGGCCTGGCGTGGGCGAGGTCGGGGGCGCCGAAGACGATCGCCGCGAGCGCGAGCGTTGCGGCCGCGGCGCGGTGCCGACGCCGCCCGAATGTCGGGGAGGCCTTCAATGGTTCA
>JAUIFY010000220.1 GCA_030430245.1 bacterium | reverse complement strand
GTCGTCGTCCTCCCCCGGCTGCACCTTGCGACGCTGGCGGAGAAGACGCGCCAGCTCCTCGACGACGGCACGCTCGTCGGCGGCCGACTCGAGGCCGAGCCGGATCATGTCGACGTCGCCGATCCGCTTCGCACCGAGGACCTTGCGCTCCGCCGTGGTGAAGGGGACGAACACGGCGTCGTCCTGGTCGCGGCCCCAAACCGTCTGTCCCTTCTCCTCCAGGACGCCGACGACCCGAAACGGAACGTCCTTCACCCGAATCTCCGCGCCGACCGGGTCCTGGCCCACCCCGAACAGCTCGTCTGCGACGGTCGCCCCGAGAACGGCGACCTTGGCACCCGACTCGTCATGCGACGGAAGGAGGAACGACCCGAGGCGCGGACTCCACTCGCGCACCCGGGAGAAGCTCTCGGGGACGCCCCAGACCGTCGTGCTCCAGCTCTCGCCGCCGCCCTGCACCTGCACCACGCCGCGCCGGAAGTAGCTGACCCCTCGCAATCCGGGGATCTGGCGCGCGATCGCCCGCGCATCCGTCACGGTGAGCGGCGTCGCGGTGCCCCAGCCCGCACGCGCCCCACCCGACGACGTCGCCCCCGGGAACACCATGACGATGTTGGTCCCGACGCTCGCGAGCTGCTCCTGCACGCGTGCTCGCGCTCCCTGCCCGACACTCACCATCGCGATCACCGCGGCCACCCCGACCACGATCCCGAGCGAGGTCAGCCCCGACCGCAGAGGGTTCCGGCGGAGCGATCGCCCCGCCAGGCGAAACGTCGAGACCCAGAGCTTCACGACGCGCCCTCGACGACCCGCCCGTCGCGCATGCGCACGATGCGGTCGGCCCGCGCACCGACCTCCGGGTCGTGCGTCACCAGAACGATCGTGAGGCCCTTGCCGTGCAGCTCGTCCAGCAACGCCAACACGTCCGCCCCGGTCTCCGAATCCAGATTGCCGGTCGGCTCGTCGGCCAGAAGGAGAGCCGGCTCGGTGACCAGGGCCCTCGCGATCGCGACCCGTTGCTGCTGGCCCCCGGAGAGCTCGCGCGGCGTGTGCTCGGCCCGATCGCCGAGGCCGACGCGCGCCAGAGCCTCGATCGCGAGACGATGCTGCTCGGCCGGCGGGGTGCGCCCGTACAGAAGCGGCAGCTCCACGTTCTCGACCGCCGTGGTGCGAGGGAGGAGATGGAAGTCCTGGAATACGAAGCCGAGGCGCTCGCTGCGGACGGCCGCGCGTGCGTCTCGATCGAGGTCGCTCGCGTCGAGGCCGTCCAGCTCGTACGTCCCCGCCGTGGGTCGGTCGAGACAACCGAGCACGTTCAGCAACGTCGACTTCCCGCAGCCCGACGGCCCCATGACGGCCACGTACTCCCCCGCCTGAACCGTCAGGTTCACCCCGCGCAGCGCGCGCACCGCGACGTCACCCTCTCCGTAGACGCGCTCGAGTCCGACCACGCGGACGATCGGGCCGCGCGAGACGCTCATCGCCTGCGCCGCCGCCCGAAGAGCGACCATCCCTCGTCGGCGTCGTCCACCTCCATCCGGGTCACCACGGGATCGCCCTCGTCGAGATCGCCGACGACGGCGGTCGAGACGTCGTCGGCCAGGCCGATCGTCACCTCCACCGGTACCGGGGTGTCGCCGACGAGACGGTAGACGGTGCCCCGCTCCCCTCCGTGCCGAGCGACCCTCTCCCCGCGGGGGCGGAACCGGAGCGCCGCGGTGGGCACCTTGAGCACCTCGTCCTCCTCGGCCGTGACGACCCGCACGTTCGCGGTCATGCCGGGCCGCAGGAGGCCGTCGGGATTCTCGACGTCGAGGACGACGTCGTACGTCACGACGTAGCTGACCACGGGCTCGGGCGTCTCGGGAGGCTCCGACGCATGCCGCACCTGCCGGACCCGCGCGTCGAACGGGCGTCCGGGGAACGCGTCCACGGTGAACGTGGCTTCCTGCCCCTTCTCGACGCGACCGACGTCGGCCTCGGATACGAACGCGACGACCTGCATGCGAGCGAGGTCGTCCGCGATCACGAACAGCACGGGGGTCTGGAAGCTGGCCGCGACGGTCTGCCCCACGTCCACGGAGCGCGAGACGACGATCCCGTCGATCGGCGCGACGATTTCGGTGTAGCTCAGGTTCACCTCGGCCTCGGCGAGTGTCGCCCGAGCGCGCTCGACTTCGGCCCGTGCGACCGCGAGGTCCGCGTCGGCCTGCCGCTCGTTCGATCGCGCGATCTCGAGCTCCTCGGACGACACGACCGCCGTGCCCGCGAGAGACTCGGAGCGACGGAGCTTCGACTGCTCGAGCTCGAGCGCCGCGCGCGCTCGCTCCACACGCGCCTCGGCGAGCGCGAGGTCGGCGCGCGCGTGCGCGACCTGCCCCTCGAATGTCCGCGGATCGATCTTGGCGAGGCGCTGGCCAGCCGAGACGCGATCGTTGAAGTCGACGTCGACGTTCGAGATCGGTCCGGACACATACGTCCCGACCTCGACCGAGCGGCGCGGCTCGACGCGTCCGGTCGCGGTCACCTCCGCGACGATCGCGCCGCGCTCGACCGGAGCCGTCCGGTACCGCACGCTCTCGCCGTCGGACACGAGCCAGAGGCACGCGCCCGCCAGCAGGCCCGCGACGACGGCGACGGCGGCGAATCGGCCGAAGGACATCCGGAGAGAGTAGCACGACGTCCGCGGTCGGCGCGCCCGTTCGACGCGCCCTTGCCCGCGCCGTCCTCGAACGCCATGCTGGACGCCAACTCACCACAGGAGATCGCCATGGCGGAAGACATCGTCCCATTCCAGATCGCGGCCAGCGACGAGGATCTCGAAGATCTGCGATCGCGTTTGCGCAACACGCGTTGGCCGAACAAGGAAGTCGTCGGCGACTGGAGTCAGGGCATTCCCCTCGCGTACACGCAGGAGGTGTGCTCGTACTGGGCGAACGAGTACGACTGGCGCGCACGAGAGGCACGCCTGAACTCCTTCGCGCAGTTCCGCACCGACATCGACGGACTCGGCATTCACTTCATCCACGTCCGTTCTCCGCACGACGGCGCGCTGCCGCTGGTGATGACGCACGGCTGGCCCGGATCGATCGTCGAGTTCCACAAGGTGATCGGCCCCCTCACCGACCCCACGGCGCACGGCGGCGAGGCCCGGGACGCCTTCCACGTCGTCTGCCCCTCGCTTCCGGGGTACGGCTTCTCCGACAAGCCGACGGAGCCCGGCTGGGGCGTCGACAGGATCGCCCAGACGTGGGGCACGCTCATGGCCCGGCTCGGATACGACCGGTACGTCGCCCAGGGCGGCGACTGGGGCTCCATGGTGACGACCCAGATCGCCGTGCACGACCCCCAGCATTGCGCCGGCATCCACGTGAACATGCCGGTGGTCGGCCCGGACCCCGAGACCATGAACGACATGACCGACCGCGAGAAGGCCGCGCTCGAGGGCATGCAGCACTACAACGAGTGGGACTCGGGCTACTCGAAGCAGCAGAGCACCCGCCCGCAGACCCTCGGCTACGGGCTCGCCGATTCTCCCGCCGGACAGGCGGCCTGGGTCCTCGAGAAGTTCTGGTCCTGGATGGACTGCGACGGCCACCCCGAGAACGTCCTCACCCGCGACGAGCTCCTCGACAACGTCATGCTCTACTGGCTGCCGGGAACCGCGGCGTCATCGGCGCGGCTGTACTGGGAGAGCTTTCGCACGCCGAAGCTCGACCTGATCGACCTGCCGGCGGGATGCAGCATCTTCCCCAAGGAGATCTTCCGCACCTCCAAGCGCTGGGCCTCCAAGCGCTTCACGAAGCTCGTCTACTGGAACGAGCTCGACAAGGGCGGGCACTTCGCCGCGTTCGAACAGCCCGAGGTCTTCGTGGGCGAGGTTCGTTCGTGCTTCCGCAACATGCGCTGAGCCTGGAGCTCGCGGGCCCATGAAGGGCGGCCCGCGCCGCCTGGGATCGACGCGGGCCGCATCTCCGCCGACCGGTCCGGTCGGCCCGCCCGCGTCCTCCCCGGACGCGGGCGCACGTTCGCCGAGCGGCGAGGCTCACGCCGCTTCCTTGCCGGGGTACACCACCTCGGCGTTCGCCCGCAGGTCGTCGATCAGCTTCGCCATCGCCGCCTGCTGATGCTCCTCGGCGAGGCGCTGCTCGATGAAGGGCGTCGCATCCGCGAGGGAGACCTTGCCAGCCGGCTCCCGGCGTTCGACCTGCACGACGTGGAAGCCGAACGGCGTCTCGACGACCGGCCCGACGACACCGACGTCCTGAGAGAACACGGCCTTCTCGAACTCGGGCACGGTCTCGCCGCGGGTGATCAGACCGAGCTCTCCACCGTCGGCCTTGCTCGGACAATCCGATCGTTCCGCGGCGACTTCCGCGAAACGTCCCGCCTCGCTCGAGACGAGCGACGCCCGGATCTCCTCGGCCTCCTGGCGCTTCTCCGCCTTCAGCGCATCGTCCGCCTCCGGCGGCAGAGCGACGAGGATGTGTCGGACCTCGGCGCGCTCGGGCGCCTGGAACATCTCGTCGTTCTCCTCGTAGAACGTCGCGACCTCCTCCTTGCCGGGCTTCACGTCGCCGGTCTTCCCGGCGATGAACCGGTCGATCCCGAGAGTCAGGACGAGCTGATCGCGAAGCTCATCCTCGCTGGTCCCCATGGCGGCCAGATAATCCGCCATGGTCTTCCCCGGAGGAAGGTTGCCCTCGATCTGCTTCATCGCACCATCGACGTCGGCGGTGGAGACCTCGATGCCCTCCTTCTGGACCGCCTGCTCGAGCAGCGTCTGGACGATGACTCCGTCCGTGACGCGCGTCGCGAGCTGGGCCCGAATCCCGTCGAGCTGCTCCGGTGCCAGGTTCGCGACCTGCCCACCGAGCATCGAGTCGACGCGACGATCGACCTCGCCGCGCGTGACCTCGTGACCGTTGACGACCACGACGACCTCGTCGGCCGAGCTCGGATTCGCGAGAGCGACGACCCGCACGGGCTGCGTCTCCGCCGACTCGCTCTTCGCATGGGTTTCGTACGCGGCCGAGCCGGCCAGCACGCCGACGGCGACCGCGACCGCGGTCGCGCGAGAGATGTTGCTCTTCGTCATTTTCGTGTTTCCTCGATTGTCTCGGCCGTGGCCTGGATCGGCTCCTGGCGGGTTCACCCGGGATAGACGCACGAAGGCTTGCGGGGGCCTGTCGGGAACGTGAAGAAAAGTTCACGGCCGGAACCGCTTCCCCCGCGAGCACGCAGTGGTAACGTCCGGTCCATGCCCGACGGCACAGCACGCCAGGCCCCGAGAGGCGCCTGGGCCGAACGCGCCATCGTTCTCTGGGGCGGCCTGTCGCTGTTTCTCGTCGGGTGGGCGACCGTGTCGCTCACGAACGCCTCGGAGACGCTGTTCCTGAAACGGGTGGGGGTGGACCAACTCCCGCTCGTCTTCCTCTTGAATTCCGCACTCCTCGCCGCGACCACGTTCGTCGTCGGGCGCCGCGTCGCGGGCGCGGAGCACGGACGAGCCCTCACCGCGACACTGTGGGCCGCCGCAGGATTCCTGCTCCCGCTGTGGCTCGCGCTGCGCGCGGACGTTCCCGGGGTGCTCGCCGTCCTCGTCATCGCGGCGAAGCAGATCCAGGCCCTCGCCCTCCTCGTCTTCTGGGTGGCGATGGGAGGCTGGGTGGACGGTCGACAGGCGAAGCGCCTCGTCCCTCCGATGATGGCCGGGGGAACGCTCGGCGTGGCCTTCGGCAGCTTCGCGTCGGGGGCGATCGGGACGCGACTCGGCATCCCGTTCCTCGTCCTCGTGGCCGCAGGATCTCTCGTCCTCGCCGCCGGAGCGACGTACGTCTTGCGTCGCTTCACCCTGACGCGAATCGAGTGGCCCCGGCGGTCGCGACGAGAAGAGGAGGCCGAGCGCCCCGGCTTCGTGGAGCTCTGGGCCGACAGCGGCCTCTTCCGCCTCCTCGCCGCCGGAGCCCTCCTCGCCGGACTGCTCGCTCCCATCCTCTACTTCCTCTTCTCGGTCGCGGCCGATGCCGCGACCCGGGGCATGCACGGCGAGCAGCACCTCCTGCAGCTGTACGGGACCTTCCGGGGCTGGATGAACGTCGCCATCCTCGCCCTCCAGATCGGGGGCACGTCCTGGCTCTTCCGACGCATCGGCGTGCCGCGCGCCGCCCTGCTCGCGCCGGCGGTCTACGTGCTCGGATTCGTCGGGTTTGCGACGGTCGGGGGCCTCGGCGTCGCGATCGTCGCGATGGCCGCGGCGAGCCTCCAGGACAAGGCACTGGGAGAGCCGGCCGAGCGGACTCTCGCCACCCTCTTCCCCGAGACGACCCGACCGACCGTCGCCGCGCTTCTCGATGGGATGCTCAAGCGGGGCGGCGGCGTACTCGGGAACGTCGTCGTCCTCGCGACCATCGCGCTCGGACTCGAGGGCGCGCTGCCGCGACTCGCGATCCCGCTCGCCCTTCTCTGGCTGGCGGCCGGCGTCGCGCTCGCACGGGTCTACCCGGCCCTGCTCCTCGAGGCGGCATCGCAAACGCGGTTCGGGCGCGGGGCGGTCCCGGACGCGGACCTCCTCGACGCGCGCACGACGCGCCTCCTCGAAGCGTCGCTCCTCGACGCCGACCCCGAGCGTTGCGCCGCCGCCTGCGATCTCGCTCTCGAAGCACCCCACGCCGTGGCGACGGGGGTCACGGCCGAAGCTCTTCGGACCGCTCCCCTCGGCAACGTTCCCGTTCTGCTCGACACGCTGACGCGGCTGGTCCAGTCGTTGCCGCTCGGCGACGACGACGCCACGGCCACGGCGCGAGCGATCCTCCGCGTCGTGACGGAGCGCGACGACCTGTCGGCGGAGGCGATCGCCCGACTCATCGTCCTCTCGTCTTCCCTCGCACGCCCCTCGCAGCCCTCGGAGCGGCGGGCGCTCGAGACCCTCGCGGGCGGCAAGGGCCAATCGCCGGCCGCCGCATTGGCGGCACGTCTCGCGCTGCACGACGACGACTTCGACGACATCCTGGCGAGTGCCACGATCGACGGCGCTCCCGCGTCCCGACATGTCGCGCTCGACACGCTCCGCACGACCCTGCTCGCCTCCGACCCGGCGGAGGCCGGTACGGTCTGGACGTCGCGCCTGGACCTGCTCGCCGGCCTTCTCGACGACGCCGCGAGCCGCGCCCCCGCGGCGGAGGCACTCGCGGAGATCGCCCTCCGGCATCCCGGGGCCGCCGATCACGCAACCGAACGACTCCTCGCGCATCAGGGGGACGGCGACCCTGGCGTTCGAGCCGCGCTCCTGCGCTTCCTCGGGCGCATCGGCCGAGCCGACCAGTCCCGGTGGGCCGTATCCCGCCTCTCCTCGACCCACGCCGAGGAGGTCGAAGGTGCGCAGGAATGCCTGCGCGCTCTCGGTGCGCGCGGGATCGACGTGATCCTCGAGTCGTTTCACTGCGACTGTCGACACACCCGCGAAGCGCTCCTCCCCGTATTGCGCGACATCCCCGTCGACGCGAAGACGCTTCAGGCACTCGCCGACGAAGAGCTCGCCGGGATCCGACGCGTTCTCGACCTCGAGTACGCGCTCTCCGGCGCGACGACCTCGGGCCTCTTGCGACAACGCCTGCGCGAGCGGGTCGACGAGGGAACCCGCGCGGCACTCTCACTGTTCGCGACGCTTCTTCGGGACGACCGGATCGCCGAGCTCGGCCCCCTTCTCGAGCGCGTCCGCAGCGGCCGCGAGCGCGCCGTGCTCCTCGAAGCGCTCGAGGCGCTCCTGCCCGCGCGGGACGCCTCCACCCTCCTGGGCGTGCTCGACGCCACCACCCGGCCGACCTCGCCGACCGCGGTCGACGGGCACGCCGTCGCGAGCCGCGAGGAGGCGCTGCGGCTGGCACTCCGCGACGACGACTCGCTGACCCGCGCGTTCGTCGCCGCCACACTCGAGCCGGCCGAGCTCGAGAGACTCGGGGGCGTGCCCGAGATCCGTCCCGACGAGCCCGCGCATCTCCTCACGCCCATCCGCCCGATCAGCCCGTGTCTGTCGTCCGAGAACGATCAGGAGGCCCCCGAAATGCTCTCCGGTGTCGAAATCGTGCTGCACCTCCGCAGCCTCGCCCTGTTCGAACGCCTCAGTACCCGTGAGCTCACCGAGCTCGCCGGCATCGTGCGGGAGCTGAGTCACCCGGCCGACACGCACATCGTCCAGGAGGGTGACTTCGACGACTGCATGTATCTCATCGTGTCGGGCAAGGTGCAGATCACGCGCGGCGGCGTGAAGCTCGGCGACCTGGGCCCCCGCGACTTCTTCGGCGAGATGGCGATCCTCGACGGCGAGACGCGATCGGCGACGGTGACGTCGACGACGAAGGTCCGGCTCCTGCGGATCGACCGGCCCGACCTGCTCCGCGTGATGGACGACCGGCCCGGCATCGCGATCAGCATCTGTCAGACGCTCTCGCGCCGCGTCCGCGAGCTGAACGACACACTGCGAGACATGCGACGATCGCAGGCGACCGCCTCCGCTTGAGCGATCGCGGCACGCGGCACGTTCCGCGGTGCGGCCGACGGGCCGAACCCGTCGGTCGCTGCCCCTCACCCCGACTGCGACCCCTTCGGGACGGCGGGCGGCACGGCCCGTTCTCCGCGGAAACCGGCTCGATCGTAGGTGTAGTGCATGGTTCGGGCGGTCATCCGGGCCGTCTCCGGGTCGAGGACCATCCGCTGCACGAGGATGACGACCTCCGACAGGTCGGAGCGCGCGCGCAGCACGTGCGCGGCGAACTCGTCGGGGCGATGCAGGTTCCCCAGAACGTGACGTCGCAGCTCGAAGCGCTGCAACGCCTGCTGCGCGTAGACCGGGAGCTTGGTGCGATCGATCGGAACACCCCCCTGGCCGCGCGGCTCGAACGCGACGACCAGCACCGGCGGCGTCGCCGCGGTGTACATCGCCCACCCGCCGAGCTTCCACGGATTCACGTCGTAGGCCGCGACGAGTCCGCGATGCACGAGAGGCCACAGGGCCACGAAGGCGATCGCGGCCAACGCCATCCTCTCGCGCCAGGTCGCCCCCGCGGTCGTCATCACATCCACCCCGGATCGATCCACGCGCCCCCCGGCAGGACCCCGATCGCGGCCAGGAGGACCCACGCCGCGAAGACCGCGAAGAACGGCACGAGCCGCCGACCGATCTCCCACGGGACGAAGAGGAGCAGCAGGTTCGCGAACATGAGAGCGAAGCCGATTTCGCGCGCGCCCAGCTGGATGAGAAGCACGAAGGCGAGCGACAGCACCGCAGCGACCACGCGCGTCCTGGCGATCAGGAGGAGCGGAGCCAGCAGCATCTCGAGGAGATAGACGGCGTTCGACACCACGCGGAACGGCACCGATGCGACCCGATACGGCCCCTGCCCCGAGCGAAGCGGATCGTACGCGACGAGCTTCTCCACGTCGGCCGCCGGCAGCATCCACCCGAAGACGTCACCGAAGCGGCGGCCGCGCCCCACCATGAACGCCAGGAACTCTCCGCCGAAGTACTGCCCGTGGAGCACCTTCTGGAGGCCGGTCTGGAAGAAGACGATGGCCGTCACCCACAGGATGCCCTGCAAGGCGACCTCTTCCCCCTCTCCATCCCGGCCGACGAGGGCGAGGAGCCCGACGACGAGAACCTCGAGGACGAAATGGTTGTCCGCGTGCGGGAAGCTCCCGACGGCCTCGAATCCCAGGAACGCGAGTGCGACGCGAGGGCCGAGGTGGGCCCACCGGGGACGCCACGCGAGCGCGGCGGCGACCGACAACCCGACCGCGCCCAGGACCACCAGCCCGGGCGAGATCAGCGCGCCGAAGATCAGCCAGAGCCAGCTTCGCACCGCTCCGTAGAGCAGGAGGAACTTGCGCAGGCCGTCGACCTTCGCCGACACCAGAGCCGGCGCGTCGCCGCCTGCGACGGAGAGGACACTTCGGGCGTTCACGCGCTCGACTCAACCCATCTTGAAGCCGAGCGCGAAGCCCGCGACGAACCCGCCGCCGAGCGGCAGATTGTTCGTGAGGATCTCCCAGGCGCGGTCGGCGAGCGTACCATCGGACGTCTGCCAGACCTGGCTGGCCGCTCCCTCCACCGCACCCCAGTCGATGTGGACGAGCTCCCCGTAGGCGAGCGCCTGCAGCAGAAGGACGACGAGGCCGATCCCGAGGAGCACGATCTTGCCGATCTTCTTCGCCGTGTAGCCGACCGCCACGCCGACGACCCCGCCGAAACCGAGACCGCCTACCGGTCCCAGAAGAATGTTGCCCCGCTCCTCCACCCTTGGGTGGCTAGTGAGCCGGACCGGTGCGTGTCAAACGATCGCGCGGCCGAGCGCGGGCGGCTCGCTCCACTCCTCGAAGAGGACGCGCTCACGCTCCAGCGGACCGTCGTCCGCGAGGAAGTCACGGCCGAGGATCATGGTGGTGCGGTTGTCGACGGCGTAGCGAGGCCAGGGCGGGATCCCCGCATGGCCCGGCGCCCCGTCCCGGGCGAAGCTCAGGAACGAGGCCTGCAGATTCTGCTCGAGACGCCGCGCCGCGGGGCCGAACCCCGTGAGCGGCAGAACGATCGGGTTCCCCACGGCGCCGAATACGAACGGGACGTCGATTGCGTGGGCCGCTCCGAGCGCGCGTCGCATGGCGGCCGCGCGCCACGTCACCAGATACCGATAGGCCTCTCCACCGGCCTCGCTCTGAGCCTCGGCGAGCTGCGCGCATGGGTAGTGGAACATTCGCCCGCTCTGGAACGCACACCACGCCTCGTTCGGCGTCGACGAAGCCGTCCGCCCCTGCAACGCCTCGAGCCAGAGCCTCGATGCCTCCTCGGAATGCGGCGCTCCCGGAAACGCGCCGACCTCGAACATCATCTGGAAGCGCGCCCGGACGTCTTCCCAGGAGAGACCGCGCACGCCGGGGTCGAGCATCCGGAAGAGCTTCCATTCCTCCAGGGTGGTCCCCGTCAGGATCGGCACGTCGCGCGCCGCCCCGCGGCGGACCGCGTCGAGCGGCTGCTCCGTGACGACCTCGCCATCGACGAACGGCAGGAACACCATGAGACGATAGAGGTTCGAGAGCGCCTCCATGGTTCCCATCTGGGCGCGCAGGAGGTCTCCCGTCGGGATCTGCGCCAGAGATCGATGAGACGGCGGCGGACCTCCCAGGCGACGGACGAACTCCCGTGCGACGCGCTCGGCGAAGTCGCGCTCGACCACCTGACCGCCCGCGCCACTCATGCAGATGGCGCGGTGGAACAGCGGACGGGCACGAGGCGCGGCGAGCAAGGTGCCGATGCTCATCGCACCGGCAGATTGGCCGAACACCGTGACGTTGTCCGGGTCACCACCGAACCGAGCGGCGTGCTCACGCACCCACTCGAGCGCGGCGATCTGGTCGCGAACCCCGAGGTTCGTCGACGACGCGAACTCCTCTCCGAAGATCGTACCGAGGTGCGCGTAACCGAGGGCTCCGAGACGATAGTTGATCGTGATGACGACCGCGTCGCCCTGCGTCGCCAGAGCGCGGCCATTGTACACCGGGGTCGATCCGGCGCCGATGAGGAAGCCTCCCCCGTGGATCCACACCAACACCGGCCGCCGCGCGGAATCGAGGCCCGGCGTCCAGACGCTCACCGAGAGACAATCCGACCCGAGACGCCCGGCCGCCAGGTTGATGAACGAGAAAACCGGCAGCGAAACCTGAGGAACCGCGTCG
>JAUIFY010000440.1 GCA_030430245.1 bacterium | reverse complement strand
CGTCTCGTCCCAGAGGCCCGTGCCGCCCAGTGTGTTCATGGCGTCGACGATCGAGACGAAGTGCTCGAAGAACTTCGACGCCAGGTCTTCCGTCGCTGGATTGTCGTGCGAGAGCTCGAGCGCCATCGACAGCATCGTGGCGCAGTAGAAGGCCATCCACGCGGTGCCGTCGGCCTGCTCGAGGGTGCCGCCGGTCGGGAGTGGCTTGGACCGGTCGAAGACGCCGATGTTGTCGAGCCCGAGAAAGCCTCCGGAGAAGAGGTTGTTGCCTTCCACGTCCTTGCGGTTCACCCACCAGGTGAAGTTGAGCAGGAGCTTCTGGAACACGCGCGAGAGAAACACGCGGTCGCGGCCGCGGCCGGCTCCCGTCATCTTGTAGACGCGCCACGCGCTCCACGCGTGGACCGGCGGATTGACGTCGCCGAGAGCGAACTCGTAGGCGGGGATCTGGCCGTTCGCGTGCATGTACCACTCGCGGAGGAACAGCACGAGCTGGTCCTTCGAGAAGGCCGGGTCGATCTCCGCGAACGGGATCATGTGGAACGCGAGGTCCCAGGCGGCGTACCACGGGTACTCCCACTTGTCCGGCATCGAGAGAACGTCGCGATTGTAGAGATGGCGCCAGCCGTGATTTCTTCCGCGTGAGCGGCTCGGGGGCGCGGGAGGTTGCGCGGGATCCCCGTCGAGCCATTCGCGCACGGCGTACCAGTAGAACTGCTTCGTCCACATCAGGCCGGCCCGGGCCTGGCGAACGACGCGTCGCTCGTCCACCGAGAGCCCCACCGGGGTCCGGCTGTCGTGGAACTCGTCCGCCTCGCGAAGGCGCGCCGCGAACGTCGCGTCGAACTCGGAGCCGAACGGCTGCGCGGGCCTCGCGTCCTCGGAGGCCAGGCGCAGTCGCACCTGCACACTCGCTCCGGACGGGACGTCGAGGTCATAGAGAAAGGCGGCTTTCGTTCCGACGTCGCGCGGGTTCACCGCGTCGTCGTCCCCGTCGACGACGAACCGGTGGAACGAGTCCTTGGTGTAGGGGCCGCACGGCTGGCCGAACAAGCGCTCCGTGTTGGTCTCGTTCTCGGTGAAGAGCGTGGTCGGGGGGACGGGAGACGGGTCGGCCCAGAGGCGGAATCGGCCGAGCGACGCGTGCGAGGCGAGCACGGTGTCGCCGTCGCGTTCGAGCGTGGGCTTCGGCCAGTATCCCTCTCCCTGTCGTCCCCACGACCAGGTGTTGCGGAACCACACGGTAGGGAGGAGGACGAGGCGGGCGGCGTCCGGGCCGCGATTCGCGATCGTGATGCGGATCGCGATGTCGTCCGGAGCGGCTTTGGCGTACGCGGCGAACACGTCGAAGTACCGACCGTCGTCGAAGACGCCGGTGTCGGCGATCTCGTACTCGGGATCGGAACGCGACCGGCGTCGATTCTCGCGGACGAGCCGCGCGTAGGGGTACTCCTCCTGGGGGTACTTGTAGAGCGCCTCGAGGTAGGAGTGGGTCGGGGTGGAGTCCAGGTAGTAGTAGCACTCCTTGACGTCTTCTCCGTGGTTGCCCTCCGGGCCCGTCAAGCCGAAGAGTCGCTCCTTCAGGATCGGATCGCGGCCGTTCCAGAGCGCCACGGCAAAGCACAGCCGTCCCTCACGGTCGGTGATGCCGAGCAAGCCGTCCTCTCCCCACCGATAGGCGCGGCTGCGGGCGTGATCGTGCGGCAGGTCCACCCAGCTCTCGCCGTCGACGGAGTAGTCTTCGCGGACCGTGCCCCATTGGCGCTCGGCGAGGTAGGGACCCCATCGCTTCCAGTTCGCGATCCGCTGCCCGTCGGCCGCGAGGCGCTGGTCTTCCGCGCTCGCCCCGACCGTTCCAACGCTCCCTCGACTCTCGTGCATGCGCGCCTCGGCTTGGGACCTCTCCGTTTTATCCGGTGGCTCGAGCCGACGACAGAGGAACCCGGGCCGGCGGCGACGCCTTCGTGACGTTTCGGGCGAAGCGATCGACGTGCTACCCGTCCCGGCGAGTACGGCCGCGGATGGCGTGCCCTGGCGCGAGCCGAAGGCGGTCCGCGTCGGAGTGGGTCGTTCGATCGGGACACGAGGGCGGAGGCGGGGGAATGGTGGCGTGGAAGACCGGGGTCTGGGCGGCGGCGGTGCTCGTCCTGTGGGCCTCGCCTGCCGCGTCGACCGCGCCGGAGGGGTTCCGGTCCGCGTA
>JAUIFY010000219.1 GCA_030430245.1 bacterium | reverse complement strand
CCGAGAGCAGGCGCGCGCGACTCTTGCCGAACGACATCGCCTTCCCCCCGCCCACCTGCATCTGCCGCATGAAGAAGATCCATACGCCGATGAGAAGCAGCATCGGGAACCACTGGACGAGAAGGATCACGTACCAGGGGTCGCCCTCCTCGGGCTTCGCCTGGATCTGGACGTTCTTGTCGCGCAGCCGCGTGACGAGATCCGTGTCTCCCGGGTCGTAGGTGCTGAAGCGCTCACCGTTCTGGAAGCGCCCGCGGATCACCTTGCCCTGGATCACGACCTCCGCGACCCGACCCTCGTCGAGGGCGGCCGAGAAATCACTGTAGTCCCGCTCGGGATCCCTCACCTGTTGCTTGCTGAAGATCTGGAACAGCAACAGGAAGAGCAGCCCGAGCACGAGCCACAGCGCCAGATTACGCGAGAACTGATTCAATCCCGACTTACCCAAATCGCACCCGAAACCCTTGATTTTCTAACACGCTGGCGGAAACCCGGCAATCGACGGGCTCGGCCCGAAGCCGCATCCACCTCTGCGTGTCGACTCCCGGCAACACGTCGGCCGCGACGGCGACCCCCGGGACCCAGATTATATCGGCACCACTCGTCACGACCGCAAGCCGCGCCCTCTCGATTCGTGGAATCTTGCGGTCCGTGAACAGGTCCGACAGCTTTCGGCGGCCGCCGGAGAGCCGGATTCGGTCGCCCGGCCGCATCGTGCGGACGACGAGACGGGGTGCGAGGCGCGCCCCGTCGAGGACGACCTCCCCCCGGACCGACGCTCCCGCGCCCGGGCTCCCGGCCGACGCCCGCAGGCGCCAGCCAGACTGGAGGCACACCTCGCCCGGTGCGGGCCAGGCGACGTGGCCCGTTGCGTCCGGCGGGCGCGCACCCGCGGGCCGCTCGTAGATCAGCCGGTCGTAGTCCCGTCGTACCCGCCCGCCCGGCAGGTCGACGCTCGCCGACGGGTTGTCCCCATGCGCGACCCCGACGATCGCCTCGACGTGCCGATGCGTGGGGCGTCCCCCCTCGCGCACGAGCCACGCGTGAACGATCCGCCGGGCGATCCCGCCTCCGGGTGCCAACGCCGGCACGCGAAGTGCGCCGCGCTCCTCGCCCAGGAGCCCGGCGACGTGGCGGTCCGCGAGTTCCGCCTCCACGCGGAGCTCCTCGGCCATGCGCGCGAGACGGTCGGAGAAGTCCACGCCCAGCGCGCCGGAGAGCACCGGCAGGAGGTCGAGTCGAATGCGATTGCGCGTGAAGCGACGGTCCGAGTTCGTCGGATCCTCGACGAAGCCGACGCCCACGCGATCGAGATACCCTCGGCACTCGACGCGACGCCGTCGGAGGAGCGGCCGGACGACCCCGTCCTCGCGCGACGCGGCCATGCCGGCCAGCGCGCGGACGCCTCCCCCCCGAGCCAGGCGGTGGAGCACGGTCTCGGCCTGATCGTCGAGTGTGTGTCCGAGCGCGATCGCGCGCGACGACGTCTCCCGCGCGACGCGCGCGAGGAACGCCCCGCGGAGATCGCGCGCCCGCTTCTCGAGATTGCCCTCGCCCGCGCGAAGCGCATCGGTGCGCGTCGCATGAAAGGGAAGACCCCAGCGCGCCGACACCGATTCCACGTGCGCCGCGTCCCGGCGCCCTTCCTCCCCGCGCAGCCCGTGGTCGAAGTGCGCGACGTGGAGATCGAGAGGGAACCCGTGGCCGGCGCCGAGCGCTCGGAGCACCGCGAGGAGCGCCGTCGAGTCCGCACCGCCCGAGACCGCGACCACGACACGGTCGCCGGGCGCGAAGAGGCCCTCCTCCCGCACGTCGCGGAGCACCTGCCTCTCGAATCGGCGGGCCTCGTCCACGAAATCGATCGTACCACCGGAGAGGGGAATGGCGACGGGCGGACTTGAACCGCCGACTCAGGGATTATGAGACCCTCGCTCTACCAACTGAGCTACGTCGCCCCCGGACTTCCAGCGATGCGCCTCCTAACAACGGGCTGGGATCTTGTCGACCGGGGCCCCGTCCCGTGGGCGGGCTCAGACCACGTGCGCGAGCTCCTCGGCCACGTCGCGCACGGTGACCTCGCTCGAGTCGCGCTGCACCTGATGCAATCGCCCGCCCGTGAGATCCAGCGCCGACAGGCGTCCCCCGTACACGCATCCCGTGTCCATCGCGATGCGCCGCATCGGTGAGAAGTGGACGTCGCGCTGCGGCGTGTGCCCGAAGATCACCGTGTGGGCCAGGCCATGGTCGGCCGACAGAAACTCCTCGCGGATCCAGAGGAGATCGTCGACGTGCTGCTCCGAGAGATCCTTCCCCGACCGGACTCCGGCGTGCACGAACGCCCAGGGGCCCTCGGTGTGATACGGCACCAGGGCGTCGCGGAAGAAGGCGAGGTGCTCGTCCGACAAGACGCGGCGCAGCTCCTCGTCGAGCGCTCCGCGCGCTTCCGGGTCGACGCCGTAGCTCATCAGGGTGCTCGCCCCTCCCGCACGCACGAAGATCTCGCCGCCTCGACCTCCGAGCCCGAGAAAGCCGAGCAGCATCTCCTCGTGGTTCCCGCGGAGGCACACCGTCGACGGCAGCGCGGCCTTGACCTGCAAGAGCAGATCGACCGTCTGGGCCGACGCGTCGCCGCGATCGATGTAGTCCCCGAGAAAGACGAGGCGGTCGGCCTCGGTGAGGGCGAGCCCGTCGAGGAGACGCCCCAGCTCGCGAAGGCAGCCGTGGACGTCGCCGACGCACAGGAGCCGTCCCGCCGAGGTCGTCATCGCGAGCCCTCCTCGTCGCCGCCGAGCGCCGCGGCCAGCGCGACCGGATCCGAGAGGGTTTCCAGCGCGGCCGAGTACGGATCGGTCTCACCGCGGCGCAATCGATCGGCCGTCGCGCCGAGCGTCTTCCCGTCGACGGCCCGGTCGAGACGCAGCGAGAGCTCGTCGCGCAGAATCTCGTACCACTCTTGGATCCGCGCCTCGGACGCGTCGGGAGGCGCCTGCGCGGCACGCGCGCGCTGGTGCGCCTCCAGGGCGTCGATCACCTCGGGGACACCGGTACCGTCGGTCCCCTGCGTCAGCAGGACCGGCACCTGCCAGCTCCCCTCCGACCGCAGCTGCAGCATCACCTCGAGTTCGTTCTTGAGCCTGCGCGCCCCATCCCGATCCGCCTTGTTGACGATGAAGACATCGGCGATCTCGAGCAATCCCGCCTTCATCACCTGGATCGTGTCGCCGGCTTCCGGGACCAACACGACGACCGTCGTCTGGGCGAGCCGCATGACGTCCAACTCGGTCTGCCCCACTCCGACGGTCTCGACCAGGACGTCGTCGAAGCCGAGCGCGTCGAGCAGTCGGACGACCTCGCGCGTGGCGCGCGCCAGCCCGCCGTGGCGCCCGCGCGTCGACAGGCTCCGGATGAACACGCCCTCGTCCAGGAAGTGCCCCTGCATCCGGACGCGATCGCCGAGGATCGCGCCGCCGGAGAACGGGCTGGACGGGTCCACCGCCACGACCCCGACGCGCCGCCCCTGCTCGCGAAGCCGGCCGATGATCTTGTCGGTCAACGTCGACTTTCCCGCGCCGGGTGGTCCGGTGATGCCGAAGATCCGGGCATGGCCGCACTTCGGGTAGACCGCCCTCATGAGATGAGGGACCTCCGGCGCGCGGTTCTCCACCAGCGTGATGATGCGCGCCAGCGCGCGGCGGTCACCCGAGGAGAAACGCTCGAGAGTGCTCTGTAGGTCCTTCACCGTCGCTCCGCCCATCCCCCGACTCCCCATCATCGGCCGGAAGCTCGGCCGCGTCGAGCGCTTCGGGAACCCAACGCCTCTCCGTGCGAATCGCGACTCCCCGCGCCAGACGCGCCGCCAGCGTCTCCATGCTCGGCAGGGGGCGCGCGCGCAGCGACGCGAGACTCGTCACCTGAACGCCCGCGAGGCCGCACGGCGCCATTCCCTCGAAGCCCCGCTCCGCTCTCTGATCGACGTTGAGTGCGAAGCCGTGCAGCGTGATCGCACGACGCACTCCGAGGCCGATCGAGGCGAGCTTCCGCGGCGCGTGCTCGGGCCCGGTCCACACGCCCGGGTAGCCTCGCCGCGGAGTCGCGGCGATTCCGAGGCTCAAGGCGACGTCGCACAGTGCGTGCTCGATCGCCGAGACGAAGCTGCGAACGCCCCGCCCCCGCGCCGGCAGCCGGCAGACGGGATAACCCACGAGCTGGCCGGGGCCGTGGTACGTGACGTCTCCGCCGCGGTCGGTTCGTACGACGGGGCGATCACGCACCGTCCGCGGATCCGGGAGCGGGGCGTTGCGCCCGACCGTCACGACCGGTCCGTGCTCCAACAGTAGAACGAGGTCTTCCATGCCTCCGCGCGCGCGGAGGTCGGCGAGACGCGTTTGCAACCGACGGGCCGCGGCATACTCCACGCGTCCCAGGAAGCACCAGCGCAGCTCACCCACGTCGCCTGCGATAGCCACCCACCGCGAACGCCGCAAGGCGATTCCCGCGCGCCTCACGCCTCGCCGATCAGGCCCGCACGACGCATGCGCCGCCAAAGAGTGACGCGCGAGATCCCGAGCTCTCGGGCGGCCGCCTCCCGCCGCCACCGGTGACGACCCAGAAGGGCCTCGAGGGCGACGCGCTCGGGATCGACGCTCGGCGGCTCGGCGACCGCGGCATCGGCTCCGTGCTCGAAGCCGACGCCATCGAGCTGCGCCACGGCCGCGGCCCAGCCTGCGCGCCAACCGCTCACGTCGGCGACGACACGTGCGCGCTCGACGACGTTCTCGAGCTCCCGGACGTTGCCCGGCCACGCGTACGACGAGAGTCGCACCCACTCGTGCGGCAGCGGCAGCATGGCCGCGTCCGCACCACCGCCGTCACGCCGACGAACGAGATGCACGATCAGCGCGCCGACGTCGGAGGGCCGCGCGCGCAGCGGCGGGACCCGCACCCGGAGAACGTCGAGTCGGTAGTAGAGATCGCGTCGGAAGCGGCCTTCCTCGACCATCGCCGCGAGATCGCGATTGCTCGCGGCCAGAAGTCGAACGTCCGCGCGGCGCGTCCGCGGTGTCCCTACGGGGCGGTACTCGCCCTCCTGAACGAGCCGAAGGAGCTTGCCCTGGACCGCGAGCGGCAGGTCCTCCAGCTCGTCGAGCAGGAGAGTGCCGCCGGCCGCGTGCTCGATCAGTCCGGCTCGGTCGCCGCCCGCACCGGTGTACGCGCCCCGGACGTGACCGAAGAGCTCGGCCTCGGCGAGTCCCTCCGGAAGCGCGCCGCAGTTCACCGCGACGAAGGGACCGCGGCCCCGCGGACTGGCATCGTGGATCGAGCGAGCGACGAGCTCCTTTCCGACGCCGGTCTCGCCCTCGATGCGTACCGGCGCTTCGCTTCGTGCGCACCGGCGCACCTCGGTCCGCACCCGCTCGATCGCGACGCTCGTTCCGACCAGGGGGCCGTCGTCCTCCCCGTGCGGATGCGCGTCCACCACACCGCGCACGGCGCGGGCCAAGCGTTCCGTCACACCCGCGTCCTTCACGAGGTAGTCGAGAGCCCCGGCCTGCAGGGCCCGCACGGCCGTCCGCGCCGACCCGTCGGCGGAGAGGAACACGAAGGGGATCTCCCGCCCACCCCGCCGAACGGCATGCACGACGCCGAATCCGTCGCCATCGGGGAGCGCGACGTCGAGAATCAGCGCGGCGACGTCGCCCTGCGAGATCCGACGGATGGCCCCGGCGTGCGACGACTCCACCTCGAAGGTCGCCTCGGGCACGCGCGCGTGCAGCGCGTGGGTGAGCAGCGTGCCGTATGGGGCATCGTCGTCGACGACGAGAACCAGCGGGCGCCGCTCGGGCGGTCGCGCTTCGGGCGGACTCATCACCTTCCCCGATACCAGGGCCGGGCACCGACGGGTGCTGCACGCCGAACATGAATCGCGAGCGGGGTCGACGATGGTCCGTCGACCCCGCTGCGCGTCCCCCGGTCCCCAGGCCGGGCACCATGCCCGACGCGGCGACCCCCTCGTTCGCCGTCGAGACGCAAACCGTGCGCCATCGTGAAAGCGCTGGCGCTCGCTCGGTCGCGAAGGAAGAACGGCGACCCTTCGTTTCGCCGGACGTGACGAACGGCTACGAAGGTGCAACGAACAGCTTGCGATGCCCTCTGCCGCTCCGACATCGGCCGCCCGTCGCCGGACTCCCCCGCGGCCCTGGTACAAGAACACGCCGCTCGTGGCGGGCGTCGTTCTCATCGCACTCGGTCTCGGCAACTGGATCACCGGCTCCATCCGCACCGCCGAGCACGCGCAGCAGATCGAGGAGTCGCGCCAGGATGCGTCGCACGGCGGTCTGTCGAGCTCGCGACCCACGGCGGAAGAGCTCGAGATCGCCCGCGTGCGTATGGACTTCTATCACGTGGTGGCGAGCGGCGGTCGCTTGATGACCGCCGCCGGCTTCCTCCTGGCCACATTCGGCCTTGCGCGCTCCTTGCGCCCGCAGGCAAGAAGGGGATGACCGAGGAACCAGCGGCCGATCCCCCATGCCCAAGGCACCGGACCTCATACTGCCCGCGGGTCGCTCCTCCATAGGCAAGCCCGAATCCTGGCCGCTGCGGCCCGACGCCGCGCGCGTCCTCGCGCGCATCGCGCCGACGGCGATCCCCGTGCTGTGCATCGGAACGTCGGGCACCGCATTCGCCCGGGTCGCGCACGCGATCCACGATGCATCGGGGCGCGCGGCTCTCGAGCGCGTCGACCTGACGCGCGGCGACGTGGGCGCCCTACTCCGGCTCCCCCGTGGCACCCCGACGTCGCATCTCACCCTCGCGCTCGACGGGATCGAAGCTCTCGACGCCGACGGCCGTGGATGGCTCGCATCCTACCTCGCGCACTCGTCGCCGCGGCTCGTCTGCGCGAGCCGCGCCAACACCGACGAGCTCGAGAGCGCCTTCGAAGCGGACCTGCTGTCCCAGCTCGCCGTCGTCACGATCTCGCTGCCCGCACTGGCGGCCCGCGCACACGAGCTCCCGGCGCTCGCGGAGGATCGTCTCCGCACGCTCGCAGCCGAGCTCGCGGTCGAACCCCTGCCGACGCTCTCGCCGGACGCGGCCGAAGCGCTGTCCCGGCACGATTGGCCCGGCGACGTCACCGAGCTCGACGCCGTGCTGCTCGCGGCCCTCCTGCGCGAGAACCCGTCGGCCCCGATCCGGGCCGGCGACCTCGCCTGGCGTCACACCGCGCCGGGGCCGAACGCGCCCGCGCCCCGGCCTTCGCCCGAGGAGCCTCCGACGAGGCGAGACCGCCCGTCCCTGCCCACGATCCCGCCGGTCGCGGCCGAGGTGGGCCCGCGCGAGAGCCTCGAGTCCGTCGCCGTCGAGCTCGCCCATCAGCTGAAGAACCCCCTCGTGACGGTGAAGACGTTCGTCGCGAACGCCTCGCGCATGGACGACGAGGAGCGCAAGCGCTTCCGCGAGATCGCGCTCGAGGGGATCGACCGGATCGACGGCCCCCTCGATCAGATCCTCGACTTCTCGCGTCTCACCGCCTCGACCGACGACTCCCTGGACGTCGCGACCGAGCTCGAGCTCGCCCTGGAGCCGTTCACACCGTCTCTTCGAGAGAAGGATGTGGTGATTCAAGGCCTTCCCGCGACGGCGCTCTCCGCCCGAGGATCGCGGCCGAACCTCGAGTTCGCCCTCCGCACACTCTGGCGCCATGTCGCCGACACCGTCGAACCGCACGGCATCCTCACGCTCTCGCGTCCGGCCTCGGACGTCGTCCTCGTCCGCTACCGCGAGTCGGGTGCCGCGGCGAACCTGCGCGGCGCGACCGGCGAGCCAGATTCGAGTTTTCCTCTCGCCCTCTTGCTGGTAAGAGGCGCCCTCACGAGGATGGGTGCGGGGCTTCGGACGAGCCACGCGCAGAACGAGGTGACCATCGAGCTGTCCTTCACTCCTGCGTGACGTCCGACGCTCCGCGATGCGAACGCGGAAAGCGAGGCTCCAGCTCTCATGTCCACACACCACATGGACGCTCCCAGGGACGAAACGGAGCGCGTCACCCCGGCGCGGCGCCCCCACGTGCTCGTCGTCGACGACGAATCGGGGATCCGAGAATCGCTCCGGGTGATCCTGCGAGACGACTTCGAGCTGTCGTTCGCCGAGACCGGCGAAGAGGCGCTGCGCCAGACGGCGTCGGAGCGCCCCGATGCGGTGCTCCTGGACATCGTGCTACCGGGGATCGACGGGATCACGACGCTGGAGCGGCTCCGGGCGGAGATCCCACACACCCCGGTCGTCATGGTCACGGCGACCAAGACGCTGAAGACCGCGGTCACCGCCATCAAATTGGGGGCCTACGACTACGTCCAGAAGCCGTTCGACCTCGACGAGCTGAAGATCCTGCTGGGCAACGCCGTGAGGACGTCCGCCCTGCAACGGGAGGTCGACGAGCTGCGCGCGGAGGTCGGTCGCCGCTACAACGTCGGCAACATCGTCGGCCGCTCCGAGCCGATGCAGGAGGTCTTCCGCACCGTCTCGATGGTGGCGCCGCTCCGCACCACCGTTCTGATCACCGGCGAGAGCGGGACCGGCAAGGAGCTCGTCGCCAAGGCGCTCCACTATCAGAGCCCGCGCGCGGGCCGCCCGATGACGGCGATCAACTGCGCCGCCATCCCCGAGTCGTTGATCGAGAGCGAGCTCTTCGGCCACGAGAAGGGAGCGTTCACTGGTGCCGACGCCCGAAAGCTCGGCCTCTTCGAGCTCGCGAACGAGAGTACGATCTTCCTCGACGAGATCGGCGAGCTGCACCCGAACGTGCAGGCCAAGCTGCTGCGCGTGCTGGAAACCGGCGAGTTCATCCGCGTCGGAGGAAGCCGCGCCGTCTCCACGGACGTGCGCGTCGTCGCGGCGTCGAACCGGAACCTCGAGGAGGGCTCGCGCGACGGGAGCTTTCGCGCCGACCTCTACTATCGCCTGAACGTCGTCTCGATGCACCTGCCGCCGTTGCGCGAACGCCGCGACGACCTGCCTCTTCTGGTGCGGCACTTCGCGCAGGCGAAGGCGGCGGAGCTCGGGATCCCGGAGCGCACGTTCGCTCCGAAGACGATCGACCTCCTCCTGCGGTACCGCTGGCCCGGCAACGTCCGCGAGCTCGAGAACCTGGTCGAGCGTCTCCTGGTCCTGGCGACCACCGGCCCGGTCACGCCCGAGGAGCTACCGGCCGTGATGCGCGAGTCCCCGACGGGAACCCCGCAGGACGCCCGCGCGGCCGTACTGCTCGGAACGAAGACGCTGTCCGAGGCGGTCGACGAGTTCGAGCGGGAGATCATCCGCGAAGCTCTCGACCAGGTCGACTTCAATCAGACCCGAGCGGCCGAACGGCTCGGGACGACCCGCCGCATTCTGAAATATCGGATGGACAAGCTCGGGATCGAGCACGGCTGACCCTGGGCGGCCCCACGCCGCCCTCGCATCCGCTCCGGCGCGGCGTTCAAAGTTCGTCGCGCCGTACGAAAATGTACCGCTGGGCGCTGCGCCGCGTCAGGTCCGACGCTCGGGCGAGCGCCCGCCCGGGCGCCGAGGATCGCCCGATTCCCGGGGACTTTCACGCGGCGGTCCGGCCGCCGTCCCCACGGACCGGCGGTGGCACACGGCGTGCTTTTTGCGCCCCACTGCCGATGAGCGACCAAGCGCAGATTCTCGTGGTGGACGACGAGGCGGGTCCTCGAGAGTCCCTCAAGATCATCCTCAAATCCGACTTCGGCGTGGTCACGACCGACCGCGGGAGCGGCGCACTGGAGATTCTGCGGAGGTCGCCCTTCGACGTGGTGCTGCTCGATCTGACGATGCCGCACGACCTGTCGGGGACGGAGACGCTTCGGGCGATCCGCGAGGCCGGCATCGATGTCGAGGTCATCGTCATCACCGGTCAGGGCGCGCTCGACACGGCGGTCGAGTGCCTTCGCCTCGGGGCGCGCGACTACATCGCGAAGCCGTATCGCGCCGAGGACGTCCTCGCCGCGGTCCAATCGGCGCTCGCCACGCGTACGGCACACCGGCGCGCGAACGAGATGCGCGAGCATCTCCTCGAGAACCTGTCGCACGAGTTCCGCACGCCGCTCCACGCCATCTCGGGCTACAGCGAGATCCTCTGCGACGAGGCGGGCCCGGTCCTCTCGGACGACCAACGCCGCGCGCTGACCCGGATCCAGCTGAACTCCGAGCGCCTCCTGTCGTACCTCGAAGGGCTCTTCTTCCTGGCCGAGCTCGACGCGGGGAGCGCCCCCGCCGTCGCGCGGGAGTTCGCCCTCCGCCCCTGGCTCGAGCAGCTTCTCGCGCCGATCCAGCGCGATGCCGAGCACAACGGCGTCGAGGTCGAGATGGAGTGCGATCGGAGCCTCGTCGGGCACACGCACCCCGAGACGCTCGCGCGTCTGGTGAGCGCGCTCACGTATGCGGCCTCCGATCAGCCATCGGGGGGAACGATCCGCGTCACGGCGCGATGCACCCACGAACGGATCCTCCAGCTGTCCATCGATCCCGGCCGGGGCGTGGCCGGCGAATCCGTCGGCCGTCGTTCGGCCCAGCTGGAGGACCTCCAGCTCGCCGACCCGCTGGCCCGTGAGGTCATCACTCGCGCCGCGACGAGCATCGGGGCACGCATCGTCACGGAGCTCGACGGCGGCTCGATTCTCCGCATCCACATCGAGGTCCCCTGCGAGCCGCTGGGCCACGAGTTCACCACGACGTCGCCCGGCTCGTCCGTCGCCGTCGCGCACCACGCACGCTGAGCGCGGAAGAGAGGGCACGAGACGTGCGATTCATCCATTGTCAACGCTGCGGCAAGACGGCGCGGGTCTCCGCCACCGGCGGGAGCGACGAGGTCACCGCGTTCCGACGCGCTCACGGCGCATGCGCGCTCGAGACGTTCGAGCCGACGGGGCGCGGGACCGCCTCGACGACGTGGAACGACCCCATGGCGGTCCGACGCCTCGAAGTGCGCGGCCAAGACGGGGTCGCGGTGGCCGTCGGGGCCCGTCGCCTCGTCGACGAACCCCTCGTCTGGAGGATCGAGCGCCACGCGTCCGAGGAGCAGACCGAGGTCGAGCTCGACCGCGCGCTCTTCTGGGCCGTCGTCGACCGCGCGATCTACCCCGCCCGCATGCCCCAACGCGCGCTCGACGAGTGGGCCGCCCAGATCGAGCACTACGTTCGAAGCACTCCGGCCTCGGACATCGTCCTCCTGGAGGACGACCCGTCGACGGGCGATGCGACCTTCGCGTGTCTCACGCTCACGTCGCGGGCCCGCCTGGAGGCGGCTCTGCCGGGCTTCGGGTTCGACCCGGAGATCGAGGAGCGACTGGAGCGACTCTTCGACGAGGAGCTGTTTCCGCCCTTGCGGGTCCGGCGTCGCCTGGATGGCGCGGGCGACGGGCTTCGCCCGACGGCGGCCGAGCCGCACGTGGCCGCCTTGACTCGGTAGGCTCGCCTCGTTTAATCCCGTTCACGCCGGCTGTCGGTCCGAAGGACCCCCCGGCCAGGGAATCATGGACGTCGAGACGGCTCGAGGGTGGCGCCCTCTCGAACGCGCCGACGCGATCGCCGCGCTCGAGGCCACCGGACCTGCCCTCGACGCGCTCCGCGCCCGCGCCGCGGCGCTGCGGGACGCCGGCAAGGGCCGCGACGTCACCTACTCCAAGAAGGCGTTCTTCCCGGTCACGAACCTCTGCCGCGACCGCTGTGCCTACTGCACGTTTCGCCGCGACGAGGGCGAGGACGGCGCCTGGACGATGACGCCGGACGAGATCGTGGAGTGGTCCGAGCGCGGCCGTCGCCTCGGCTGCCGCGAGGCCCTGCTGTGCCTCGGCGACCAGCCCGAGGCCGTGTCGCCCGCGTACCGGACCTGGCTCGCG
>JAUIFY010000218.1 GCA_030430245.1 bacterium | reverse complement strand
CCGTCCTCGGACGTCGCCCGGGGACGGCCGTCGAGCGGGATCGTCTCGACGATCTCGAGGTCGTAGCCGGGGAGGTTCACGAGCCGGCGGCGGAAGTTGCTCAGCAGGCGGATCTTGCCGACACCCAGGTCGCGAAGGATCTGGGCGCCGATCCCGTACTCGCGGAACGCATTCAGTCGCTCGGACGACATCGTGCTGGGTCGCGCTTCGTCGGAGTCGTCCGTCTTCGTATTGGCGTCCCCGCGGGGTGTGAACATCTCGGTTCCGGGGTCGCGCTTCAGGTACAGAACGACGCCGCACCCTTCCTCGGCGATCATCTCCATCGAGCGGTGGAGCAGGTCTCCCGTGTTGCGCTTGACCGACGCGAAGACGTCGCCCGGGAGGTATTCGGCGTGCGCGCGGACGAGGGTGGGCTGGTCCGGCTTCACGTCGCCCTTCACCAGGGCGAGGTGCTCACCGCCGTCGACGTCGCTGCGGTAGACGCACGCCCGGAACTCCCCGCCGTAGACCGTGGGAAGGGGCGCCTCGGCGATGCGTCGGACGAGCGAGTCGTTGCGCAGGCGGTAGCCGATCAGGTCGGCGATCGTGACCAGCTTGAGGTTGTGCTCCTTCGCGAAGATCTTGAGGTCCGGTAGACGCGCCATCGTCCCGTCGCTCTTCATGATCTCGCAGATCACCCCCGCCGGCTTGAGGCCGGCGAGTCGTGCCAGGTCGACCGCCGCTTCCGTCTGACCGGTCCGCACCAGGACGCCGCCGTCGCGGGCGCGGAGAGGAAAGACGTGCCCCGGCGTGCGGATGTCGGCAGGCTGGGCGCCGTCGCGGATCGCCGTCAGGATCGTGTGCGAGCGGTCGGCCGCGGACACGCCGGCGCCGATGCCGTTGCGCGCATCGATCGACACCGTGAAGGCGGTGCCGAGCGGCGCGGTGTTCTCCGACACCATCATCGGTAGGCCGATCTCGTCGAGCTTCTGCGAGGTCATGGGGAGGCAGATGAGGCCCCGCCCCTCCTTCGCCATGAAGTTGATGGCCTCGGGGGTCACCTTCTCGGCGGCCATGCAGAGGTCGCCTTCGTTCTCCCGGTCCTCGTCGTCCATGACGATGACCATGCGGCCGGCGCGGTACTCGGCGATCGCCTCCTCGATGGTCGCGATCGCGCCGTCGTCGCTCACCTGGGGGGAAGTGTCCGACATTTCGTGGGAAAACCGTAGCGCCGCGCCGCGCGCCCACGCAAGGCGGCACCCCGCGGCTTGCCTTCGACCGCCGAGTGACGGACGAATCGAGCATGGCGGGACCGCTCGAGGGCATCAAGGTCGTGGAGCTGGGCTTCTGGGTCGCCGGACCCGCGACGGCAGGCATCCTCGCAGACTGGGGAGCCGACGTCGTGAAGATCGAGCCGCCGGCGGGTGGGGATCCGATGCGCGGGATCTTCGTCTCGGCGGTCGGGTTGGATCTCCCGTTCAATCCGCCGTTCGAGCTCGACAATCGGGGGAAGCGCTCGGTCGTGCTCGACCTGAAGCAGGAGGAAGGGCGCGACCTCGCTCGGCGGCTGGTGGACGGCGCGGACGTCTTCGTCTCGAACCTCCGGCCCGGCGCTCTGGAGCGCATGGGCCTCGATTACGAGACGCTCTCGGCCCGGAACCCGGGGCTCGTGTACTGCTCGGTCACCGGCTACGGGGTCGAGGGCCCGGACCGGGATCGCGCGGCCTACGATCTCGGGGCGTTCTGGTCACGCGCCGGGGTCGCCGGAATGCTGACTCTGCCGGAGGGGACCCCACCGATGCAGCGCGGAGGGATGGGCGACCACACGACCGCGGTCTCCGCGTCGTCCGCGATCTGTGCGGGACTCGTGGCCCGGGGGCGCACCGGCAAGGGGCAGCACGTCGCGACGTCGCTTCTGCGGACGGGCATGTACGTCGTCGGGTGGGACGTCGCGACCAAGCTCCGCTTCGGCCGGGACAACTTGCCCCCCAGCCCGCGGGAGTCCGCACCCAATCCGATCTCGAACGCCTACCGCGCCGCCTGCGGACGATGGTTCTGGCTCATCTGCCTCGAGGCCGACCGGCACTGGCCCGACGTCTGCCGTGCCATCGAGCGGCCGGACCTGGTCGACGACGAGCGGACCACGAACATCGTGGCTCGTCGGACGAACGGCCCCTGGCTGGTGGGCGTGCTCGACGAGATCTTCGCGACGCGGACTCGCGACCAGTGGGGAGAGGTCTTCGAGCGCGAGAACGTCTGGTGGGCGCCGGTGCAGACCGCGAACGAGGTGGCCGACGACGCGCAGGTGCGCGCGACCGGCGGTGTGGTCCCCTTCGACGCGGCGATCGGGGGCGAGCCGGAGCAGCTCGCCACGCCGGTCGACTTCTTCGGAACCCCCATGGAGCCGGGGCAGAACGCACCCGAGGTCGGTCAGAACACCGAGGAGGTGCTGCTCGAGATCGGGCTCGACTGGGAGAGGATCGCGGCCCTGAAGCAAGCCGGGATCATCCCCTGACTCCGACGCGGGGCGCCTACTCGACCGTGACGCTCTTGGCGAGGTTCCGGGGCTGGTCGACGTCGGTGCCGCGGTAGATCGCGACGAAGTACGCCAGCAGCTGAAGCGGGATCGAGAGCAGGATCGGCGCGAGGAGGTGGTTCGCCTCGGGGATCGTGACGACCTCCCAGGCGATCTCCTCGAGCTCCGGCGTCGGGGCATCCGTGATCGCGATGATCCGTCCGCCCCGCGCTTCGACCTCCTTCAGGTTCGAGAGGGTCTTCGGATACATCGGGTCGCGCGGAAGGAGCACGACCACCGGGAGCTGCTCGTCGATCAGCGCGATCGGTCCGTGCTTCATCTCGCCCGCCGGGTAGCCCTCGGCGTGGATGTAGGAGATCTCCTTCAGCTTGAGCGCCCCCTCCAGCGCGATCGGGTAGTTGATGCCGCGGCCGAGGTAGAGGAAGTCGCTCGCGTGTCCGTACTTCTTCGCGATCTTCGCGATCTGCTTCTGGCTCGTCAGCGCTTCTTCGATGAGGCTCGGCAGCTTGACCAGATCGTGGACGAGGTCGCGACCGGCCTTCTCGTCGAACCGCCCGAGCGCGCGCCCCACGTGAAGCGACAGCAGATACAGCGACGTGAGCTGCGTCGTGAACGCCTTCGTCGACGCGACCGAGATCTCCGGGCCGGCGTGCGTGTAGAGCACCGCGTCGGCCTTTCGGGGGATCGACGCGTCGACCACGTTGCAGATCGACAAGACCTTCGAGCCCGAGGCCGCCGCTTCCTCGACCGCGGCCAGCGTGTCCGCCGTCTCGCCCGATTGCGATACGGCGACGAGCAGCGTCTCGGGGCCGAGAATCGGCTTCCGGTACCGGAGCTCGCTCGCGTAGTCGACGTCGACCGGGATGCGCGCCATCTCCTCGAGCAGGAACTTGCCCACCAGGCATGCGTGCCAGGCGGTGCCGCAGGCGGTCAGGTAGATGCGCTCGAACTTCGACCAGTCGCTCCCGAGCGAGTCGAGCTCGGGAAGGGAGACGTCGCCCTCTTCCTGGCGGATGCGCCCGAGCATCGTGTCGATCAACGCTTGTGGCTGCTCGTTGATCTCCTTCAGGAGGAAGTGCTTGAAGCCGCCCTTCTGCGCCGTGATCGGGTCCCAGGTGATCTTCTTCGAGGGGCGATCGACCGGTTCGCCGTCGAACGTCGTCACCTTGACGCCCTCGCGGGTCACCTCGGCCATGTCGCCGTCCTCGAGGAAGAGGACGTCGCGGGTGTGTTCGAGGATCGCCGGCACGTCCGACGCGACGAAATTCTCGCCCTCGCCGAGGCCGATCACGATGGGGGTCGCCGTCTTGAAGGTCAGCAGGCGGTTCTCGTCGCCGTGGCAGAACGTCACGATGGCGAACGATCCTTCGAGTTGCTTGACGGCCTTCTGCGCGGCCGCGGTGAAATCGAGGCCCTCGCTCATGTGCTCGTCGATCAACTGCGAGATGACCTCGGTGTCGGTCTCGGACTGAAACGTGCGGCCCTTGGCGACGAGCTCTTCCTTGAGCTCGAGGAAGTTCTCGATGATCCCGTTGTGGATGACGACGACCTGCCCCGCGCGGTGCGGATGCGCGTTCTCTTCGGACGGCGGTCCGTGCGTGGCCCAGCGGGTGTGGCCGATGCCGATGCTGCCGGCGAGCGGATCTTCACGGAGGAGAGACTCGAGATTGTCGAGCTTCCCCACGGCGCGACGGACCTCGATGCTGCCGTTCACCAGGGTCGCGACGCCGGCCGAATCGTAGCCGCGGTACTCGAGACGACGAAGGCCGTCGACCAGGATTCGGCTCGCTTCCTGCTCGCCGATGTAGCCCATGATTCCGCACATATGTGTCCGCTCCACCTCCCGCCGTCCTGGCGGGAAACCGCAACCCTACCGTGGTCAAATCGACCTGGGCAATGAGCTTCTTTAACGCGGATCTCTCGCTCCGGAGCGGGCGGCCGATCGGGGAGACGTGGCCCGCCGGCGCCGAGATCAGCCGTTCTTCTCGCGCGTCTTCCGCTCCCGGAAGGGCTTCACCCAGCCCGCGCGGCGCTTGTCGGGCTTGGGGTTGTACGCGAGGGCACCGGGCTCCACCTCGTGGCGCACGGTGGTGCCGGTGGCGACGTACGCGTCGTCCCCGATCGTCACGGGGGCGACGAGCTGGCTGTCGCTGCCGATCTGGACCCGATCGCCGATCGTCGTCCGGTGCTTCAGGAACCCATCGTAGTTGCAGGTGATCGTGCCGGCTCCGATGTTCGTCTCGGTGCCGATCGTCGCATCGCCGATGTAGGCCAGATGGTTGGCCTTCGTGCCGTCGCCGATGGTCGACTTCTTCACCTCGACGAAGTTGCCGACGTGCACGTCGCGACCGAGGTCGGCGCCCGGCCGCAGATGCGAGAACGGCCCGATGATCGCGCCCTTTGCCACGCGGCACTCGGATAGCACCACGTTCGAGCGAAGATGGACCTCGTCGTCGATCTCGGCGTCGATCAGGAAGGCGTTTCCGTCGATCTGGCAGTCGCGGCCCAGCTTCGTGCGGCCGCGCAGCTGCACCATCGGTCCGATCACGGTGTCCGGCCCGATCTCGACGTCGGCTTCGATCCAGGCGGTCGACGGGTCGATGAAGCTCACTCCCGCGTCCATGTGCTTGCGCACGGTGATCCTTCGGAGGGTCGCCTCGAGCTCCGCCAGGTCGGCCCGCGAGTTGATGCCGTCGACCTCGTGCGGATCGACGGTGGCCGTCGTCACCGGCATTCCGTCCGCGACGGAGAAGCCGACGATGTCGGTCAGGTAGAGCTCGCCCTGCGCGTTGTTCGCTTCCAGGCGGTCCAGCGCCGGAAACAGGAAGTCCGAGCGGGCGCAGTAGATGCCCGGATTCCATTCCGTCGTGGCGCGCTCCTCCTCGGTCGCGTCCTTCTCTTCGACGATTCGCGTCAGCGCGCCGCGACCGTCGCGGAGAATGCGGCCCATGCCCGACGCATCGCCGGAGACGCACGTGAGGATGCTGACCGCCGAGGCGTTCGCGCGGTGCGCGTCCAGAAGACGCCGCAGCGACGCAGCCGTCAGAAGGGGGACGTCGCCGTAGAGGATCACCACGTCGCCGTCGAAGCCGCCGAGCGCCTCGTCGCGTGCGATCCGAACCGCGTGGCCGGTCCCGTTCTGCTCCTCTTGCAGGGCGAACGTCGCATCGTAGCCGTTGCACGCCTTCTCCACCGTCTCGGCCTGGTGGCCGACGACGACGACCGTGCGTTTCGCCCCGAGCGACGTGCATGCCTCGAGCACGTGACGGACGAGCGGGCGGCCGCCGAGCGGATGCACGACCTTCGCGTGCGACGACTTCATTCGCGTACCCTTGCCGGCCGCGAGGACGACGATCGCGAGCTTGCGTTCGCTCATGGTTGCACCTCGAGCTCTCCCTGCCGAATGTCCTCTTCGGCGGCCGCGACGCGCGCCTTTACTGCGGCGGGGATGCGGCTCTCGAGCCCCGGGTTGTAGACCAGCTCGATCGCTCCGCCGAGACCCTCCTGGACGACCCGGCCCTGGAAGGTGCCGTCCTTCGATTCGCGGGCTACCTGGAGGAACGCCGCCGGAATCGAGATCACGGCGCTCGCGAGGACCGTGTCGGGGGCCGCCCGGCTCTGGTCGCCGTTCGTTCCAATCGCGTAGATCCGGTGGTCCTTCGCTGCCTGGAACACGCCGAGCCCGGCGGCGTCGGCGTTGTGGATCAGAAAATCCGCGCCCTGAGCGATCATGGCGGTGGCCGCGGCGCGCGCCGCCGCGACGTCCTCGAAGTTGCCGGTGTACGCGGTCGTCACCACGAAGTCCGGGTCGACGCTCCGTGCTCCGGCGATGAATCCGTCGAACGTCTTCTTGATCACGGGGAGCTCGATGCCGCCGATGCAGCCGGCCCGTCCGGTCTTCGACATGGACGCGGCGAGGATTCCGGCGAGGTACGTCGCCTGGTCGAGATCGAACTGCAGCGACGCGACGTTGGGTGCGGAGACGCTCCCGGAGCTGACGACGAAATCCGTGTCCGGAAAGTCCGCGGCCGCGCGCAGCGCCGGATCCTGGAACTCGAAGCCGTGCCCGAACACGAGCGAAAAGCCTTGCTGGGCGTAGCCGCGGAAGCCCTGCTCGAAGTCCGCCGGAGTGGAGACCTGCTGGTTGCTGACCTCGGCTCCGAGGTCCTTCGCGATCTCCTGCAGTGCCTCGTAGGCGCCGGCGTTCCACCCACCGTCGCTGACGGGTCCGGGGGTCAGGAGGCCGACCTTGAAGGCGTCCGTCCCGCCGGTCGTTCGGGGCTCCGAGGTGCAGGCCGTGCCGAGGAGAGCCAGAGCGACGCAGAGGCCGATACGGAGCGCCGACGCGCGGAGCAGCCCGGTCATGCGCGCAGGTTGCGGTACCCGCCCCGGAAGTACAGCAGCGGCTCCGTCTCCTGGTCCATGGCGACGTCGATCGGCTCGCCCACGAAGATCGTGTGGTCGCCGGCATCGAACTCGTGGCGGATCTCACACTCGAGGTGCGCGAGAACGTCGTTCAGGATGGGCGTTCCCGTTTGCCCGATGCGGTAGCCGACTCCTTCGAACTTGTCGGCACCCGACTTCGCGAATTTCCGCGACAAGACCTCCTGGTCGTTCGTCAGGATGTTCACGGTGAACACTTTCGACGTGCCGAAGGCTGCATGACTCTCGGACTGTTTGTCCACGCAGCAGAGTACGAGCGGTGGCTCCAGGGAGACCGAGCTCACGGCGTTCGCGGTCAGCCCGAAGCGTTGGCCGTTTCCATCGTGCGTCGTGATCACGGTGACGCCGGTGGCGAAGTGGCCCATGACGCCCCGGAACTCCTGCTTGTCGACTGGCATGTCGGGATCTCCTTCGAATCGAGGTCTCTTTAGCTGCGACGGGCCCCATGTCCAGCGGCGTTGCAACCCGCGCGTCCGCACCGGATAAGGAACGCGTGGAGGGTGTGCGGGCATGCGGGGTGGTCGCTCTGGCGATGGCGACGTTGGTCGCCGGGTGTGCGCTCCACGCGGCATCCGAGTCCGAGCCGGCCCCCGCCCGGCCGACGCCGGACGAGCAGGCGCCACTGGACTGGGCGCGGGGCGAAGACTGGTTCGTCCTCGTCAAACGGTCGTGCCGGACGGTCTCGGTCTACCGGAAGGGCGAGTGGCTGCGGACGTACCACGACGTGTCGTTCGGCCGGAACCCGGGGGACAAGCTTCACGAGGGCGACCGCAAGACGCCGCTCGGCCTGTATCGGATGGTGGGGCGGCGCCGGCATCCTCGCTGGTCGCGGTTCATCCTGCTCGACTACCCGAACGTTCGCGACCTCGAGGTGCATCAGGCGGCCGACGCGGCCGGGCTCGTTCCTCGGGGTCCGGGGAGCCAGATCGGCATCCACGGGAGCGACGAGCCGATTCTGAATCGAGGTGGCGTGGACTGGACGTACGGCTGCATCTCTCTGCTGGACGAGGACGTGCGTGAGCTCTACGCGACGGTCCCGCCGGGCACCCTCGTTCTCATCGAGGACTGATTTGCCACCGGACGGGGTGGCCCGTAGGGTTCCCGGGGATCGGGCTTCCCTCGGGAACCGTGGCCCGATCCTCGGTCCATGAGCGACTACATTGCCGACTTGAGCGGCCCCGATGCCGCACCGATCGAGAGCCTCGATCAGCTCATCGAGCACTTCGAGCGAGGCGCGAAGCCGCGCGACCGGTTCCGGATCGGGACCGAGTACGAGAAGATCGCCGTCGATCGCGAGACCGGCGCGGCCATCCCCTTCAGCGGGGAGAGGGGCGTGGAGAGCGTGCTGCGCGGCCTCGCCGATCGGTTCGGGTGGGAGCCGCAGGAGGAGGCCGGACGCATCATCGCTCTGTCGCGGCCCGGCGGTGAGATCACCCTCGAGCCCGGAGGCCAGATCGAGCTCTCCGGCCGCGCCTGCGAGACTCTGCACGAAGCGCAGGTCGAGCTCGACGAGCACGTGCACGAGGTCACCGTCGTCGCGGAGCCGCTGGGGATCGAGTTCCTCGGGCTCGGCATCCAACCCTACTCGAGGCTCGAAGACATCGAGTGGGTGCCGAAGAAGCGCTACCGCATCATGGCTCCGTACATGGAGAAGGTCGGTACGCTGGGCCACCGCATGATGAAGCAGACCGCCACGGTCCAGGTGAACCTCGACTACCACTGCGAGGCCGACGCGCTCCGCAAGATGCGGATCTCGACGGGTCTCGCGCCGGTCCTGAACGCGATCTTCGCGAACTCTGCGGTCTGCGACGGTCGGCCGAGCGGCTGGCTCTCGTACCGTGGCCAGATCTGGACGGACACGGACCCGGACCGCTGCGGGATGCTCCCCTTCGTGTTCTCCGATCAGGCGGGCTTCGAGGACTACGTCGACTGGGCGCTCGACGCCCCGATGTACTTCGTGAAACGCGGCGCGGACTACCACGACCTCACCGGCATCCCGTTTCGCCGCTTCTGGCGGGAGGGGGCCAGGGGCCTGCACGCGACCGTCGGCGACTTCGCGCTTCACCTGTCGACTCTGTTTCCGGAGACGAGGCTCAAGACCTACATCGAGCTGCGCATGGCCGACAGTCAGCCGCCGGAGTCGATGCTCGCGCTCTCCGCGATCTCCAAGGGAATCCTCTACGAGGACGACTGCATGGAAGGCGCGTGGGACCTCGTGAAGGGTTGGTCGTTCGAGGAGCGTGTCGACGTGCTGCACCGCACGTTCCGCGAGGGGTTCCGCGCCGCGGCGAAGCGCCACACGATCGGAGACCTCGCACGCGAGCTCGTCGACATCGCGGCGGAGGGGTTGCGACGCCAGGGGCGCCGCAACGACCGGGGGGACACGGAGGAGATCTACCTCGACTCCGTGCGGGAGCGCGTGACGAGCGGAGTCACGCTCGCCGAGCGCTTTCTGATGGAGTGGGAGCGAAACGCGGCGTCCGAGGACACGAGGTGGCTGATGGACTACGCCGCCTACACGAATCCGGCGGCATAGGGGCCGACCGGCTCCGAGTCGTCCCGAGGAGGGGGAGCGCGGCCGCTCACCCCCCGCGACGTCGCCGCGCGCTCAGGACGACGGCGGCGGCTGCATGAACTGCTCGGCCTGCTCGCCGTCCGGGATGATCGAGCCGTCCTCGAGGTTGACCATCCAGCTGGCCTTCTGGGTGGCGCTGTCTTCCTTCCAGACGAGCGTCACCTTGTAGAGCGGGCCCTCGTCCTGCGTCGTGTTCCAGGCGAACGTGCCGACGAAGCGGCCCTTCGCGCGCGCCTGGTTGCCGAACTCGATCAGCTGGTCCTTGAGCGTGTACTGCATCTCAGGGCCCTTGTAGTTCTGGACGATCTCCTGGGCCTCGTTCTCGCGGCCCTCCCAGCCGGCGCCGAGCTGCGTGACGACGAACCAGATGAACCCGAGCGTCGCGACACCGAGCAGCCCCCATCCGATGATGGCGCCGGTGTGGTTCGTGGTGGTCGCGGCTTGGTTTGACGGCGGTGGTGGTGTTTCGGCCATGGATCCCTCTTCCTTCGATTGTCCGGGTTTCGTCGCGCCCCTCCTCGGGTCCTGGGACGTCGACTCGCGAGCGTATAGCTCAACCGCTCCGGGATCCCAACGTGTCGCAAAAGAGCGACGAATCTCGCAAATTAGCAAAGATAATGTTATAAATCAGTGAAAATCGTTTTGTGACGCTGGGGAGACCGCGTTAGCGTCCGCCGCCTCGGGGGAGGTCGTAAACATGGGGTGTACGCGCCTGCTCCCGGGCTCGGATTTTGAGTTCACGGCAAGGGGGTAAGATGCGAACTCGTGGGGCCGCTATCCAGGACAGGTCGGGTGGTTTGTTCGAACCGGACGTACTCCTGCCTGGTCAGTTCTTCTCGTTTTTTCGTAAGGAGGCCGGCTTCGATCGCGAGCGGCGCTTGATGCTCGCGGTGCTCGAGGACGCCATCGATTGCTTTCAGAAGTACGCGCACACGAACGACCTGCGCGGAAAACAGCTTTTCGCCGAGTCGTACGAGTGGATCATGTCCGCCGACAAGCGGTGGCTGTTCTCGTTCGAGAACATCTGCCAGATCGTCGACATGAACCCCGACTACATCCGCCAGGGTCTCCACCGCTGGCGCGATGAGAAGGCCCAGGCGCCGGCGGTGCCGCCGAGTCCGGCCGCGCAAGAAGCAACGCACGCACACTGAGCGCGAAAGCCATCGCTCGCGTCCCTCGTGGAGAGCTGCGCGCGGCTTCGAGTCGGAGGCCGCGCGCGGCGGCTCTCCCGTGCGCTCGGCATGGGTGCCACGGAGACGCGACCGGGCCCATCTTTGCTTCGTTCGTCGCCCGCCGGGCCGGCGATGGGGCGCGCCGACGTCAGCCCCCCGCGACGGTTTCGCGGCGCGGGTACGTGTCGTCGGTGTCGATCTCGTTCAGGACCTGCGGGTGGAACGACCCCGGACGCGGATCGACGAGGTGCACGTCGTCCCGCGAGACGTCCACCGGAATCCCCCGCATCTCGGAGATGGCCTCGTGGAGCTTCGCTTCGTCGACGAGGCCGAGGAGGCCCTTCTCTTCCAACTCCGAGACCGCGTGCCGCCACCGACCGGGCTGCTGGCCGTAGATGTCCTCGTGGACCTCGACGTAGACCCGGCCGTTCATCTCGCCGATCTTGATCGTCTCGTACACGAACTCGCCCTTCGTCCCGACCGGGGTCTTGGGATAGAGGCGATCGATGTCCTCGGGGTACATGCGAACGCAGCCGTGGGTCACGCGCATGCCTACGCCACTCGGCCGATTGGTGCCATGAATGCGATAGCCCGGCAGGCCTAGGTGCAGCGCGTATTCTCCCATCGGATTGTCTGGCCCTGGCGGCACTACCCGGGGCAACTCGCGGCCTTCCAGGGCCGCCTCCTCCCGTATGGAATCGGGCGGAATCCATGAAGGATCTTTGACTTTTCGAGTCACCCGCGTTTCGCCCAGCGGCGTCTGCCAGTCCATCCGGCCAATGCTCACCGGAAAGGTCAGCAGCTCGCAGTTGGCGTCGGCGGACACCTCGATGTCGCCACAGGCGCCGATGCCCGCCTCGGCGGGGGTGGTGAGCAGGGCCGGCACGAGCAGCATGGCCGGGGCGAGCAGGGTGACGAGGGAGCGAGAGGTTCGCATCGGGATCTCCTTGAAGCAGCGAAAGCAGGCGGGCGACCTCGCGGCGCGCCCACACCCGGATGGTATAGCGCGCCCCGCGGCCCCCCTGAAGCGACGAGCAGGATAGCGCGCCCTCGGCCTCACGGGAGGGCGCCGGGCGCCACCTCGGCGGCGGTGAACCGGGCCACGATGCCGGGCCGCGGGCCCTCACCGCCCGCGGTCGCGAAGTCGCCGCCGACCGCCCACAGCTCCGGCGTCAGCGGATCGCCCCCCGTGGCGAACACCGCGTGTAAATCG
>JAUIFY010000217.1 GCA_030430245.1 bacterium | reverse complement strand
TTCGGGGCTCGGGAGAGCCCATCGACGGGGGCCCCACCCTGCAGGAGGACCCGCAAATCGACGTTGCCGGTCCGACGGTGAACCCCACGATGCGTGTCATGCCGTCGCGCATGATCGAGACCGAGGTCCCGATGATCGACCTCTTCAACTGTCTCGTCGAGAGCCAGAAGATCCCGATCTTCTCCGTGGCGGGAGAGCCGTACAACGCCTTGCTCGCCCGGATCGGGTTTCAGGCCGACGCCGACATCGTGGTCTTCGGCGGGATGGGACTCATCTTCGACGACTTCCACTTCTTCCGGACGGCGTTCGAGGATCACGGCGTCTTTCATCGAACGATCATGTTCGTGAATCAGGCCTCCGATCCGATCGTGGAGCGGATGCTGGTGCCGGACGTCGCGCTCGCCGTCGCCGAGAAGTTCGCCGTGGAGGAGGAGAAGCGGGTGCTGGTCCTCCTCACCGACATGACCGCCTATGCGGACGCGATGAAGGAGAGCGGCATCGCGCAGGAGCGGATCCCGGCGACCCGTGGCTACCTGGGCGACCTCTACACCCAGCTCGCGCAACGGTACGAGAAAGCCTGCGATTTCAAGGGATCCGGCTCTCTCACGATCCTGACCGTCACGACCATGCCCGGCGACGACGTCACGCATCCGGTGCCCGACAACACCGGCTACATCACCGAGGGGCAGTTCTACCTTCACAACGGCGTCCTGGATCCCTTCGGCTCTCTCTCGCGGCTCAAGCAGCGGGTCGTCGGCAAGGTGACCCGGGAGGATCACGGCCAGATCATGAACACGATGATCCGGTTCTACTCGAATGCGATCGAGGCCGAGAAGAAGCAGGCGATGGCGTTCGAGCTGTCCCCCTTCGACCAGAAGCTCCTGCGCTTCGGTGCGCTGTTCCGCGAGCGCTTCATGGACGTGAACGTCTCGCTCCCGTTCCGGGAGGCGCTCGACCTTTGCTGGGCGACGCTCGCCGAGTGCTTTCGTCCGGAGGAGCTCTTGATGAAGCAGGCTCTCATCGAGAAGTACTTCCCCCGGGACGTGGCCGACGCCGGCGGCGCCTGAGTCGACGCGGTGGCCCGTCTCCGTCTCAGCAAGAGCTCCCTCGCCCACGAGCGCGAGCAGCTCAAACTCTACCGTCGGCTTCTCCCGTCCCTGGACCTGAAGCGTCGTCAGCTCTCGGTCGAGGCGGAGAAGGCCCGGGACCGACGAGACCGGCTCGCTCGCGAGAGCGAAGATCTCGAGGCTCGGGTCGGCGCCGAGCTGCCGATGGTCGCGGTCCGCGCCATCGAGTTCCGCGGCCTCGTCTCCGTCCGCCACGTGCGCGTGCGCCGGGAGAACGTCGTCGGTGTCCGGCTGCCGGAGCTCGAGGCGCTCGAATGCGACATCGCGAAGTACTCGGAGCTCATCCACCCCGCATGGACGGACCTCCTGGTCGAACGCATCCATGCCGCGGTCGAGGCGCGGATCCGGCTGACCGTGGCCGACGAGCGGATCGAGATCCTCGAGCGTGCGGTGCGTCGCGTCACCCAGCGCGTGAACCTCTTCGAGCGGGTCCTGATCCCGACCGCCGAGAAGAACATCAAGAAGATCCAGATCTTCCTGGGCGACGTCGAGCGCGACGCGGTCGTGCGGTCCAAGATCGCCAAGGCGCGGCGGCAAATCGCACCCGAGACGATCCAGGAGGCGACCCGGTGAGCATCGTTCCGCTCGAGAAGATCACGGTCGTCGGGCTCATCGAGGACAAGCAGAAGATCCTGACCGATCTGCAAGAGCTCGGTTGTCTGCACCTCATCCCGCTGTCGAGCCGCGAGGTGCCGGACCCGGTCGGGTCGACGTCGCACGCGCGCGAAGCGCTCCGCTTCTTGTTGGAGTGCCCCGAGCGACGGAGGCAGGCGACGCAGGACAAAGGCTTCGATCCCCTCGAGGTCGAGCACCGGGCCCTCGATCTCCAGGCCCGGCTCGTGCGACTGCGCGACGAGCGAGACCACCTCGCGGGCCGCATCGACGATCTGGAGATCTGGGGTAGCTTCGAGCTTCCGCCCGAGGAGGAGATGGACGGCTGGCGGCTGTGGTTCTACGTCGTTGCCCACGCCGACCTCGAGCGGTTCGATTCGGTCGAGCATCCATGGGAGGTCGTCCATCGCGACGCGCATTCGGCCTTCGTCGTCGTCGTCGCGAGGGGCGAGCCCGAGGACATGCCCGCGCCTCGCATGCATCTCGGGGCCCGCCCTCGCGCTCATCTGGAGGCGCGCCTGGACGAGGTCGAGCTCGAGATCGATCGCGTTCAGGCCGAGAGGCGGAGCCTCTCCCGATGGTGTCTGCTCCTGGCGCGCAACCTCGACGTTCTCGAAGATCGCGAGACGCTCGAGGCCGCGTCCGGAGAGACGGCCGACGAGGCCCCGCTCTTCGGCCTCCAGGCCTGGGCGCCGGTCGCGGAGCTTCCCGAGCTGCGCGCCCATGCGACGGCCGCGGGAATCCTCCTGGAGCACCGGCCGCCGGAGCCGGACGAGGAGCCCCCGACGCTCCTGCGCAACGGCTCGACCCTGGAGAGCGGCGAGGACCTCGTGACGTTCTACATGACGCCCGGCTATCGAACGTGGGACCCGTCGAGCATCGTGTTCGTATCGTTCGTGGTCTTCTTCGCGATGATCTTCTCGGACGCTGGGTACGGGGCCCTTCTCGGCGTCGTGCTGCTGGCTTTCTGGCGTCGGCTCGGGGAGTCGACCACCGGACGCCGCATGCGGACGCTGAGTGGCTGGCTGGTCCTCGGCACGATCGGTTACGGCGTGCTCGTCGGCGGGTACTTCGGCATTCCGCTCTCGCCCGACGGATTTCTCGGCCGCCTGAAGATCCTCGACCCCTTCGACGCTTCGACGATGATGGCCCTCTCGGTGGTCATCGGCGTGACCCATCTCGCTCTGGCCAACGTGATGGATGCGTGGCGAATGGGCCGCCGAAGCGGGGCGCTGGCTCCCCTGGGCTGGGCGGTTCTCATGGTCGCCGGCCTCGCGGTCGCCGTGGGCGTCGCCGTGGAATCCGATGCCGTCGGTACCCTTGGGTATGGAGGCATGGCCGGCGGGGCGCTTCTCGTTCTGCTCTTCAGCGACGCCGACGCGACGCCGCTGGCCCGCCTCGGCGCCGGCCTTCTCGCGCTGGTCTCGCGTTCGACCAACGCCTTCGGCGACGTTCTGAGCTATTTGAGGCTGTTCGCGCTCGGTATCGCCACCGGTTCGTTGGCGGTCGCCTTCAACGGCATGGCCGGAGACCTTCGGGAGAGTCTTCCCGGGATCGGTCTCCTGTTCGCCGCGCTCATCCTCATCGTCGGGCACGGCGTGAACCTGCTGCTCGCGGTCATGAGTGGCCTGGTTCACGGATTGCGCCTGAACGTGATCGAATTCCTCAAGTGGGGCGTCCCGGAAGAGGGCAACGCCTACCGTGCGTTTCGGAGAAAGGAAGGTTCCATTTGGACTCCGTGATCTTGATCCTGGGATGGATGGGGGTCTACGCGCCCGTCGCGCTGGGCTCGATCGGCAGCATGATCGGTTCGGGGCGGGCGGGCATGGCCGCGTGCGGCGCGATGCTCGAGAGCGAGGGCGGGTACGGACGTTGGGTCGGCGTCTCCGCCATGCCGTCGTCGCAGACGATCTACGGCATCGTCGTGATGCTGACCCTCAACCGCACCATCTCGCTGGAGAACTCGCCCGGCCTCTTCGTCCTCGGCGTGCTGTCCGGGCTGGCTCTCATGTTGAGCGCGTTCGCCCAGGGCAGCGCGCTCGCCGCCGCCATCGGAACCGCGAAGAACAAGCCGGAGGTCTTCGGCATTTCGCTCGCGCCGGCCGCGATCATCGAGGGGTTCGCCGTCTTCGCGTTCGTGTTCGCGCTCGTCCTGGCGGGGGACATCCCCGGTGGGGAGGGGTGACGCGTGGCCGAGACGAGCGGAGCCGGCGCGGGCGTACGCGATCTGATCTCGCGCATTCGCGACGAGGGCGTCCAGGCGGGGAAGACGGAGGCCGAGCGCGTGGTGAGCGAGGCTCGGGCCGAGGCCGCGGCGATCCTCGCCGAGGCCAAGGGGCAGGCCGAGGCCTTGCGGGCCGAGGTCGGCGCCGAGGTCGCGGCGCAGCGCGCGGCGGCGTTGGAGTCGCTCCGGCTGGCCGCGCGGGACGCGGTGCTCGAGATGCAGGCGTCGATCGCCCGCGATCTCGGGCAACACATCCGCCGCCTGGTCTCGTCGGCGACGCGCGACGAGGAGCTCATCAAGCATCTCGTGCTCGTGCTGGCGGGACGGGCCGCCGAGGAGTTCATCGGAGACAAGCAGGCGGTGATCGAGATCTCCGACGCGCTGTTCGGCCCGGGCGAGCCCACCGAGGACCTGCGGGACCGCGAGCGAGATCTGATCCTCGCTCTCACGAACGAGATGCTCCGGGAGGGGATCGAGCTCATGCCCACCGAGGCGTTCCGCGGAGGCGCTCGCGTTCGCCTCGTGGGGGAAGAGGTCGAGATCGACTTGAGCGACGAAGCGATCTCGGATCTCCTCTTCGGCCGCCTCCTTCCCCGATTCCGGGACCTCGCGCGGGGAAACGAGTAGCGCGGCGCCGCGATGGCCCGAGAGCGGTACTACACGCTTGTGGCGAGCCTGCCGGCGCTCGCGCACTTCACGCGCGCGGACCGGCTCCCCATCAGCCGGCGTCGCCTGGAGGAGCGCCTGCGCTTCCTCTCGCCCGCGGACGCGGATGAGCTGGCGCGGGCCGAGGCGCTCACCCAGTGGCAACGGCAGCCCCTCGACCGCACGAACGAGGAGGTCGAGGCGCGCTATCGCGACGTGATCGCGAGCACGTCGAACCGGGCTCTTCGCGAGTTCATCGAGTTCCGGATGGATCAGCGCACCGTGCTCGCGGCTCTGCGCCGCCGCCGTCGGGGCCTCGCGCCCGAGGGCGAGGCGTGGGGGGTCGGTCGCTGGGTGCGTCGGATCGAGAGCCGCTGGGAGGAGCCGTTCCTCGGATTGGAACACGTCCATCCGTGGATCCCGGAGGCTTGCGGCTACCTCGACTCGTCCCGGGCGCTCGACCTCGAGCGCCTCCTGATGGAGCTCGTCTGGAGCCGGCTCTCGAGGGTCGCGGATCTCCATCCGTTCGGCTTCGAGCCGGTCTTCTCGTTCCTGTTCCGGTGGGACATCCTGGCCCGCTGGCTCTCGTACGACGCGGAGGCGGCGATGGCCCGCTTTCAGACCTTGGTAGGAGACACGATTCGTGAATACGAGCAAAGAGCCGAGTGACGGCGCACCATGCGCCCCCGTCGTCGGGGTGAAGGAGAGCCTGATCACGATCGACGTCCGCTCGACTCCCGTGAAGAAGAACGAGGTCGGCTACATTCTTCTCGGCGAAGAACGCTTGAAGGCCGAGGTGCTGCGCATTCAGGGCGACACGGCGGACATGCAGGTCTTCGAGGACACGCGCGGAGTTCGGGTGGGCGACCAGGTCGAGCTCTCTGGCGAGATGCTCTCGGTCGCCCTCGGGCCGGGGTTGCTCGGGCAGGTGTTCGATGGCCTCCAGAATCCTCTGCACGCGATCGCCGCCCGCCACGGCTACTTCCTGCCTCGCGGGGCCGTGGTCGATCCTCTCGACATGGAGAAGAAGTGGGAGTTCCGGCCCGTCGCCGACGTGGGCGACCGGCTCGTCGCCGGGCAGCCCTTCGGAGTCGTGCGCGAGGGAGCGTTCGAGCACAAGATCCTCGTGCCCTTCGGAGAGCCATCGCCCGTCGAGCTCACCTGGATCCGGGCCGGGACCGTCGACCTCACGGAGCCCGTCGCCCGGGTTTCGGGCGACGACGGCCGGGAGCGCCCCCTCACGCTCCTGCAGCGGTGGCCGGTCCGCCGGCCGATCCCCGAGGGGATGCTTCGGCGCGGCGTCGCCGAGCGGCTCTATCCGACGGAGCCGATGACGACGACACAGAGAATCATCGACACCTTCTTTCCGATCGCGCTCGGCGGGACGGGCTGCATCCCCGGCCCGTTCGGCGCCGGCAAGACGGTGCTGCAGAGCCTCATCGCCCGAAACTCGCCGGTCGACGTGGTCATCATCATCGCGTGCGGAGAACGCGCCGGAGAGGTCGTCGAGACCATCACGGAATACCCGGAGACGATCGATCCGCGGACCGGGCGCTCTCTCATGGATCGCGCGATCATCATCTGCAACACGTCGTCCATGCCCGTCGCCGCCCGCGAGGCGTCGATCTACACGGGCATCACCCTCGGCGAGTACTACCGGCAGATGGGAAACCACGTGCTCTGCATCGCGGACTCGACGTCGCGCTGGGCGCAGGCCATGCGCGAGACGTCCGGACGGATGGAGGAGATTCCCGGCGAAGAAGCCTTCCCGGCGTACCTCGACTCTTCCATCAAGACCCTCTACGAGCGCGCCGGCGTGATCCGAACACCGGATGGCGCGACGGGGAGCCTGACTCTGATCGGTACGGTTTCTCCCGCCGGGGGAAACTTCGAGGAGCCGGTCACCCAGGCGACGCTCGCGACCGTGAAGGCGTTTCTCGGGCTCTCTTCCGATCGCGCGTACAAGCGGTTCTATCCCGCGATCGATCCGTTGCTCTCGTGGTCTCGCTATCTGGAGCAGCTCGCACCGTGGTTCAGCGAGCACCTGCGTCCCGATTGGGTCGATGCGGTGAAGGCCATGACCGAGTTGCTGCACCGTGGAGACTCGATCCATCAGATGATGCAGGTGACGGGGGAAGAGGGGATCACGCTGGCGGACTACGTGGCATGGCAGAAGGCGACGCTGATCGACATGGTCTTCCTCCAGCAGGACGCGTTCGACGACGTCGACGCGTCGATGCCGCGCGAGCGGCAGATCGAGAGCTTCGATCTGCTCCGGAGCCTGATCGACCGCGAGTACGAGTTCGCCGACAAGGACGTGGCCCGCGAGTACTTCACGAAGCTGACGAGTCTCTACAAGAACCTCAACTACAGCAGCCCGGAGTCGAGCGACTTCGCCCGCTACCGCGAGGAGATCCGCGAGCTCGCCGCGGGTGCATCGAGAGCGGCGCCGGCGACGGCGGCTTCGTAGGGGGCAGGGGAGGCGGAGCGGGAGCCGCTTGCGGCACGGACGCCGGTGTGCGATTCTCCTGCTCGAGAGCCACGGCGGTCCGAAGTCCGAGGACCGAGCCGAGGCTCGACCCTGGCCGGGAAGACTCGATTCTCCGGCACGCGCGCCAAGCCCATGGAGGGTTGTGACGCGAAGACCGTCACCGCGCGACATTTTGCGATACCGGCCCGCCTCGAGAATCCGGCGCGCCGATCGAAAGGTAGCATCGTTTGAACTCCAGCAACGCCGAGTCCGCAGAGACTCGTTTCGATCAATTCCCACTCGCCCCGTCGCTACACGAAGCCGTCCGGGTGGCCGGCTACGAGCAGCCCACCCCGATCCAGCAGGCAGCGATTCCACTGGTTCTCCATGGCCGCGACGTGCTCGGCTGCGCGCAGACGGGCACCGGCAAGACGGCGGCCTTCGCGCTCCCGATCCTGACCCACCTCCTGCGCGACGACGGCCGCGCGCGGGGCAAGCAGCGCCGGAACGGCCTCCGTGCCCTCGTCCTCGCACCGACCCGCGAGCTCGCGGCGCAGATCGGGGACAACTTCGGCGCGTACGCCAGGGGATCCGACCTTCGGCACCTGGTCGTGTTCGGCGGCGTGGGCAAGGAGCCTCAGATCCGAGCGCTCCGGCGCGGGGTCGACGTGTTGATCGCGACCCCGGGGCGGCTTCTCGATCTGATGTCGGTCGGCGCCGTTTCCTTGCGGAACGTCCAGCACGTGGTCCTCGACGAGGCGGATCGCATGCTCGACATGGGCTTCATCCACGACATCAAGCGCGTGATGGCGGACGTGCCCGACCGCCGGCAGACGTTGCTCTTCTCGGCGACGATTCCGCCCGAGATCGAGCAGCTCGCGGCGCAGTTTCTCTACAAGCCGCAGCGCGTGGCCGTCGATCCGGTCTCATCCACCTGTGAGCCGATCGAGCAGTCGGTATACTTCGTCGAGCAACCGAGGAAGACCGATCTTCTGGTCGAGATTCTGAAGGGGCGTGGAATCGATCGCGCGATCATCTTCACGCGGACCAAGCACGGGGCCAATCGGCTCGCGCGCAAGCTCACGAAGCGCGACATTCCGGCGGAGGCCATTCACGGGGACAAGTCGCAGGGGGCGCGCGAGCGGACGCTTGCGGGCCTGCGCTCGGGTGATGTTCGGGTCGTGGTGGCCACGGACCTGGCGTCCCGTGGCCTCGACGTCAAGGGACTGTCCCACGTCGTGAACTTCGATCTCCCGAACGAGCCCGAGAGCTACGTGCACCGCATCGGCCGCACGGGGCGGGCCGGCGAGTCGGGGATCGCGGTCTCGCTGTGCTCGGAGACGGAGCGGCCCTACCTGCAGGACATCGAGAAGCTCACGAAGCGTCGACTGGTCCGCAGGTCGGCGGCGGAGCTTGGGCTCGACCTGGAAGCCGGAGCGGCGAGCGAGGCACGGGTGCCGGCGAAGCCGAAGCCGGCTCCCGCGAGCCCGGAGCCGGCCAAGTCCTCCGAGCGCGCCCGACGCGTGGGCCGGCGGGCCCGCGGCGCGGGTCGTTCGACCGGGGCGGCCACGCCCGAGGCGCGCCGACACCGGGCGCGTAAGCGCCCCAAGACGAAGCAGCCGTCGCCGTCGTAGAGACGCGGCCCTGGCCCGGGTCGTCCCCCGCCGGGCGGGGGACCCCGCCTGGACCGGGGCCTCGTTCGTGACGCGCCGGGCGTCGGGGCGGCCGCCTCGGAGGTTGGATCGCCGCGGGTCGATGTGAGAACGTTCCGGGCGGCGGGCCTCGACGGGCGAGCGCGCCGCCTCGACGGTTGCGGTGTCTCCTGGTCGCGGGAGCTTCATGGTCTGGGGTCGTAGCGCCAGTGACATCGCGGACGTCTCGCGCGACGCCTCACCATGAGAAAGACGGTCACGATCCGAACGAGCCTCCTGCGCTCGTTCATCACGCTGATCCTGGGAGTCTCCCTGACGATCCTCGCCGTGATGACGTTCGGAGCGAAACGCACCGTCGAGGAGCTTTCCGGAATCCTCATCGACCAGTCTTCGCGTCACGCGGAGGACGAGCTGGCGAACTTCTTCGGTGCGGTCGACGGCATGTTGGGCATGTCGAAGGCCTGGTGGGACGCGGACATGCTCGACTACCGCGGGCGTTCGGACCTCGCGAAGCTGAACGCGCTGTTCCGGCCCCTGCTCGAGGAGACCCCGCAGATCACCTCGATGATGCTCGCGAACCAGGAGGGCTTCGAATACCTGCTCTTCCGCGATCTCCGGGGCGGTGACGAGTACGAGTGGTACACGCGCATCGTCCGGGCCGACCGCGGACCCGACGCGGGGTTCGAGGCGCGCTTCACGAGCGACATGACGCTTCACAGCGAAGGGCCGCTGCCCGCGGAGGCGCGCGACTACGATCCGCGTCGTCGGCCGTTCTACGCGGATGCCGATCCCGGGGAGATCCACTGGACCGCCCCGTACTACTTCTTCGTCACGCGAGACGCCGGAGTGACGGCTTCCCTCAAGTGGGTCGACGAAGCCGGGGCGGAGCGGCTGGTCGCGTTCGATCTCCTCTTGATGGACCTGTCGCGGTTCACGTCCGGGCTGCGGCCGACCCCGGATGGGCAGGTGTTCGTCATGCACCAGGATGGATCGATCCTCGGTCTGCCCGCGGACGACCGGTGGCACGATCCGCCCGCGGTGCGCGAGGCTCTCCGGCATCCGGGTGATGCGCAAGCCGACCAGGCCGCGCGATTGTCCACCGCGAACGATCTCGGGCTGCAGGCGGTCGCGGCTGCGGTGGCGAAGTGGCGTGGGCTGGATCGGGATTCGTCCGGGCACTTCGACTTCACCGCGGCGGGAGAGCCCTGGTGGGGAGGCTTTCGCTCCGTGCCCATCGGGGATCAGATGCTCTGGATCGGTGTGGCCGTACCGGAGCGGGACTTCCTCGCACAGGCGGACGCGCAGCGGAACGTGGTCCTCGTCGTCTCCGGCATCGCCCTGCTCGTGGCCGTCGTCATGACCGGGGTCCTCGCGCGTCGATACAGCCGGCCCCTGGAAGAGCTCGCGGCGCAGAGCGGACGGATCCGGGACCTGCGGCTGGACGACGCCCCGAAGATCGAATCCTCGTTGCACGAGGTCTCGGAGCTGGCCCGGGCCAACGACCAGATGGTCGCCGCGCTTCAGTCCTTTTCGCGCTACGTTCCGATGGACCTCGTCCGGCAGCTCGTGGGGCGAGGCGAGGTCGCCCGGATCGGCGGCCGCGACGCCGAGCTGACGATTCTCTTCACCGACGTGGCCGGCTTCACGAGCGTCTCGGAACGAATGTCTCCGCAGCGGCTCACCGATCACATGGCCGAGTACTTCGAGGTGATTCTCGAGGAGCTCGATCGCCAGAGCGCCACCGTCGACAAGTTCGTCGGTGATGCGGTGGTCGCGTTCTGGGGCGCGCCGGAGCCGGATCCCGACCAGGCGAAGCACGCGGTTCGAGCCGTGCTCCGCTGCCGCGATCGATTGCGGGAGATGAACCGTGATTGGGAGAGTCGGGGCCTCCCACCTCTTCCGACGCGGTTCGGGCTGAACTCGGGAGACGCGGTCGTGGGGAACGTCGGCTCGGCCAACCGTCTGAACTACACGGTCCTCGGCGACACCGTGAACATGGCGAGCCGCCTCGAAGCCCTGAACGGACGGTACGGCACGAACGTGCTCGTCACGGACCGCGTCGTCGAAGCAGCGGGGCCGGAGTTCGCGTGGCGACTCATCGACCGTGTCGCCGTGAAGGGGAGGACGCAGGCCGTCGCGATCTACGAACCCCTCGGTGAAGCCGGGAGCGTGTCTCCCGCCGAGGTCGAGCGCGCACGGGCCTACGAGGCGGCGCTCGCCGCCTACGCGGAGGGGCGCTTCGCCGACGCCGAGGCCGCGCTGGCCCGCCTGCTCGAGAGCGGCCCCGATCGTCCGGCGGAGCGTCTGCTCGACCTCTGCCGACGCTTCGTGGAGGAGCCGCCCGAGGAGCCGTGGGACGGCGTCACGACGTACGACGTGAAGTAGCCGATTCCGTGCGGGGCCGCGGGACGGCGGTGGCGTCGGTCGACGCCCGGGGGCGGCTGGTCGTCCGGGAGACCGGCACGTGGGCTCCGGTCGGTGGGTCGGGTGAACGGCCCACGCCCTACGCGGACGCCCTCCGGTGGACCCTCGGCGACGACGGCGCCCTGGTGGTGGAGCAGGTCCGCCGGGGCGACGACCGGCCGGTGACGCTGGGCCACTTCGTGCCGGACGGAGGAGGCGGGCTCGCCTCCCGGCACCCCCATCGGTGCGGCGCCGACCGGTATCGGGCCCGCCTCGATCCGGTGGACGGGGGCGTGGTCCTGACCTGGTCGGTCAGCGGCCCCCGTAAGGACCAGCGCCTGGTGCGGACCTACCTGTCGGAGGCCGGAGGGCACCCGCCCCCGTGAACCGGGCGCGCCGTGCCGCGGGCGCCTCCGGGCGCCTCCGGGAACCTTCGGCGCTTCCAGGCACCCCCGAAGGACCGCCGGGTCGTTCCGCGCCTCAGAAGCGGTGGGTGTAGTTGAACTTGAAGCTCCCACCCCGCGAGATCGTGGCGAAGCGTCGGTCCAGGGGGTCCTGTCCGGGCCCGAACTCCTGCCAGTTCTGCGTATAGACGACGTACAGGTCGTTGCCGGGCGTCAGGATCCAGCGTCCGCGGAAGAACAGTCCCACGATGTCGCTCACGTCGTCGTACTGGACGTTGCTGTTCAGCGAGATCCACGGGCTGAGGTCCCACGAGCCGCTGACCCGGTAGAGGGTGGCCGTGAAGTCGCCCCGTGGCAGCGTCACGTCGTTGCGCTCCCAGTCCGTCGACACGG
>JAUIFY010000216.1 GCA_030430245.1 bacterium | reverse complement strand
TCTCGTTCGTCGCCGATGGGAACGGCTCTTCGGGTACGATCACGATCGTCTCGCCAGGTGTGGACTACGCGAGCGGCGACAAGACGTCCAAGGATCTCGTTCGGGTGAATCTGACGGCGCGCGTTCCTCCTGGCATGGGGACGGTATTCGCCCGCGCGGGCAAGCCGTCGGTGGATTCCAGCGACCAGATTCTCTTGCTGACGGACAATGGGTGCATTCCGGGGCTCACCGGGGGTGGCCAGGGCAGCACGGCGGGTCTGTTCGATACCGTGACGGAGGAGCTCGACGTCTGTGCCCATGCGAACAAGCAGACGATCAAGATCGACAAGTCGGGTTCGCTCGAGAAGAGCATCAGTCGGGTGGCGTTTCTCTTCCCGGCCTACGACCCGAGTCAATGCGACCTGACGTTCGGCTACGACAATCTGGTGGGTGGGCCGATCAACTACCCCACGATTCCGGCGGGCGCGTTCAAGAAGGCCGGTCGTTGCTACAAGACCGACAAGAACACGAGTGCGAAGAGCACCGGCGGTGTCGAGCGTGCTCAGCTCTGCCCGCTCGTGCGCGATCCGGACAAATGGTGCCTGAACATCAAGGGCTATCAGGACTTCGACGCGCAGCTTCTCGATCCGGTCATGCCGATCACGATCCAGACGTGCGGAAACAGCTACTCGGGGCCATCGGATCCTCCGCAGTTCGATCCGATCTGGATTCCCAAGCCGCAGGCGTGGGTGCTGCCAAAGGCCGTCTGGGCCGATTGAGCCGAGCGGCGCGAGACGATGGACCGAGCGGGGGGGCCGGGGAAGCCCGGTCCCCCTTTCTCGTGTGGGGACGCATCCCGCTGCAGTCTGCGCCGGATTCGTGATGGCTCTAGTCGTTCGAGTCGATCTGTGGGATTCTCTCGCTCGACGCGCCGGAAGTCGGCCGTGGCGTCGGGTGAGAGGCGAGGGCACGGCCGGCAGAGGAATTCACGCGATATCGCGATGGGTAGGCAAGAGGCAGGGGCATGAGTGAGACGACGGCGAGCGACTCGCGCGCTGACGTCGGAGGACCCCGCGTGTTGGAAAGGAGACTTCGGGATGAGTGAGATGAGTCGAGTATTCGTGGCGCTCGCGGTCACAGCATCGTTGTGCGCAGCAGCGGTGCCCGCCGACGCGGGCGACGGTGCGAGTGAAGGCTTCTATCTGCGGTACTGCGGCGCGTGTCACGGGCCGGACGGCAAGGGAGACGGCGTCGTCTCGGGGCTTCTCGAGAAGAAGCCGAGCGACCTGACCCTCATTGCCCGCCGAAACGGTGGCGAGTTCCCCTTCAACCAGACGATGCAGTTCATCGACGGGCAGAAGAGCGTGCGGGCGCACGGCGATGCCGAGATGCCCATTTGGGGCGAGGTCTTCAAGGAGCAGACGGCCGCCTCCCCGACCCGTCAGGCGGAGATTCGCGGGAAGATCCTGATGATCACGGAGTACGTCCGCTCGATTCAGCGGGAATAGGGCCGAGGCGCGTCGTTCCGTGGCGCGCGGATCGGAGGGAGCCGATTCCGGTCCAGAACGAAGAGATCGCGGGCATCTTCCAAGAGGTCGCAGATCTCCTGGAGATCCAGGCCGCGAATCCGTTTCGCGTGCGAGCGTATCGGAACGCAGCGGAGGCGGTACGCTCACTCCCCCGCGCGCTGTCCGACGCCGTGGCCGGGGGAGAAGACCTCTCCAAGCTCGCCGGGATCGGCAAGGACCTCGCAGAGAAGATCGCGGAGATCGTGCAGACCGGCTCGCTCGGTCTCCTGGACGAGATCGGGAAGACGACTCCCGCCACGCTGGCGGATCTTCTCTCCCTTCCGGGCCTGGGTCCGAAGCGAGTCGCCCTCCTGCACGCCGAGCTCGGGATCGAGACGCGAGAGGACCTCGCTCGGGCCGCGCGCGATGGCCGGATCCGAAGCCTCGCCGGCTTCGGCCCGAAGACCGAGGCCCGGCTTCGTTCCTTTCTCGAGCGTGGCGCCCCGGAGGAGGGGCGCACGCTCTGGTCCGAGGCGGAGCCCGTGGCGCAGCGCCTGGTGGAGCATCTCGCGCGGCTGGGGGGTGTCGAGAAGGTCGAGATCGCGGGCAGTCTTCGCCGGCGGAAGGAGACCGTCGGCGATCTGGACGTGCTGGTGACCTGCAAGCGCGGAGTGAAGGTCGCCGATCACTTCGTCGCGTTCGAGGATGTCGAAACGATCGTCGCGCGAGGGTCGACGCGTTCCACCGTGGTGCTCCGGTCGGGGCTGCAGGTCGATCTGCGCGTCGTGCCTCCGGTCTCCTACGGCGCGGCGCTGTTCTACTTCACGGGCTCGAAAGCCCACAACGTCGCCGTCCGTAAGATCGCGGTGCGCCGGCGGTTGAAGATCAACGAGTACGGTGTCTTCCGGGGGAAGAGCCGCGTCGCGGGACGCACCGAGGCCGAAGTCTATCGACGTGTCGGGCTGCCGTACATCGAGCCGGAGCTCCGCGAAAACAGGGGAGAGATCGAAGCCGCCCGACGAAAGAGTCTTCCCGACCTGATCGAGCTGGGCGACATTCGGGGGGACCTGCACACCCACACTCTCGCCACGGACGGGACCGACGACATCGTCGACATGGCACGGGCGGCGAAGCGCCTGGGGTACGCCTATGTCGCGATCAGCGACCACACTGTGGCGGCTCGGATCGCGGGTGGACTCGACGCAAGGGCCATGCGACGCCATCTGATCCGCATCGAGAAGGCGAACGGGTCGCTGCGTGGCATTCGAATCCTCAAGTCCGCCGAGGTCGACATCCTGCGCGACGGCAGCCTGGACCTGCCCGCGAGCGTCCTTGCCGATCTCGACCTCGTCGTGGCCGCGGTGCATTCGAGCTTCGCGATGTCGCGCGAACGCCAGACCGAGCGGATTCTGCGTGCGATGGATGATCCGCATGTTCACGTGCTCGCGCATCCGACCGGTCGTCTCCTCGGGGAGCGAGAGGCGTACGCCGTGGACGTGGAGCGATTGATCGAAGGCGCCGTCACTCGGGGCTGCTTCCTGGAGCTCAACGCGCAACCGTCACGGATGGATCTCCCGGACGTCTGGTGCAAGGCGGCCAAGGATGCGGGCGCCAAGATCGCCATATCGACCGACGCTCACGCCGCGCACCAGCTCGACTTCATGCGCTTGGGAGTAGGGTACGCCCGGCGTGGCTGGCTCGAGCGCGGCGACGTCTTGAACACGCGCACCGCCACCCAGCTTGAGCGGCTCCTGCGGAAGAGGAGATGATGGTGGCCGCGCGCGGACTGTCGCTCGGCGGAGCCGATCGTACCCACGGCTCGCGTCCGCCCCGTCGCCCTATCTCAGCGCCTCGCAGACGCCGAGCTCATAGATCCGATGCAGGTCCGAGAACCGCTCGGCCTGCAGCGTCGCACTGAATTGCGTGTTGACGGTGATCGTGACCGAGCGGCTGCCGTCTTCGCTCGCGGCGACGAACTGCGTGTACCCGAACACGTTCCCGGTGTGCCCGTAGACCGTCCCGCACTCCGTCGTGTAGCGGAACACACCGAGCCCCGACGCGTTCTCGCCCGGTCCGGGCGGTTGCGAGCTTCCGGGCACGAACGAGAGCTGGGCGTCGCGCGTTTCTTGGTCGAACAGCCGGCCGCCGACGTACCCGCGGACGAAGCGATTCGCGTCGCGTGGTGTCGAGAGGATCCCTCCCGCCGCCCACAGCCAGCCCGCGGCCAGGACCTCGGTCGCGTTCTGGAGTGAGTCCTCTCCGAAGGTCTCGTAGCCGAAGATCGTGGGCGTCGGTACGGCGATGCCGCTCGGCAGGCTCGTGGCGTCCATCCCCAGCGGCTCGTAGACGAAGTCCTGGAGGACCTGCTCGTAGGAGGTCTCGGCGGCGGCCTCGACCATCAATCCGATGATGATGTTCTCCGAGTTGGAGTATCGGTACTTCGTGCCGGGGGTGAACTCCAGGTCCTTCTCGGCCACGAACGATAGGAGCTCCCGGGGAGGCGGGGCCGTCGTGGGCGCTGCCTCGACGGCAGCTGCGAACCCCGTCGAACGGGAATAGTCCGGAACGCCGCTCTGATGGCGGAGGAGATCCCGCAACGTGACGGCGCCCCATGCCCCGGGAAGATCGGGAAGTCGATCCGCGATCGTGTCGTCGAGCGAGAGGGCACCCCTCGAGGCCAAGGCGAGAGCGGCGGCTCCGCTGAACGCCTTGGATACACTCGCGAGGCGCATTTGGTCGTCGGTCCCGGGCGGGACGCCCGTCGTCAGGTCGGCGACGCCGGCGACGTACACCTGCCGCTCCTCGCCCCGCTGCACGATCGCGATGGCCCCCGGGGGACCGGCGGGCTGTCCCACGAACGCCTCGAGGGCCCGCGCGAGTGACGCCGACGTCGCGGAGTCGCCGCATCCGGTCAAGAGGAGCGCCGCGGAAACGACGGCCCCGACGATTGGCTTCAATGGAATTCTCCTGGAACACCGCCGCGCCTCGCCCGCGAAGCTTCGTTCCCCACGAACAGAGACTCCGGCAGGACGAGGGGCGGTGACCGAGTGTACGGCGGGACACCTCGTCTTCCAAGGTCCTGGGAGACGAAATGTGGTGGCGGCGTTCGGCGGGGGACGGCCGTGTCCGGACGGCGGACTGCGGTGTCCATCCCGACGCCGAGGGCTGCTCGGAGCTCGAATTGAACCGTTTCTGAACCAGTCGGGGCCCGGATTCGGCTAGTCTTTCTCGAAAGGACCCGGGAGGCCCGCACATGAGTCGGAATCGAACGCCGCGTCTTGCGCCCTGCTTGGGCGCGCTCCTCCTGTCGGCCGTGGTGTCGTGCGTGGCCGCGTCGTCTCGGGCGGCCTTCGTCGGCGGCCTCGCGACTTTCGATGGAGCGGCGAAGGACCTCCTCACCTGGGAGCAGACGCTCGCCGGCGCGGGCAGCAGCATCGCTCAGAACGACGCCATCGAGATCGAAGGCGTCGGCGGCTGGGCCGACTATACGACGACGTTCACGATCGGCATCGGGGAGAGCGCCGAGGTCGAGATCTCCGACTTCGGAACGCCGCTCGTCGGCGTGATCCGGTTCCTGCTCACGACGAACTCGGGCGGAACCGGCGCACCGGTCGTGTTCGACGACGGCTACACGGGGCTGCAGTGGAACTCCGGGATCGGGAGGTTCCTGACGTGCGTCGGCGCGAACGGGAGTTGCGCCGGAAGTCCGGTCGGGCCCGGCATCCTCGATCCCCATCCGGAGCCGCACATCCTCCGCGTCCACCGCACGTCGCTCACCTCGGCGACGTACACCGTGATCCGGAAGTCGGATGCGAGCGTGCTCGGATCGGTGGTCCTGCCCGTGCCGGCGAGCCTGCCGGCCGATTTGCACGTCGCACTCACGACCGCCGGCTCGGGCGTCGTCGTCTTCGACGACGTGTTCATTCCGAGCCTCACCGATCGTTGCGGCGACGGCGTGCCGGACGCCCGCTTCGGCGAGGAGTGTGACGACGGGAACACGTCCGACGGCGATTGCTGTTCCGGCGTTTGCGCCTACGATATGTCCGGCGCGCCGTGCGACGACGCGACCGTCTGCAACGGAGCCGAGACATGCGACGGCGCCGGCACGTGCCAGGCCGGCTCGCCCCCGGACTGCGACGACGGCGACCTCTGCACCCAGGACACGTGCGACGCGGTGCTCGGCTGCGAAAGCGCCGGCACGCCCTGGGACGGGTGCGTGGCCGGGTTCGCGAAGGGATCGCTCCTCGTGAAGGAGAAGGCCGCCGGCCGGGAGAAGATCATCGCTCGGCTGAAGCGACTCGAGACGACCGTGCTGCAGGAGGACTTCGGCGATCCCGTCGCCGGAGGTACGGCCTACGCGACGTGCATCTTCGACGACACGGGCGCACTCGTGGCCTCGCTGAACGTCGACCGGGCGGGAGCCGCGTGCGCCGGCAAGGAGTGCTGGAAGGCCGCGGGCTTCGGCTGGAAGTACAAGGACAAGGACGCGGCCTCCGACGGCGTGGGACAGATGAAGCTCTTCGGTGGGCCGAGCGGCAAGGGGCAGATCCAGATCAAGGCGGCGAATGCCGCGAAGAAGGGACAGGTCTCTCTTCCGGTCGGCGTGGCGTCCTCGCTCGCCTCCGCGACGTCCGTCCGCCTCCAACTCGTCGCGAGCGATGCTCCCCTTTGCTTCGAAGCGACGCTCGACGACGTTCGGCAGCAGGAAGTCGACTCCTTCAAGGCCGTCGCCAAGTAGGTGTGTAGGCACGGAACAGCGCGACCCGGACGACCTTGGGGGAGGGCCGGCCCCTTCCTCGTGGGAGGGACCAGTGGAACGGAAGTACGACGTGCTCGCGTCGCAGTCGATCAGGGCTCCGGGTCGCCGTCGGGCTCGACCAGGCTCATGATGTTGAAGACGGCCCCCTGGCGGTCGGCAACGACCGCGAAGGTGCCAGGCTCGATCGCGATCGGTCCCACCAGCGCGGCCCCGCCGAGTGACTTCACCTTCTCGATGCCGGCCGCGCAATTCTCGACGGTGAAGTAGGGCGTCCAGGCCGGTGGCATGTCGCCCATGTCGGGTTGCCACGGGAGAATGCCCCCATTCGATCGATTCCCGAGGTGGATCTCCCGGTATCCATTGTCTCCATCGGGCGCCTGGACGTTCCAACCGAACAGGGCGGAGTAGAACCGGGCCGACGCCTCGGGGTCGCGCGAGCACAGCTCGTTCCAGCAGAAGCTCCCGGGAACGTTCGCGAGCGCACTCCCGACATGTTGGCCCGCCTGCCAGACCGAAAGCCGAGCTCCGCCGGGATCCGCGAAGGTCGTCATGCGCCCCGCCAGATCGCCGCCGACGGAGATGTCGATCACGGCCATCTGGGGTGTCGCGCCCAGCTCGGCGGCGCGGGCGCTGGCCGCGTCTGCATCGTCGACGGTGACGTAGCTGTTCCAGTGGGCAGGCACGCCCGCCTTCCGCATCTCGTCGGGCATCGCGCCCATGCCGGCCACGGTCGCATCCCCCAAGCGGAACATCGTGTACGCTCCGCCGCCGTCATCCTGCGTGGCGTCGGCGTCCCAGCCGAACAGCTCTCCGTAGAAAGAGGCCGCCGCGTCTGGATCTGGCGTCATGAGATCGACCCAAGAGAACTGTCCGTGTCGGTAGCGTTCGAATCGCGCCATGGTTCGCCCATAGGCCGGTCGAGTCCTGCGATCAAGCCGTTCCTCTGTCGGAGAGGCTGCGTCCGTGGCGGATCCTGCGACGCTCCTTTCCCGCGCTCCATCGAGATCGGCGTCACGCCGGGGTCGCGGAAGTCGTCGTCATGGCACCGAGGCTCACTCGGGCTCAAGTACGAGTTCGACGAGTGGGAGGAAGCCTGCCACGCCTGTAGGAGGCAGGCCGGCACGAGATTCCGGATTCCACCGACAGACGGGAGCTGGCCGCGTTGGTATTCCGGCCACAGCAAGCGGGAGCATTCCCGAAGCGGGAGGACGGCCATGCTGCGAGCGAGTCGAGGATACCGAACCGTGAAACCCGAGGTGGTCTCGGACGATGTGGGGAGATGCGTCGTCGTCCTGGTGGCGGCGGTGTGGACGCTCGGCCTGGTCGGGACCGGCGCCGCCCAGCTCGAGTGCACGACCGACGAAGAGTGCGCGGTCGCCAACAACGCGTGCGAGATCTACGCCTGCGACGCGGGACGGTGTCGCCCGAGCGAGTTCCTCGAATGCGGCGACGGCATCGAATGCACGATCGACATCTGTCATCCCGTCAGGGGATGCATATTCGAGCCCGTGGACACGTTCTGTGACGACGGCAACCTCTGCACCCAGGACTTCTGCTCGCCGTCGGCGGGATGCCAGCACCCCGAGCGTTCTTGCGCCACCGACGCCTGCACCGACGCGTACTGCGACCCGGCTGCTGGCTGCGTGGAGACCCCCGTCGTCTGCAACGACGGCGTCGGCTGCACGGTCGACTCCTGCGATCCGGTCTCGGGCTGCCGCTTCGTCCCCGACGACGCGCTCTGCGACGACGGCACGGCGTGCACGACCGACGTGTGCAGCGTCTTCGACGCGCGGTGCGTATTCACGGCCACGCCGCGAGACGATTGCGTCGCCGGGTGGGGCAAGACCACGCTGGTCGTGAACGAGAGCACGCCCGGCAAGGAGAGGGTCTCGCTCGCGCTGAAGAAGGGACCCGCGATCGTGAAGGAGAGCTTGGGCGATCCGGTCGGCGGCTCCACCGCGTACGCCCTCTGTCTCTTCGATCAGGCGGGCACGCTGGCGGGCGCGATCGACGTCGTGCGCGCCGGAGACACGTGTGGCACGAAGCCGTGCTGGAAGAGCAAGAAGAAGGGCTGGGTCTACAAGGATGCGGACGCGGCGGCCGACGGCGTCCTGACGCTGAAGCTCGGCGGAGGCGACGCGGGCAAGAGCTCGATCCTGCTGACGGGCAAGAACAACGCCGCCAAGGGGCAAACCTCCCTCCCCGTCGGCATTGCTCCGGCCCTGGTCGGCGCCACCGCGGTGACGGCGCAGCTCTCCGGCACCGACGCGACCGCGTGTTTCGAGAGCCGGGTCGACACGATCAAGAAGCAGGCCGCGACGATCTTCAAGGCGACGGGCACCGTTCCCTGAGTCGTCGGCCAGCTCCCGACCACGTCGGCTCCTGCGGGGGAGCTGGCGGCGGGGGAGCCGCGACGAAGCGGTTCTCGGAGGGATCGTTGGAGGGCTCGTTGGTGTTGGGCGTGGCATCGGGCCGGGGCACCGGGACCCGCGCGCGTGGTGTCGGCGCGTGCGGGCGCTCGAGCGACCAGGTACGGCTATGGCCGACCATGCTCGCGGCTGCGACGAATCTCTTTCCGGTCTGGGTCGTGCTCGGGGGCGTGCTCGCCCTCATCGAGCCGGCGCTCTTCACCTGGTTTCGGGGCCCCCTGATCGTTTGGGGGCTCGCCACGATCATGCTCGGGATGGGGATCACCCTCTCGTTCGCCGACTTCCGGCGGGTCCTCCGCGTCCCCCGCCCGATCGCCCTGGGCTTTGCGGCTCAGTTCTGCCTCATGCCGCTGCTGGCCTACTCGATCGCAAGCGGACTCTCGCTCCCGGTGCCGCTCGCCGTGGGCCTGATCTTGACGGGAACGTGCCCCGGCGGGACGGCGTCGAACGTGGTGACCTACATTGCGCGCGCGAGTCTTCCGCTGTCGGTGCTGATGACGATGTGCTCCACCCTGGGCGCCGTCGTGCTCACGCCGCTCCTCACGGAGTGGCTCGCCGGCTCGTTGGTGCCCGTGGATGGGTGGGGGCTCTTCCTGAGCACGCTGCAGGTCGTGGTGCTTCCCGTCCTCCTCGGCATTACGCTGAACCACTTCGCACCCCGTCTCGTCGAGATCGTGAGCCCGGTCGCACCGCTCGTCGCCGTAGTCGCGATCGTGCTCATCGTCGCGAGCATCATCGGACAGAGCGCGGACGACGTGATCCGCGCCGGCGCCTCGCTCCTGACGGCGGTGCTCCTGCTGCACGGTGGCGGCTTCCTCCTGGGCTACCTGTTGGCGCGACTGCTCGGGTACGACGAGACGATCCGCCGCACCGTGTCGATCGAAGTCGGGATGCAGAACTCGGGCCTCGCGGTCGTCCTCGCGCGGCAGCACTTCGCCGACCCGCTCACCGCCGTGCCGGGCGCGATCTCGAGCGTCGCGCACTCGGTGCTCGGCAGCCTGCTCGCCGGCGTGTGGCGCGCTCGAACCCGAGTCCCGCGCGAGCGGAGCGCCGACACGCGGTAGATGCGCGCGCACTCGCGGGGTGCGCCTCTCCCGCCGCTCGCTTCCGGCGCGCGATCCGAGTCGCTTCGCGTGGCGGACGACCGATTGCGTAGGCTGGGGGGCGCGGCTAGTTAAACCGTGATGTCCCAGCCTGGAACGCGCAAGATGCGCTTCGAGCCGGCACTCGAAGGCATGCGCGGGCTGGGTCTTCTGTGGATGCTGTTCTTCCACTCGCCCTTCGACTGGGCGGCGGGCGGATTCCTCCCGATCGCGAACTTCTTCGCGCTCTCGGGGTACCTGATCACGTGCCTCTTCCTTCGCGAATGGGAGACCACCTCCGCCATCGACCTGAAGTCGTTCTGGTTTCGGAGGTTCCGGCGTCTCATGCCGGCCGCCCTCGCGACGCTCGCCGCCATGTCGTTGTTCGCGGTCTTCGTCGCGACGCCGCTTCAGAAGGAGCGAATGGCCGGCGACGTCACCTGGGCGCTCCTGTACGCCGCGAACTGGCACTTCTACCTCTCCGATGCGGCGTACACCCGGCTCTTCGCGGCTCCATCGCCCGTCCATCATTTCTGGTCGCTGGCGATCGAAGAGCAGTTCTACTTCGCCTACCCCCTGATCGTCGTGTTCGGTCTGCGACTGGGCTCCGGGTCGCGTCGGGTGCTCGGCGGCCTCCTCGGCGGGCTCATGATCGGCTCGATCGCGTGGGCGATCTGGCTCTCGTCCCACGGAGCGACGATCGACCGCATCTACTACGGGTCCGACACGCGTGCGTCGGAGCTCCTCGCCGGTGGGGTGCTCGCCGTCTACCTGTACGGCCGGGAGTTTCGCTCCGAGACCGTGAAGACGGCGATCTCGTGGGCGGGTGTCGCCGCTACCGTGGCCATGATCGTGCTTTGGGGAGTCGTCGACCTCGAGACGCGGTGGCTCTACTACGGAGGACTCGGCGCCTACACGGCCCTGCCCGCAATCCTGATCGCGGCCTGCGTACTCCCGTCGGGTCCCGCCCGTGCGCTGATGTCGATGGGGTGGCTCCGATGGGTCGGCCGCGTGTCTTACGGCGCGTACCTCTTTCACTGGCCCATCTTCCTGTGGCTCAGCCCGGAACGAACCGGTCTCGGAGTCTTGGAGGTGTTCGTCCTTCGTATGGTCGTCACGTTCGGTCTGGCCGATCTGTCCTACCGGTTCTTCGAGTCTCCGATTCGATCGGGCAAATGGATCACGGGATGGCGTCCGTGGCTGATGACGCCGGCCGCCTTCGCGGGAGTCGTCCTGGCGATCTTCGCGGCCACGACGCGACCGGCCGTGAGTTTCGCCGGCTACGACCCCGCCGGAGACATTGCCGCCGCGACGGAGCTCGTGGTGCGGCTTCGCGACGGGACGCCACCGGGCGACGACGGAGATCTGCCTCGAATCGGTGTGTATGGCGATTCGACCGCGGCGGCGCTCAACGTCGGCCTCCAGTACTGGCTGGACAAGCACGGGACCGGAAGCCCTCGCCTCGGAACGTCGGAGCTCGGGTGCGCCCTGGTCGCCTCGGGATCGTACCGCTACCAGGGGAAGACCCTGAGCAATCCCGCGCATTGCTCGGACCGAACGCAATCGTGGCCGGCCTCCCTGCGCCGAGACGGCACCGAGCTCGCGGTCGTCTCCTTCGGGCCTTGGGAGGTCTGCGATCGGAGGTTCCCCGGCGACGAGGAGTGGCGACACGCGGGTGATCCGGAGTTCGATGAACGATTGCGCAACGAGATGCTCGAGGCGGTCGACCTGTTCCTCGCCGAAGGCGTGCCGGTCGTCTGGCTCACGCATCCGATCGTCGAGGTCCGGGACCCCGAAACTGGAGCACCGCCCGCCACGCCCTACCCCGAGTCCGATCCGCAACGGATGGCCCGCTACAACGAGATCGTTCGGGAGCTCGAGAAGGCGCGACCGGGTCGGGTGAAGGTGCTCGATTTCGCCGGCTACCTACGAGGACGAGAGGGCGGCGAGCTCGACCCGCGCTACCGACCGGACGGAACTCACTTGAGTAGCGAGGGAACGCTCAAGGTCGCCCACGATTGGCTCGAGACCGAGATCCTTCGCCTCCATCGCGAGCTCGCGGGGAACGACTCCTGACGCTCCAGGCCTGCAGCCCGACGCCGGTGACGGAGCCCCGTGTCCGCGCGCGATTCTCGAGCCGGCGCTACGGTGCCGAGCTCAGCGCGTACCGCTCCGCGTCGGTCA
>JAUIFY010000439.1 GCA_030430245.1 bacterium | reverse complement strand
GTGCCGATCCCGGCGCAGCTCACGGCAATCCGGGGCGCTTCCCCGAAATGCGCCGCGACAGCGCCGATGGCACCGTCCACCGCATCCTCGTCGGAGACATCCGCCTGAACGGCGAACCCGTCGATCTCCGCGGCGACGACCTGTGCACGTTCCAGATCGTGGTCGAGCACCCCGACCTTCGCCCCCTGTTCGGCCAGGTGCCTCGCCGTCGCCGCACCGAGGCCGGACGAAGCCCCCACGACCAGGACCCTCCGGCCGCCCATGCTCGCGCTCCCGCTCATCCGCATCTCGATAGCCCGCACGACCCGCGATCTCACACTTCCGAAACGGCGGCCGAGCCTGCTCGTTCGTCTTGACCGTCCGACGCTTCACACCTAAATCGACCGTCGTTGCCCGGCTCCCGCTGGGCCCTGCCCCGCAAGCCTGCCCGATTCTGGATGCGCGCCGCGCGAAGACGCGAGAACCTCGTCGTTGCGCCGGGCGCGCCGACGACGGTCGAGAACGAAGCAAGAGGAAAGGTGAGAACATGGCAAAGACGATGAGCGAGGAGGAGCTTCGCCAGCGCACCCGAGCACTGCTCGCCGAAGCCCATCCCGACGAGGTCGATCGCGTGACGTTCCGCGGCACGCAGTTCGATCACGGACTCGCGTGGGTCCACTTTCCCGAGGGCCACGGCGGTCTCAGTCTCACGCCCAACCAGCAGGCGATCGTGAACGACGAGATTCGCAAGAACGCGAAGACGTTCTACAACGATCTCGAGCTGAATCCGATCGGCATCGGCATGGGCGGCCCCGTCGTCCTGACCTATGCCTCCGAGGAGTGGAAGAAGCGCCTCCTCCGACCCATGTTCACGTGCGAGGAGATCTGGTGCCAGCTCTTCAGCGAGCCCAGCGCCGGCTCCGACGTCGCCGGGCTCTCGTCGAGGGCCGTGCGCGACGGCGACGAGTGGGTCGTGAACGGCCAGAAGGTCTGGACGACGCTCGCGCACATCTCGAAGTGGGGAATGCTCGTCACCCGGACCAACCCCGACGTGCCGAAGCACAAGGGGCTCTCCTACTTTCTCCTCGACATGGAGAGCCCGGGCGTCGAGGTCCGACCGCTCTATCAGATCACCGGCGAGGCCGAGTTCAACGAGATCTTCCTGACCGACGTCCGCATCCCCGCCGATCGGATGCTCGGCGAGGAGGGCAACGGCTGGCAGGTCGCGATCACCACGCTGATGAACGAGCGCACCGCGCTCGGCGGCGGCTCCGGCCACCGAAGAGCGGGACCCACCGCGACGCTTCAGACGCTCTGGAACGAGCGGGACAAGACGGGACGGTCGGCCTCGGCCGACGCCATCCTGCGCGATCGCGTGACGCAGATCCACATCGAAGCGGAGCTCCTGCGGCTCACCGGGCTGCGGGCACGCGCCGCGACGAGGGCGGGCGCCAACCCCGGCCCCGAGGGCTCGGTCGGCAAGCTCGCCCAATCCGAGATCTACAAGCGTACGTGGGAGACGTGCCTCGACGTGCTCGGACGAGAGTCGCTGCTCTTCGAGGAAGGCTACGAGCTCCGGCGGCCGGCCGAAGGCTCGCGCAACGCCGAGCAGCTCGCGAAGTATCAGTTCCTCCGGTCGCGGGCGAACTCGATCGAAGGCGGCACGTCCGAAGTCATGCGCAACATCCTCGGAGAACGTGTCCTCGGACTGCCCGGCGAACCCCGCGTCGACAAAGCGGTCGCCTGGAAAGACATCCCCCGCAGCGCCTGAGGAAGCAGAACCATGGACATCGCGTTCAACGAAGAGCACGAAGAGCTCCGCCGCACCGTTCGGCGGTTCCTGGAAGACCGCTCCGACGAGCAGGCCGTCCGCCGCACGATGGACACCGAGCAGGGCTACGACGAAGACGTCTGGAAGCAGATGGCGCAACAGATGGGCCTGCAGGGGTTGATCGTGCCCGCCGAGTACGGCGGCGCGGGGCTCGGTCCCGTCGAGATGATGATCGTCCTGGAGGAGATGGGCCGCGCCCTCCTCTGCGCCCCGTATCTCTCGACCGCCGTTCTCGCGGCATCCGCGTTGCGTGAGGCCGGAAGCGACGAGGCCCAGAAGGAGCTGCTCCCGACGATCGCGGACGGCTCGACCATCGCGACGGTCGCCCTCGCAGACGACGGCGCGGGTTGGGGCCTCGACGACGTCACTCTGCAGGCGACGGCCAGCGGCGACGGCTTCACTCTCTCGGGC